>NZ_CP150189.1:2038371-2363546 GCF_037965815.1 Aeribacillus sp. FSL K6-2833 | reverse complement strand
ACTTATAAAAATCAGGTTGCTTAACCATGCCCTTCATCAGCTTTCCGCATTGTAGTTGGTAGAATGGAATCCGTCAAGGAAAGCACTTGACCGCTTCCATCTACCCACTTAGTGGTCTGCAAGCTGACGAAGGAGCTACTCTAGATTGAGTATCAATCTCGCTAACTTATTTCCGGAATTGTGTGAACATCACAGAATATGGTGATGAGACAAAATATGTAATTAATTTAAAAAATGTAGAAATTTCAATAATAATGCAGGAATTTGTTAGGAAAGGTGGAATAGTAATATGTATCTATTTTTATCTATTAAATTTAGATCCTGAATCCGTGATTAAAATCGCACTAACTAACCTTGTTATAATAGGTTTAGGCATCCTTTTGGATCCATGAAATCTCTTCACCAGGTAGGTGCATTATGACAATGGTAAAATTTATACTAGAAGACTCTGATGAAACCCTATCCACTCATTCAGGGTTAGGTTTAATTGGTTTACTTTTCTCGAAAACCAAACTATCCAAGCGCTTTTCAAACTTAAAAGTTACTAACATAAAATCTTCACCTTCTATGACGAATGGAGAGGTGATGACTTCCTATATCGGTATTCTCTGTCAAAGTAAAGAAGATATCGAGACATTTCGAGATTCCCCATTCGTCCATCGTGTACTAGGCGTGCAATCTGTTC
Organism: Aeribacillus sp. FSL K6-2833; assembly: GCF_037965815.1. GTDB lineage: Bacteria > Bacillota > Bacilli > Bacillales > Aeribacillaceae > Aeribacillus > Aeribacillus composti. Next base: position 2,362,861 of record NZ_CP150189.1, on the reverse strand, counting down.
TCACCAGTGTAACTTTACGACAACTCTTAGATCAAACAGCGAAAGTAGGTGGACGGCAGTCCATTATATTAAAATACCTGTCTCGTTGCTTAAACAGTTTGATTCCCCTGTTGTGCCAAACTTGCCTATCTTGGACAAGAAAGGGATGTCGTCAACGTTAAATTATGTGATGGAAAAAAGCACATTCAAAGACCACAGATACCTTCCTCTAAGAATCTATTTACTTTTCAAAACAACTGACAGACATTCCATTTCTTGTTCGTTTGTATGGTGGAAATGATAGCATCTACTCTTTAAAAGAGTGTAAAAAAGAAAACGTCCATCATATTATGAAACGAAACCCACGACGTGAAAAACCTGAAACATGGCTATCGATTGCCGAGCAAATCGGGAAACAAGTTCCTACGCGTGATGGGAAACGTATCTTTTATAGCTCTGTTCCCGTAACAGACAAAGGAATGAAGAAGCCTCTTCGGCAAGCTAACAAAGTTGTGGAACGAACGATTGATAAAATCATCTAAATCCTTTACGCTCCTGATATTAATTACTGGACCTATGGAGATTGAGCCAGAGGAAATCATGGATCTCTATCATGCATATGGAACATGTGGACAATTTCATAGTGAGTTGAAAACAGACATAGATTTAGAACGGTGACCGTCTGGTAAGTTTTCGACAAATGAATTGATCTTGCTTGGTTATTTTCAGTTCATTGGGCAAGAAAGCTTTAAGTTACATGATGCAACCGTGAAAAAGAACGTTTTTCGTCGAAGAGCGACAACCGTTATTCAAAATCTAATACTGCTTAAATCTAAAATGGTTTGGTATTCGCGAAGGTTGTATTTGAATTTTGGAAATAACAGCCCATATTATCCTACTTTCAAAAGAATATACGGAGCCGTTTTACACTCTTTAGTAGAGATGAACAGAATAACGAAACTTCAAACCTACCAAAAAGACCGAAACAGTTGTACAACAAATACAAAAAATTTATTAAAATGAATAAAGATAAACGCCATGTCACGGATTCAGGTTAGACGTTAAGAAAACTATGAAAAAACTAAAAAAAACGAGGTGGGGAAAAATGCCTAGTAAACGGTTGTAGACGTTTTTGGGACTTTCGGAGTATCAACCTTGTTATTACACGTATGAAAATAAACGTTCAACGTATACGCGTTTTGTGCAAACCGCCATCTATGAGTTAATGAAAGATGACGGCGATATGGAGGTGGTGGTTTTTTAACCAAGAAAGCAAAAGAAAAGAATTGGGAAGATTCAAAAAACAAAAAAGGAGAACCTCTTGAGGGTTTGTCTTCTGCTTTTCGACGAATTGCCCTCAGGCTAAAGTCCGAATTGTGGAAATAGAAAGTTCGCAAGATGAAGCAGTGAGATGGCGGCTTTTTGATGCAGTACTTCAAGAAATTCATGAAGGAGATGAAATTTATTTTGATATCACCCACAGCTTCCGTTCAATTCCGTTCATTGTTCTCATCGTTTTGAATTATGCTCGGTTAGTGAAAAATGCAACGATCGGCAAGATCGTTTATGGTATCTTTGAACAATTGGGTTCACCGCAAGAAGTAGAAAAAATGCCACCGGAACAGCGTCTTGTGCCGATTGTTGACGTTACGAACATGGTGACGCTTTTAGATTGGATGAACGGAGTGGACAGCTTTTTGCGGGCTGGGGATACGTCTTTAATTCTGCAATTAACAATGAATCAAGCATCACCGATTTTAGAAGAAACAAAAGGCAGAGATGAAGAAGCTTAAAAAATGAAAATGCTTTCCAAACATTTGCATGAGTTTTCTCAAAATATGGCAACATGCCGTGGAAAAAAATTCCCGAAAGCATTAGGCGCTTGAGAGAAACGTTGGATGACGTTAGAGGGTTGGAAATCGAAAAGTTTAAGCCGTTGGGTGTATTGTTGGATAAAATTCACGACAAAATTTCCGAATTTGAAGGTCAAAACATCATTATGGATACGTTCGTAGCAACGAAATGGTGCGCGGAACATCAGTTAGTGCAACAAGCGTTTACGTTGCTTCAAGAAAATATGTTAACGGCAGTTTGTTTGGCTAATGGCTTTGATCCCCATGATAAAGAAAAACGAAATATGGTCAGCAGTTGCATCAATATTGTTTCTAAAAAAATAGATCAAAGTCAATGGCATGTTGGCAGCAAGGAACCGACTGAAAGCCAACGAAAAGAAATGGAAGGAATTGTTTCGTTTCTTGAACAATATGTGGAACATATAAAGAAGCTCGATCTCATTAACCAACGCCGAAATAATATCAATCATGCTGAGATGGCACATAAAGAAGATATTCATTATGATCAGTTAAGCAAGGAGTTAACGGACCTTATAGATAATTTGGCTCCGTTTTTTGATGAAATGAACGTGTTAGCCCGACAAAAGCTCTAAAACGCCATCGTTGATGGTGTTTTTTTATACACAAAGGGAGGTCGTTGTTGACATGGGACGAAAAACATTGGTGATGTATGAAATTTCCCAGAAGCAAAACTATATTTTTCGCACAAACAGATTGATCGAAAATATAGGGGCATCGACGATCATTCGTCAGTTAACGGAAGAGCCCCATCAATTATTTAAAGATGTGAAAATTCAATTGCCAAATGTACAGGAAAAAATTGTTGGTGGCGGGAATGCGGTATTCGTTTTTGATCAAGAAGAAGATGCGAGGCGGTTTGCGAAACATTTGACTTGCGGAACGCTGAAGTATTTTCCGGGAATTGAGATATTTTTAGTGACCAAAAGCATCGATTGGGAAAATGACATCTTGTACGACAAAAAGAATGAACAAGGTCAATTGGTTAAAAAAGGCGTTTTTACTCAAATGCGCGATGCGTTGGCGGATAAAAAAAACAAGCGCTCTCAAGCGGTGCAGCAACTGTCGTGGGGGATTCATTTCATTTGTTCGGATAGTGGTCTGCCGGCCAGTGCATTAAGTTTTGATAAAGATATGAAAACACAAGTCCCGCGTGCGAGGGAGTTAGTAATAAAAGAAAGAATGGGAAGAGAGACACGAGACACAATTTTTGAGAAGCATTTGTTGGAAGACTTAAATAAACAGATAAACAGCGAAACTTTTTCATTTTTAGATCAAAAAAAATTAGAAAGTGTTTTTCATCAACAAAAAAGTGATCAGGCGAAAAGTTATGTGGCGATTGTCCATATTGATGGAAATGCCATGGGTGTCAAAGTGGGAAGTTTTTTAAAGCAAACGTTTGAATCCAACGATGATTATATCAATCAATATAAGGCGTTTACAAAAGAGATTGATGATGCATACAAACAAGCGTTTAAAAAAATGATTCATCACCTGATGAATGATTATGATCGTTGGGCAAGCGTCATTTATGGAACTGAGGATGCCTCAAATGATGAAAATTTAAAACGTACCGTCCCCCTTCGCCCCATTGTCGCAGCGGGAGATGATATTTGTTTTATTACATATGGACAGTTAGGAATTGAGTGTGCCCGTCTATTTATTCAATACTTACAAGAACAAAACGAAAAACAAAGTTTTGAAGCTTGCGCCGGTGTTGCTATCGTCAAACATAAGTTTCCTTTTTGGCTTGCTTATGAATTGTCGGAACAATTATGTTCCAATGCGAAAAAAAGGCTAAAAACCGATTCGGAAAATTGGGAAAAACTCGGAATGGGAACGAAGGAAAGACCGTATGACACGTCTTTAATTGATTGGCATCTTGTCAAAGACGGTGACTTTCAGTTTGACATTGATTTAATGCGCCGATCGTTATATGAAAACGAAGATGGCAGTTACTTGTTGCAGCGCCCTTATTATTTGCAAAGACAAACCGATAAAATCCGCCATCATGCCAGCTACCAATTCTCTTTTTTAAATGCCATGAACGTCATTGTTAATGGCGAAATGGAAAACCCTCGCTCCAAATGGAAAGCACTGCTAGATGTTTATCATCAAGGGGTAGAAGCGGTGGAGCAGTGGAAAATTCAACAACAATTTGACATTGGACCCAATCAGTTGTTTTTAGCGCCGAAAGATGGATTTTCGGTCTATGGGACGGAAGATGACAAAAAAGAAAAGCTTGTTGCTTATTACTATGATGCCTTGGAAGTAATGGATTATTTTATCCCGTTAAGTGAGGTGAAAGAAGGGTGAATCATATTGCAACAGTGGAAATCGAATTGTTGTCAGAAACCGTGTTTGGCGGCAATAGCAATCAAGCGGGGACGGTCGATATCGATTTGCAAACGGATGAATATGGGTTTCCTTATTATGCCGGCCGAACGTTAAAAGGAGTGTTGCGAGAACAGGCTGATTGGTATGTAAGCAAGCTATCGCAGTTTGAAGATTCAACAAAGGCTAAAAGGGCGTTAGACAAATTATTTGGAAGTCCTGATTCGTCCGATCGCACGATTCACAGACATAATCATTCAAGTTTACGTTTTGGCGATGCGAAATTAAGCCAACATTTATACGATTTTGTGATGGAAAATGGCATTGATCGCAAGCAAGTGTTGCGTGCGCTGACAACGGTACGGTCAATGACAAGCCTTGATGACGAAACGGGTACAGCGAAGAACGGTTCGTTGCGGCAAGTTCGTGCTGTTTTTCCGGGTTATCGATTTTATGCGCCGGTTTTTACTCAAGGAACGCTTAACGACGAGGAGAAAGAGTTGTTAGAGGTGGCCGTTAAGTTGGTGCGATATGTGGGGATAATGCGCCATCGTGGCAAAGGTCACGTTCGCTGCACGTTGCATTGGCATAGAGGGATGGACAAGATAGAAGCACGCGCCGCTTCAAAAGTTGGTTTCAGTCATCCGTACTTGACTTTGACGATCGATGTTTGCGAACCGCTAAAGATTAGCCACATTCTTGGTACTAGCGATTCTACCCACGCGCTCCATTACATTCCCGGTTATGTGTTGCGGGGGGCCCTTGTTCACACTTATTTACAGGCAACAGGTATGTCGCCGGAGAAGCTCGATACGAGAGTGATTTTTGACCATCGCAAAGTGCAGTTTTGGAATGGTTATATAAAAATCAACGGGGAACGGAGTCTTCCTTTTGCTCAACATTTGTTTGAAACGAAGGAAGAATCGAAGAAGAAAACGACCAATCCTCGACGAGTGTACAATGCTATGGATGAAAAGGAGATGAATTTGATTCGTTCAGATTCACCTGTAAAGATCAAAAGAGATGCCATGCTTTTAGAGTCAAATCAACAGTTGACTGGACAAACAGTGAAAACGACATCTTCTTTACATATGAGCATTAACGGCAATCGCAATGATGCGGATAAACGCCATCTTTACCGTTATGAAGCGATTAGTCCGAAGCAAACATTTGAAGCGATTGTTTCTGTTAAAGAAAGTGATCCGTTTGTCGATTGGCTTTGTAAGCAAAAAGAATTAACCGTATGGATTGGAGGGGCACGAAACAGCGGCTATGGACGCTGTATCATCCGTGTCGGGTTTGCAAACGATCATCCTGAGCAGCGGTGGGTGCATATAGATGATTTGGCCGGATCTCAAGAACTGTATGTCCTTGCTACATCCGATTGGATTATTAGAAACGAATTTGGACAACTGGTGAGTGCTTTAGATGACAAGTGGTTGGGCGAACAGCTGGGAGTTTCCCTTGAGTTAAAAAACCAAGTGGTGCAGACGCAATTGACTGGCGGATATATTTCACAATGGCAAGCGTATCAACCGATGATTCGTGCCGTAAAGGCGGGATCGGTTTATCATTATGAAGTCAAGTCGGGAAAGATCGATGTCAACAAGTTAATGGCTTTAACTGAACGGGGGGTTGGAGAAAGGAGAAATGAAGGCTTCGGCCGCTTAATGATTTTGCCGGGTTGGTCTTATCATTACTTAAAAGAAGCGAAGGAAGAAGTGCGGATGCCTATACCTTTACAGAAGATTGAGGAGCAAGACGGATCACAGCTATTGCGATTGAAAGAAGGATTATTGAGGGAAATGTTAACCCATTTCATGAGGATGAAAGTGTCTGAGTGGAAAAGGGAGTTAACTGGTGCTGACCATTTGACAAGCTCTCAATGGGGAAAATTGCTACAACACTCATCACAGTTTTTACATCAACCGAAAGAGAAAAGAACGTCTCGTTTTCTTAAAACTTATTGGGAAAAATTTTGGGAAGATACAAGCCGTCGATTAAAGGCTAAATCGAAGCTTAGTTTTGACGGGGTGCGTGTTGGCAACAAAAAATTAAAAGATTTTATTTTAGAATTAATTGACCAAAAGTGGGAAGTTGATCAAAGGCTTGCAGAACAAGTGGAAGTGAATTATGCAGAATGGAACATGCGCGCGTTAGAATTACTGATTCGTCAAGTCATTCGCAGCAAAAATGAAAAAAGGGAGGTGGAGCATCAACATGCAGCACGTGTTTGAGTGGAACTTTGAATTGAGAGCCGAATCGCCGTTAAGAATCGGCGATAATGAGGGCGACTTATTATTGGATGCCGCTGGAAAGCCATTTCTTCCGGGGACGTCATTGGCTGGCGCGTGTCGATCTTACGTTGAGCAAGCGTTTGGTAGTGATGTGGCGAATGAATTATTTGGAAAAATAGGGGATGAACTGAGACCAAGTCGACTTATCTTTAGCGACGGTGTTTGCAGAACATCTCAGTCGTATTTTGTGCAGCCGAGAATTGCGTTAGATGGTAAATCTAAAACGGTTCAATCAGGATTGTTTGAGAGAGTGACCGTTTCTTCTGGTTCTGTTTTTACAGTGATGCTCGTGTTAAAAACATCGTGTGAAGCGGACAAAGATGTTGTGGAAGACATGCTCGCGGCGTTAAATGAGGGGACGATCCGCATAGGGGCTGATAAATCCATAGGTGGAGGCAAAGTTTCTATCGTCAACGGACATTTTGTTCATTATGATTGTTCAAAACAGCAAGACTTGTTCGATTACGTGAACAAAACGAAAAAGAAAACAGCTTGGTCGCCTAAAAAAAATGATGGAAATCGAGGGTTTATCCGTTTTATCATCAAAGGTCAAACAGCAGCCCCTCTTTTAGTTGCCGGACAAAATACTTTTGATAGTGATCAAGCCGATCGGGTCTATATGAAAATAGATAAAGATGGAAATGAACGGGCGATTATTCCTGCTTCTAGCTTTAAGGGTGTTTTGCGTCATCGCATCCAGCGGATTGCAAACATCATGCAGTTGAAAGATAAAGAAACATACGTAGCGCAACTTTTTGGAACGGACAGTCAAGAGCATACAAAAAGAAGCGGAAATCTTTTGTTAGAAGACACGTTTTTGGAACAGGAAAAGTCAAAGACGTATTACCGGATCCAAATTAATCCGCTAACAGGCGGTGTCAAAAACGGTGCTTTGTTGGACATGAAAACCGTTCAAGGGTCTTTTACAACAATTTTGACTTACCGCCTAAAAAAAGGGGGAGAAATGACAACGGAAGATAAAGTTGTATTGGCATTGTTGTTGTTTGCTTTGCGGGATCTTGGCATGCAGCAATTGACAGTGGGAAGCGGCGCATCGATTGGTTGGGGGTATTTGGATATTTCCAGCATCCATGTCCAATTCGCTGACGGTAACGTTTTGTTTAACTTTAAGGACAAACAAATAAAGGACGAATCCCATTGGTTAGAGAATTTGCAAAAGGCGCTTGATCACGCAAAAGAATCAGTGGAGGTGTGAAATGGAAATGGCACATTTGCCATTTGAAACGACAGTTCTTGTAAATGAAGGCGATAAACTTTATTGGCCGAAAGAGGTCACAGCGGACGCTTATACTCTTGTCTATTATCATAGTGAGTTGCAAATAGAGAAGTTATTAAAACCTTTAAACCTGCAAACCCTTTATGAGGCGTGGGCGTTTGACGGCAAGCGCTCGTGGCATATTTGGCAACGGGATGATGAATGGATGTGCACTGCTTATGATCCGTCCGTGCTTAAAGAAGAGGAAAAAATGGAAGTTGAGCACTATCTATCCAAACATATCAGACAAAAAATCAAAAAAACAAAACTAATTATTCACCAAACAATCGCATGGGATGAAGACGGTCAAGCTTACATCGCTTATTCTTGCCCGATTAATTTCAAGTAGAGAAAGAGGTGGTTATGATCATGAATGAAGAAGCTTATGCGCCTTATAACTTTGTTCCGTTTCCAGAGCGAATTATTTCTCGGTACGCACGATATGACGATTTACCTAGTCATGATGGTAATAACAGCGGCAAAGGCTTGTTATCCGGGGAAATCGAGTTTGACATCACTGCTCAAACTCCCGTACTAGTGGCTGACGGCACCGATCGAAGCAAGGAAAATGAGCCTAGGTATTTTGTGAAAAATGTGGACGGGAAGTATGAAATTCCCGGATCATCGTTAAGGGGCTTGATTCGCCAAACCCTTAGCGTCCTTTCATTAAGCAACTGGGCGGAACAAATTGAAGATGAATCGTTTTACTACCGTTCTGTTGCTGGGAATAAACATGTGCGAAAAGAATATCGCAGTATTCTTGGCTTTTCAGGGAATGAAACAGATAGAGAGGATCATGGCGCAAGAAATGTTCGAGCGGGTTATATCGTCAAAGAAAGCGACGGCCAATATGTCATCTATCAGGCGAGATCGGACGGGGGAAGGAAGGGTTTTACGTATTATAAATGCCACCAAAGTAGTTTTCCGTTTTTAAGAAAGAAGATCAAAGAAGGATTCCAAATTTGTAATGTTAGTTTTTCAGTCGATAAAAATGGAAAAGTGGTTCGCCTCGATACATCGAAAAAGGAAAAATTAGCATTTGACGGCAAATTGATTTTTTCAGGGACTATGAAAAATAAAAAAACCGCTTATGTGATCAATGACATTGACAAAGAAGCAACTCCCATCAAAATTGATCCGGCAGATGTAAAGGCGTATCAAGCTGATTATGAGTTTCGTAGCAAAAAATTTGAAAATGACGAGAAGAAAAAAGAATTCTTTAAATTGCCGGACAAAAAGGGGATTGAACATGCGAAGCCGTGTTTTTATATTTATTTGAATAGTCGCGTATATTTTGGTTTTAGCCCTTATTTGCGACTAAAGTATAACTGGTCAACCAAAAAGTTGCTGCCTAAACATTTGCAAAAGACGGATGTAGCCATTGATTATGCAAAGGCGTTATTCGGCTTTACTCAACAAGTGATGCCTGAATCTTCTCAAGAAGATTCAGAAGAGAAAAGTTACGCTTCAAGACTGTCATTTCTCAATGCGAAGGTGATGTCGGAAAGCGGAGAGGAAACGGTGGATGTCATTTTAGGACAGCCCCGAGCTTCGGCGATCGGCATGTATTTAAAACAGCCTGATTCCAAAATTCGCTGGACTTATAATGATGATTCCGCTGAACTGCGGGGGTTAAAACAATATTGGCTGAAAACAGAACAAAAAAGTCAAAGTTCTGAAAATAAAAACGTTTTACAGAAACTTCATTTGTTACGAAAAGGAACGACATTTAGGGCAAAAATTCGTTTTGACCAGCTTTATGAAGATGAACTGGGACTGTTGCTCTGGTCCCTTCAAGGACCGAAATACCATCAAATGGGTATGGGTAAGCCGTATGGTTACGGCATCGTTGCCTTTGATCATTTCTCCGTTTTCGTTTACAAAAATGAGGCGAGCTTATATCATTTATCCACCTTTTTCGATTTAAAGATGAAGCTCGTTTCGCCGACTGATTACATTGAAAAGTATAAGCAATATGTACAAAAAACATTCGGCATTGATATTGAACAGCAGGAAAGTGTTAGGATTTTCTTGAAAATGAAAGACTGGTCGCCGCTTCCGCATAGTAAAATGAATTACATGCCTTTAAATAATTATAAAAAAACCCTCGTATTACCGACTGTTCAATCGCTGCTCAATAACGAAAAAGAGCAACGTCAAAGCAAGCAAAAAAATAATCACCAGTCGTACAAAACAAAAAAGAAAAATCCATCAAACTGTTCCAATAAACACAAAGTAAACGATCGGACTCAAAGTATAAACACTGCCCTTGCGGATCAGTTGAAAAAAATATATCGACAAGAAAAATAATAATCTCTGTTAAGCGTTAAAGCGTTTCCTTCATTTTTTCAAAAGAAGCTTTTGTTTGAGAGAATTTACCCGTGCCCCCATCAAGTATAGGGAGATGGTGGGGGCATGTCATGAAAGAATAGAGAGGAGATCAAATAATGGCAAAAGTACTCATCTCGCCCCTCGGTAAAGGGATACGGGAAAAAGAAAAAACAACCGCTGGAGGAAAATACATAAAAACTACTTATAAATTTGCAAACAGTGATAAGGGGTATGACACTTCGTTTATCACATCGGCATTAAGTGAACATCTGCAATTGGATAAAATTTTTATGATTGGAACGGATCAGTCGATGTGGGAGGAAGTTTATTATTATTTTGGTGAAGTAAAAGAAAATTCGTATGGAGAAGACGTGTACTTAGAACTTGATGAAAAAAAATCAAAGGGAACGCTAACGGAAGCAGATCTGACCTGTGTCAATGAAGCGATTGACCGTTATTTGAAAAAAATGAACCCTTCAGCAACTGGGGGATCTTGTTGTAAGCTGATTCAAAATGGAAAAAATACAGAAGAGATTATAAAAAATTTTCTGATCTTTATGGAATTTAGCCAGCTTATCAAGCCCGGTGATGAAGTGTATTTAGACATCACTCATTCCTTTCGTTCGATTCCCCTGTTTTTGTTTGTGTTGATTGACTTTGTGCAAACCTTGCGAAAGGACGAAAACATTCAGCTGTCGGGTGTATACTATGGCATGTTGGAAGCAAAAAACGATAATGTGACTCCTGTTGTTGATTTGAAGGCGTTGTTTGAAGTGACCCAATGGACTCGGGGGGTTTATGAATTTATTCATTATGGTCATGCGGATCTTTTCGCTGAGTTAATCGATCATGAGAGTTATAAAGAAAGCTTAAAACATATATCCAATTTGGCGGATTTAAACCACATTAAAAGTTTAAAAAGTAAAGTGGATCAATTTCGCTCCAATTTTGAAAAAGGATACGAGCATAAAAACGGTCTACCAATTTTCCCGTACCTTAAACCACATTTGAATCGTTTTTTTGATTATTTTAAAGGAGCTGACACTGATGCCAAATTCCAATTCCAATTGGCAAAGTGGTTTTTTGATCATAAACGGTATGCCAACGGTTATATTTGTCTAGCAGAATCGATGATTACCCATGTGGCCTATGTTTATAGCAAAGTGGAAAGAAACTTAGATGTTGGGAAACGTATAGTTCGGGATAACATTAAAAAGTTGATTAATCATTATTTACAAACAAATTCAAACGAGCATTATCAGAAAATGCATAAACTTTACAAATGTGTTTCTAAATTTCGCAATGACATCGCCCATGCCGGGTTTTTATCTGAAAATAATAGCGAAGATGTCATCACTAAAGCCCATCAGTTCATTAAAGAAACAGAGAAACTTTTTTTCTCAAGTAATGGAAAGAGATTAATTGAGCAGCTCCCCCGTGAGTATCCTTATTCCACACTACAAACCCAGAGGAGTCGTAGCAAATGAAAGTATTGGTTATCATGTCACACAAGTTAACAGAAGGACAAAAGCAGGAACTTTGCCAGCGGTTCAACGCTGAATCCTTCATCGATTTTCCTGAACCCTTAAAAAAGCAATGGATGAATATTCCGCCTGTTGGTCCGTGGCAAAACGAATTCCTAAAAGAAATCAAAGAATGGTTAACCAACCAGCTGGCAAAGGGGGATAAAGTGATCGTTCAAGGGGAATTTGGCGCCACTTTTTCCCTTGTTTATTGGCTCAAAAAGAACGGTTATGCGGTGTATTATGCCACAACGGAAAGAAAAGTCGTTGAAGAAGTAAAGCCCGACGGCACAGTAGAAACGATACGCCGCTTTCAACACGTCTGTTTTCGCGAATATCCCGACATCGATTAGATGCAAAAAATGTCATACCGGTGTCGTCGACCTCCAGTCGTAGGGGGTCGACGACAAAATGAAAAAAAGAGAAAACAGCTGAAATTTATTAAGTTTAAAAGAAAATACGGTTTTACAAAAGTCAAGAGAAAGTCAAGAGAATTAGAAGAAGGAATTTTCAAATCATGTCGAATGTTGATTTATCAAGCAATTTTAGGGTTTAGATCTTAACTATAAGGAATTGAAACTGCTATTTGCCGCCATTCGTTTTTGTACCGTCATCAGTTTTTATCTTAACTATGAGGAATTGAAACCCGTCCGACATCGCTTATGGTGAAGGAGTTACAGAGTTTAATCCTAACTAAGATCCGTCTGAAGAAATAGTCGTGTACGAAACACCCCATTTTTAACTAAGCTGCCTTGTATGCGAATGCTCTGCAGTCGCAGGGATAATCACAGATCATCAACAACATCACTATTACTTGACTGTTATACGAATACAGCTCTTGTTGGAACTTCAATTACACCTTTATAGTTTTTTGTATTTTCCACTCTGGAAGTAAAGCTAAGTCAATTTTAGTCTGTATCCTATTGACTGCCTGAGAGGTTATAGCAAATGTTCCACCTGGATCTGCATGGCCACCAAAAAAAACTATTTTAAGAAAAAGATAGACTAAGAGTAACTATATCCAAAACTCGGGGGTTAATCCGATCTTTTTAAAAACTTGCAACTCCAAATACTTTCCAATTAAACCTAGATAATCAGCAAAATACTCATCTTCATCTAGGATCGTTATTCCTGCGTCTATTGAGTCCTTATTTAAAATACCTCGAATATAGTAACCCGAGCCAATACGCTCCAATTCTTCTTCTCATCGTATATTACTCTAATCTCTAACTCATCTAAAATTGTAAAACCGATTGAGACAGGATAACTTTTTCCTACTTCAATTTCATAGGGACATACAGAAGAGAAGCCTGTAAATTCAATTCCTTCCACCTCTAAGGTGACTTCTTCTTCTATATGCGGGTCTAATCTTTTAACTAATGCAAAATACTCCATCTCTAACCCCCTCTTCTTACTCAACAGAATTGATTATCGGAATGTTTTTGCCGTTTATAGTTTTCCAAAACTTCTTGCCACTTTGAGTATGATAAGTGGTAATTCACTATTATTGTTCGTACCTACAAACTCAAATTTAGTTTTACCATCTCTGTTGTTACCCATAAATTTCACGTATCCTGTTCTAGTCTCTCCTTTATATTCAAATTGTACCTTAATTCAGTATACCCAAATTTGGTGTTTAGTCTACTTGACCTTAATTTTATTGTCCAGTTAAGAGTCGACGAGGATAAAGCCAAAGCCGTACAACGAGTGTTTGAGTTAAGAGAGCAACATAGAGAAATGTACAGTAAATCTATCAATCATAGGGAGTGTCTATAATGGCTAGACGTTTTGATAAGTGGTCGAGGAAGGAAAGGCGGTCGCTCAAATCGCAAGACAACTCGATATTTCACCAAAAACTCTTCATAAATGGGTCGCAGATTATAAAAAAGATGCCGAACATAGTTTTGTCGGAAGCGGAAACCTTAAACCAGAAGATCAAGAAAAGCGTGAACTTCAAAAGCGCATTCGGGATCTGGAGGAGGAAAACACCATCTTAAAAAAGGCCATGAGCATCTTCGCCAAAAACCAGAAGTAATTTATGAATTCATTCATACGCATAGAAAGGAGTTTCGTGTGGCGAAGATGTGCGAAGTCCTAGGTGTTTCAAGAAGTGGATATTATACATGGGTCAAACGCCCAGAAAGTCAACAAAAGAAAAGACAGGAAGCGTTGAAAAAGCAAATCAAAAAGATTCACATCGAGTCAAGAGAAACGTATGGCAGCCCAAAAATCACAAAAATCCTTCAGAAGCAAGGGGTTGAGGACGGTCGCCAGAATCATGAAAGATGGTGATATTCGTTCAAAAACAAAGAAAAAATATAAGGCAACCACGAACTCGAAGCATCATTGGCCGGTGTATCCGAACTTATTAAATCAGCAGTTTGAAGCAGATGAGCCGAATCAAGTATGGGTGGCGGATATTACGTATATTTGGACGAAAGAAGGCTGGTTGTACTTAGCCTCCATCATGGATTTGTTTTCTCGTAAAATCGTAGGCTGGTATCTTTCCGAGCGTATGACAAAGGAGTTACCGGGCCATCCATCAGCGAAGTCCTCAACCTGGTCTGATTCACCATTCGGACCAAGGGGGCCAGCATGCATCGAATGAATACCAAGCCATGTTGAGGCAATACGGCATACAGACGAGCATGAGTCGAAAGGGAAACTGTTATGACAACGCATGTGCCGAATCGTTTCACAGCATCATGAAAAAAGAACTCATTTTCCACGAAACCTTTACGACAAGGGAAGAAGCGACGGATTTTTGAATACATTGAGTGTTTTTATAATGCCGAGCGAATTCATTCCGCTAATGAGTACATGTCCCCAATGGAGTATGAGAAGATGCATCGGCAAGACAAAAAGCAGAAACGTTTCTCACCATAAGTTACGATATAAGGGACATCTTTCCTCTTGAGAAGGGGAATGGTGTTTACCAAACCGTTCTCCTTCTCAAGAGGTCACCAAACGAAGTACGGTAGTAGGAATTTAAATTTTTCTCGATTTTACGTGTCCTATTTTCTTGACATAATACCATTAGACCCTTATGAGTCAGAGCCTTATTCCCGTATAAAATACCTATATTTAGATTACTTTAACTTCTAAAAAGTCACATCCTGTTATATTATTTTTCACTATTAATTCTCTAAGTTCTTCTGATATGAATATTGGAATTTCATCACCCTTGAGCTTAATAATATGCTTTGATTGTATCGCCTCCTTACATAAAGCATATTTTTTTATACTATATATACTTTCACCATCAAGTTCAAACACACTATAATCTGAATTTTCTAAGTTTAATGCATCAACAACATTCAAAATGTTAGCTACCGAAAAACCTTTTAAAATTTTGTTTTCACCTTTATTCACTACATTTATAGGCAGATATTGTATACCATCATCTACTTCCTCTAAAATCGCTTTAAATCTTTCAGAAACTATAAACCACCCTAAATTGTTTGCTAAATAATCTGTTAATCTTTCTCCTTCTTTAGGGTCAAAGTAAAAGGTGATTTCGCTATTCCAATTATGAATATACTTACCTTCCGATAATTCATATTGTTCAAATCCCTTTGTATCTATACAGTATGCTACTACATCTCTATCATCACTATCATCCATTAGCAACTTATAAAATCTCATTATTTCTTCCTCCAATAATCTTTATAAAGCATCTCCGGGTTCTTTCTAATTTCCTGTTTTAATTGTTCGAATAATCTTAAAAATTTCCTTTTATCCCCCTTAGCTATTTTATCAAAAGTTCTAATATTGCTTAACACATACTCGTGATAAGCATTTGGATGTCTTCCCTGATGAGGTAGTAATTCTATATTCCAAACGTCATCCAAATCTAGTCCATATTTTTTCGTTATAGCCTCTATTTGTGGAGTATATTTTTTACTTTTATTAGTAGCATAATGATGTTTTTGTAAAGGTTTACCCGTACCCTTAGTGCTAAGTTCAACGCCATCGTTGCCTGCTTTACCTCCGCCTAGATTTAACCCCGTCTTCTCACTTAGATAAGCTCGAACTTTATTCTCCAATCCATTGGTGTTTTCGACCGGAACTTTAACGTTCCCAATCCCTTCCATGGCAAATCCCATTTGCCGGTCAGGGATTGAATTTTTCAGATTGGTCAGGGCGTTGTCTACGAACCGGGCGGTTTTCAGTGCACTGTTTGCGCTTTTGTTTTTCAAATGGTGCGGGATTTCTTTTGCCAAGCTTTTAGCATTTCTAATGCGGGGGAATATGCCTTTTTCCGCACGAACCACCATATCCCGGACAGATGATTTGGACTGCAAACCCGTTTTCGTCGCTAATAATTTTAGATCACTGGCTTCTCTTAGATGGAAAAAACGGGCGGCGCTGCTGAATGTGAAAAGCCCCTTTACGCCAGGGACGATATCCAATGGAGAAAGGACACCACGGAATACTCGTTCGTCTGTTTTCAACTCTCTCCCTGAAATCCAGTCTTTTCCGGAAACGGCTGAACTTAATTCCAGTGTACCATAAGCTGTCCCCAATGCCATTCCTGCTGGCGGACAAATGAAGGAAGTGCCTACTATGACAGCCAGTGCCGTTATTTGTCCCCAAAATTCTTTGTTCATCTGCCCATCTTTGATCGATTCATACTGGAAAGCTTGGGAATTCAATGCTGTTTGTATATATTCTTGTTTCGAAAAATTTGCTTTAGGGTTCAGTTCTTTCCATGAAACGTATTCCCGTTCTATCAACTTAGCATAGTAGTTGCTGCCACTGAACAGATCTTCCAGTCCAACTTCCGCTTTCGGCACGTCGATTGTTTGTTGTGTGCCGTATGCTCCGGAAGCGACAACTGTTTTTTTGGCACCAATGTGATTTTTCGTTTTGATCTTTGATATGGATAAGTTGTGCATCGCTTCCACAAAAGCATCGATCTCTTGATAAAACAGATCATCGATGGTGCGGTCAACAATTTCTCCGACACGGCTGCTAAAGCGGTGCAAGACGAGATAATCTTCATATAATTGTTGATATTGTTTTTTTCGGTCTGTGTGGGTGAAAGAGATGACACCATCTGTGTCATATTTGGCGATGTCTGCTTGAACGTCTTCGAGAAGATCGTTTAGATCTTTTAATTTATCAATCATGCCTTTGCCCCATACACCGAGACCGACCAGATCGCCAATACCTTTCTTCGTCTTTTCCCATTCAGAAGGGATATACTTGACATCCACTGCCTTCATGCCTCCGATTGAAACGAAATGGATTCCAACATGTGGAACAGCTTTCTGTTTCATTATAAGAGAAAATATGAAACTTTTGGTAAACAGAAAGAAAAAAAGGGAATTTTAAGTAAAAACTACCAATCATTTTTCAGATCATGTTCTTATTTTAGGTCATAGGAACCGATCGAATAGACCTAAACCAATTTTTCCAGAATGAAACGTTAAAAATATGGTCTCACTCTTCCTTCAATTGAATGAGAAGGGAATGAGCCGGATGTTTACTTTATTAAAACAGATGGATCAGGTAAAATGGTTGATACAACATGGATTTCATTGTCGGCAGGCAAACTTTGAAATCTGTTTTAAACGGAAATAAAAAAGAGTCGTCGACCCCCAATCGTGCAAAAATCCCCGGGGATCGACGACTCTTTCAACTCTTTATTGAGCGCAAGCAAATCAAAGGTTTGATAAAAATTCCCCTTTTCGTTAAAATAAAAATAACCAGTCAAGCATTAAAAATGAAATGCTTATTTAACAACATTTTTTGGGGTTTTTATCTTAACTATGAGGAATTGAAACCTGGCATTCTAAGTGGGTTCACTGTGAATCCGGTCGTGTTTTTATCTTAACTATGAGGAATTGAAACAGTTCAGGAAAAGGGTTTGATGCTGATGAATAATAAGTTTTTATCTTAACTATGAGGAATTGAAACTTGCGTACAACACTGTGAACTACCGACAAAAAATCACCGTTTTTATCTTAACTATGAGGAATTGAAACAAAGGGGTGATATTATATATTGCAGAAAGTAGAAATGTTTTTATCTTAACTATGAGGAATTGAAACACATAACAGCAACCGCATAAAATCACTGGCTGAAAGAGTTTTTATCTTAACTATGAGGAATTGAAACAAACCGCCGATAAACGTACGGTACCCACCGTCACTAGTTTTTATTTTAACTATAAGGAATTGAAACTAAGATGGGCAGTCAGATAGTGATATGCTCCCCTTAAGGTAGACAGATTAAAATATAAAAAATCTGTTTTACCTTAGGGGAGTTTTTCTATGTATAAGCAATATACTACAGAGTTCAAACTTGAAGTTTTACATGCATATGAAAACCAAGAATGTACTATTCAAAAGTTTGTAAAAGGTATCAAATTACTAAATATTCTTTAAGGCAATGGATAAATGAATTTGAGGAATTTGGAATAGAGGGTTTAGAACGTTCAAATTCTTGGAAAGGTTTTAAGGAAGCAGCTGTAAAAGATTATTTATCTGGTGAGTTCTCACAGTACAAGATTGTCAGGACATATGGTATTTCAAGTAGATCGATACTTCAAAGATGGATGAAGAAGTATAATAGCCATAGAGATTTACAGGATACGTCGAAAGGAAAGACAAGCTCTATGATTAAAGGAAGAAAAACGACTTGGAATGAACGGATACAAATTGTGCTTGATTGTTTAGGGAACGGAAAAGATTATAACAAAACAGCAGAGACTTATGAAGTTTCTTATCAACAAGTATATCAATGGGTGAAGAAGTATGAAAATGGTGGAGAAGAAGCGCTGAAAGACAAACGAGGAAGAAAAAAAGATGTCGCAGTAAAATATGGTTCATTAAAGAAAGCCTATTTAAGTGCTATTCTTGATCTATAATTGTTAGCTATGTTTTAGGACATTCCAATCATAATCATCTTGTATTCAAAACGTTGGATCAAGCCACCGCACTTTTAAATGGAGAGCATCCACTTATTCATAGTGACCGTGGGTTCCAATATACCTCTCATGGTTAACGTACCAAGCAGGGATGACACAAAGTGTGTCAAGAGTAGGCAGATGTATTGATAATGGGCCAATGGAATCTTTTTGGGGAACGCTTTAAATGCGAGAAGTGTTATTTACATAAGTATCAGACATTTGAAGAATTAGCTCTTGCGATGGATGAGTACATCCGCTTTTATCATTATGAAAGGTATCAAAAAAGATTAAACGGCCTTAGCCCCATGGAATATAGAGCTAAAGCCGCTTAGGTATATTTTTATTATTTCTACTGTCTATTTGACAGGGGGCAGTTTATTTTTGGACAGCCTCTTTTAAGCTTTTCTTTATGAGCTCTTTGATCAAATTATTTTTAACCCAAATAATAAAGAAAAACCTTGAAATACCGGTTGCCAATCAAGGTTTAAAGTTTTGAAACTTACTCTTGTTAACATCTACTTTTTTAATAATTCTTTATATAATTTTTCAGATTTATGCAATTCTTCTAATAACGGATTTTCATAGTCACTATAACTATCCAAATAAGCCCGTATGCTGCCAATAATATTTATTGCTTTAATATCTTTATCTTTCTCTAATATTTCCAATGCACTCTTATATCTTTTATATATAAGTTGAAGAACACCACGGTACCGTCAAGAATTTTGTGTAATGTAAGATAGATAGGGTATCTCTGAAATGGATTTGGAATGGATAGGGAACCGGTTTCCTTCACACAAGAGACTGAATATTCAGTCTCTTGTGTGGAAAGGGAAAATCCCCTTATTTTGTTTATTTACAATATTTGGTTAACAATAACGTTCTTCAAACATTCGTTGAAGGGCTTCTTGCGCTTCGGCAAATCCTCGCAACTTTCGCCCTGCCCATTTCTCGTTAAAGTCCTGTATCGTCAAATATACGACTTTTTCAGCGGCTTCTAAACTGCTCAAACTGTTCATCGGTTTTAGGCGTTTCCGAATCTCCTTGATCGTTCGTTCGATGGCATTGGTCGTATAAATCACACTTCGAATACTGCTTGGATAGTCCATAAAGGTGAGAAGGACATCCAACTCATTTGCCCAAGATTGGACTTCCCTTGGGTATTTGTGAGACCATTTGGATTGAAACTGTTGAAACATCTCCAATGCGATTTCTTTATTCGGAGAACGATAAATGAGTTTCAGGTCCTCCGCCATTTCGAATTGATCTTTTTTCCGAACACGGCTGAGGGTGTTGCGGACTTTGTGCACGACACAGCGCTGCACATCGGCTTTCGGATACACCGCCTTAAAGGCTTCCTCCAACCCCGGAAGGCCATCGAAGACGCCAAGAAGCACTTCCTTGACGCCTCTTTTGTAGAGCTGTTGGAGAATCTCCTGCCATACATAGGCGCTTTCTTGTCCTCCTACGAAGAAATCAAGAATTTCACGATACCCTTCTTCGTTCACCCCCAATACCACATAAATAACTTCTTTCTCTACCGTATCCCGGCGAAGTTTCACGTACAAGCCGTCCAAATATAAGACCGAATAACGCTGGTGTAGTGGACGAGCGTGCCATTTCTCGATGTCTTCCTTCACGACATCGGTAATCCGGCTGATCGTCGCAGGAGAATAGGTGCTTCCTAGAATTCGTTCGATAAACTTGCCAATTTCACGCGTGCTCATGCCACTTTGGTACATCCTAATGATTGCTTCCTCCAGCCAGCCCGTGTGCCGTTGGTAAGGGGCAAACAACTGTGTTTAAAATTCCCCGTTTCGGTCTCTTGGAACCAAAAGACCCTCAATCCGGCCATATTGTGTATCTAGATTTCGCTGATAGTAGCCGTTTCTCATATTCGGCGTTCCAGCCTGTTCGATTTCGAGGAAATTTTTGATTTCTTCCCGCATAATCAGTTCTAATTTTTCTTTTACAAACTGACGAATGGCATTTTCCAGTTGATTTGCCCAGTCGACATTCGGTATACTTCTTTTAGACATAGGTAGGGTACTCCTTTCTCTGGAATGTGTTGTGGTCCAAATCAGAGAATACCCTACCTTTTTTCTTTTGTTCTAGCAAAATGCTTTACACAAAATTTTATACATCATCAACACCACTTTTTATTTCATTACAATAATCTTGTTCAAGATTATTTAACACAATTTTTATTTGTTGGATTAACTGCTTTTTATTATCCATTATACCCTCCTCCTATCTACTTGGAACCTCTCTTATTTCCTTTATCCATTCTGATGGCCATCCTTGTGGTAGTAGTATTTGATCCCCATCACCTTTTAATGATGCTCCTGTTTTTGTATATTGCTTTTCACCCCTACCAATATTTAAAACTTGATCTTTCGGTACTTCTATAACAGCTTCATATTGTCTAGAATTTTTCCAATCCGGTACTAAAGCGGTATTAATTTTAGCATTTATTCTATTTCCAGCTGGGCTAGTAGTTACAAATGAACCATTAACCTTTGCACCACCACCAAAAGTTCTATATAACGTAATATTTTCTTCTGTAATTACAGTTCTATAAATACCATCAGTAAATGATTCTCTTATCCAATCTAAGGGTATTAATGGTATCCGTCTCTTTAGCATGCATATCAGCCAAACTCCATGTAGGTATAACCATCATAAACTCTGAAATTAATGTTCAGTTATTTTAAGAGCGAAACCATTAATAATAAAAAGAACCTTGAAAGGCATATAGCCAATCAAGGTGCATAACTATTTTATTCAAATATTGTTTATTTTTCTTACCCATAATTCTATAATTTTTTTTAGTTCAATCGTTTCAATTATGCATTCTTCTTCGTCCTCACTGTAATTATCTATTATTTTGGTGATGTCCTTTTTAATTTCTAACGTACAGTTATTACCCGTACACTCCTCATAGCTAGATTCACCTTTTAAAACCTTGTGTATTAAATTTATCCACGGTTCACCATTGCTTTGAATATCCCCCATAAGAAGAATTGCTACAGGTGAAATACAACTCGGAACGTTTACTTCCAATCCTTTATCATTCTCCTTAAAACTAATTTCATATTTCATAATACCCCCCCTAATACATCGGATATGCCGTCTTAACTTTACCCTCGGAATCTAATCTCATTTGTATTCTTATACCATTAGGTAATGTACCCTCATACAAGTTATCCTTAATTAATCTCTTATTTTGATAAACCTGTTTGATAGCATCGACTACTTGAACTCTATTCCAATTTTTAGGGAAGAATGTTGATGGTACTCTTTTTCCCTTTCCTTCTATTTCTACTATTGCGCGATACACACCATACTGATTAGGAGGATCAGTCACCTCAATGATTTTTCCACCCATCATACTCTCATGGTGATACCCTACAGTATTACGTTTCTTATTAACTTCTCCGTGGAATATATGCTTCATAGCACCTTTAGAGAATATACTATCATTACCTGTACCCTTAGTGCTAAGTTCAACGCCATCGTTGCCTGCTTTACCTTCGCCTAGATTTAACCCCGTCTTCTCACTCAGATAAGCTCGAACTTTATTCTCCAATCCATAGGTGTTTTTGGGCGGAACTTTAACGTCCCCAACCCCTTCCATGGCCAATCCCATTTGCCGGTCAGGGATTGTATTTTTCAGATTGGTCAGGGCGTTGTCTACGAACCGGGCGGTTTTCAGTGCACTGTTTGCGCTTTTGTTTTTCAAATGGTGCGGGATTTCTTTTGCCCATGCTTTGGCACTTCTGATGCGGGGGAATATGCCTTTTTCTGCACGAACCACCATATCCCGGACAGATGATTTGGACTGCAAACCCGTTTTCGTCGCTAATAATTTTAAATCACTGGCTTCTCTTAGATAGGAAAAACGGGCGGCGCTGCTGAATGTTGAAAGCCCCTTTACGCCAGGGACGATATCCAAGGGAGAAAGGACACCACGGAATACTCGTTCGTCTGTTTTCAACTCTCTCCCTGAAATCCAGTCTTTTCCGGAAACGGCTGAACTTAATTCTAGTGTACCATAAGCTGCCCCCAATGCCATCCCTGCTGGCGGACAAATGAAGGAAGTGCCTACTATGACAGTTAGTGCCGTTATTTGTCCCCAAAACTCTTTGTTCATCTGCCCGTCTTTGATCGATTCATACTGGAAAGCTTGGGAATTCAATGCTTTCTGTATATATTCTTGTTTCGAAAAATTTGCTTTAGGGTTCAGTTCTTTCCATGAAGCGTATTCCCGTTCTATCAACTTAGCATAGTAGTTGCTGCCACTGAACAGATCTTCCAGTCCAACTTCCGCTTTCGGCACGTCGATTGTTTGTTGTGTGCCGTATGCTCCGGGAGTGACGACCGTTTTTTTGGCGCCAATGTGATTTTTCGTTTTGATCTTTGATATGGATAAGTTGTGCATCGCTTCCACAAAAGCATCGATCTCTTGATAAAACGGATCATCTATGGTGCGGTCAACAATCTCTCCGACACGGCTGCTAAAGCGATGCAAGACCAGATAATCTTCATATAATTGTTGATATTGTTTTTTTGGGTCTGTGTGGGTGAAAGAGATGACACCGTCTGTGTCATATTTGGCGATGTCTGCTTGAACGTCTTCGAGAAGATCGTTTAGATCTTTTAATTTATCAATCATGCCTTTTCCCCATACACCGAGACCGACCAGATCGCCAATACCTTTCTTCGTCTTTTCCCATTCAGAAGGGATATACTTGACATCCACTGCCTTCATGCCCCCGATTGAAACGAAATGGATTCCAATATGTGGAACAGCTTTCTGTTTCATTATAAGAGAAAATATGTAACTTTTGGTAAACGGAAAGAAAAAAAGGAATTTTAAGTAAAAACTACCAATCATTTTTCAGATCATGTTCTTATTTTAGATCGTAGGAACCGATCGAATAGACCTAAACCAATTTTTCCAGAATGAAACGTTAAAAATATGGTCTCACTCTTCCTTCAATTGAATGAGAAGGATAAACCTAGAATATAAAATGAGCCGGAGTGTGAGTAAAATGTTTGTGGGAGAAATTCTTAGAATTCCCCGATGAGGGGGTTGGGAACGTATGTTCGCAATCCCCCTCATCGGGGCCACCAAGCAAAGCGCGGTAGGATCCCAAGCAGGAAACATGAAAAAAGGACTCTCTCCCTGGTAAGATGTTCATTGACCACACCACAAACAGGAGGAGAGAGTCCCATGAATATTCAACAACATCTTACCACAAATTCGTTGACATGGAAAGAGATCGAACTTGATTTGTTTCGAGCCCTGCAAAACGCCTTCGCTGAGCTGTTTACGGCTCTGTTGGAGGACATCGACCGACAATTGGCGGAAACCCGGGACAAGCGCCGGTACCACTTGAAAGACAAACGACGCACCACGATTCAAACCTTGTTTGGCGAAGTTACCTTTGAGCGAAACTACTATTTAGACCGAGAACAAAACCGTTACACGTTTTTGCTTGATTCCTTTTTAGCGTTTGATGGATCGCAGTCAATCAGCCCTTGTCTAGAAGAAACGGCGGTGGGATTGGCTGTGGAGTGCTCTTCCTATCGCAAAGCGGCTTGTACGCTTGCCCAGATGGTCGGGTATCCGGTGATGAGCCATGAGGCGATCCGCCAGTTGGTGCTCGAGGCTGAAGTTCCGCTGCACTGCCCGGTTGACCAGCGATATGGACGGGTGCTGTTTGTGGAGGCCGATGGACTGTTTGTCTCTCGCCAAGGGAAGGGAAAACGGGCCAAGGAAGACAAAATCCTGACCGTTCACGAAGGGTGGAAGCGCAACGGCTCACGGATCGAATTCGTGAATCAGCGCCATTACGTCCATGAGGGCAAGGGGGAGGTGTGGGAAGGCTTCGAGGAATTTTTGATGAACGAATATGCCTATGATCCGTGTCGGGATCTTCTTGTCATCAACGGGGACGGCGCTCCATGGATTACCGCGTTCCGGGAGTATTTCAAGGGACGGGTCTGCTTCCAATTGGATCGATTCCACGTGGCGCGTGAGTTGCGCCAATGCCTCTCGGGCCATCCACGGTGGCAGGCGATTCGGCAAAAGCTGGCGAAGCAGGATGAAGAGAAGCTGCTTGTGGAACTGAACAGCGCCCTCGGCACGCTGGGGGACGAAGCGAAAGAACAACAGCTGGCTGCCTTGATCCACCGGATCGAATCGATGCCGGGATGCATCCGTGATTACCGGGAATGGCTGAAGGAGCAAGGAGTGGACACAACGGGCATGTATCCGATGGGGAGGGCTGAAAGCGTGATGAGCCAGCTGGCGTATCGGGTGAAATACCGCCGCAGTTGGACAGACAAGGGACTCGGGGCGTTTTTCAAGGCAATGATTGCCCGGATGGATGGGATTCGTCTTTTCGGACATCGTTTAGGAGAAGAATCGTCGCAGCCGGCAGAGGAAACGGCGTCGACGGCATCCACCAAACAGACGATCGTGAACAAGGCGAAACAACGCGTCCGCCGTCTTTGGCCGGAGATCACGCGGAATAACGTGCCATATTTACAGCAATCGTCCGGGACACCGATCTATCATGCCCTGTCTGAATTCAAGGGATGGTAAAAAAAGGTGTACATATTCGTCCGTCATGGCAAGGGATGAGAGTCCGAAAGCGCTTACGGATGAAATTCAAAAAAATGGTTCGCTAACCTATGACTTACATCTATTTTCAGCGAACCAAAAAAATTCCCACAAAGTCTTGACTGACTCTGAGCCGGATGTTTACTTTATTAAAACAGATGGGTCAGGTAAAATAGTTGATAAAACATGGATTTCATTGTCGGCAGGCAAACTTTGAAATCTGTTTTAAACGGAAATAAAAAAGAGTCGTCGACCCCCAATCGTGCAAAAATCCCAGGGGATCGACGACTCTTTTAAATCTCCATTGAGCCCACGCAAATCAAAGATTTGATAAAAATTCCCCTTTTCGTTAAAATAAAAATAACCAGTCAAGCATTAAAAATGAAATGCTTATTTAACAACGTTTTTTGGGGTTCTTATCTTAACTATAAGGAATTGAAACAAGAAATCAGAGAGGCTGTACAAGCCCTAAATGAGTTCTTATCTTAACTATAAGGAATTGAAACACCGGGATTTGTGGGAGAATGCTGGGTACTGGGAAGTTCTTATCTTAACTATAAGGAATTGAAACTAAAAAAGCAACGATACCATATATTTGTGAACGGCTGTTCTTATCTTAACTATAAGGAATTGAAACCACGCGCTTCTAACCCTGCATACAACGGCCAGCCGTGTTCTTATCTTAACTATAAGGAATTGAAACGGCTGAGTGGTTATTAACTTCGCGTACTGCGAAGCGTTCTTATCTTAACTATAAGGAATTGAAACTCTCGATATCGCCGGCATTGATAGCGACATCATACAAACGGTTCTTATCTTAACTATAAGGAATTGAAACAAAGAGAAATCTTCAAAGCGATAGAAAACGAAGTTGTTCTTATCTTAACTATAAGGAATTGAAACGTCATAAATGAGGATGAAAAAACTGTTGTGCTTGAGTTCTTATCTTAACTATAAGGAATTGAAACATTTCTTTTGGTACGCGAATATAAATTCTATCATCGTTCTTATCTTAACTATAAGGAATTGAAACCAAGCAATGGGTAATCCACGCTACAAAAATGGCTTGTTCTTATCTTAACTATAAGGAATTGAAACATGATATGACTTTCTAGATCCCCGAACCAAGTCATATCCGTTCTTATCTTAACTATGAGGAATTGAAACCTGCCCCTTGCGGAAAGGTTTTGCATGACTGTATGGGGTCTTATCTTAACTATAAGGAATTGAAACTATCTCAATTCAGCATCTTTCGTCAATCTTCCAATGTTTTAATCTTAACTATGAGGAATTAAGCCCCTGTATCTAAAAAATATGCTAGTCTACTAATAAGTGAAGCTATGAAAGAGCGCTAGACGAATACCAAAGGAGCGCATGAAATGACGTGTAAAGAACCTAAATTTACAAAAAGTCCTTTCTTCGTTGATGAACCGGGTAACTGGCACCTAAAGCCTGGAGCGCCGGAAGACATAGTAAAAGAGTTTAATGAATATATGGAAGCCCAAAAAATGTGTGTAGAAGCTCCGAAGTTAGACGAAGCAGAGTTAGAAAAAATCCTTTCAGAGCTAAAAAAACTTTGAACGACTCTTTTTTCTACTGGCTGCTTCCCGTACAAGTATCAATAGGGTCTTGGGGCAGTTGTGATGGAAAACGCGCAGAATTTCACATTCAGCGCTGTAAAGCAGCTGGTTTAATCTTAACGAAGCTTTGGCATTGTCAGGGAAACACATCATTTAAATTGGTGTGTATTCTTTCATAATACATTAACAAATCCTTCGGGTAAGAAATGTTAAAGTGGAGCGAATGATTGCGAAAATATGAGTGATGAAAACCGTAATGATTGCAAGGACCAATCAGTAACAAATTGGCAAAAGAACCTAATCTGTGAATCAACGCCACAACGCGTTGATTCTTTTTTTCGCGCTTTTCGATATGAAACAAATTTGTTTTTAGCGTTTCCTAAATCGAATTCTTGAGTCCAAAGTGATAAACATTAAGACTAAAGAACTGTCTCGTCATTTAACTTTTAAAAAAGAGAAGAATTTGGTATGATTATAAACAATAATGATAATCATTATCATTTATAATCTTTGTGTTAAAATATTTTCCTTGCTGTTCCTTCAATATTTGAAAAGAAATGAACATGCTAGTTGACATAAAGATACAACTAATTAGGAAGGTGGAAGCTGATGAGTGGCCATAGTTTTGTTGTGAAAGAGGCTTCGAATAATTTATCTTTAGATGACTTGTCTTTTAGACTTCGACATATTGAGTTATTAAAACGGAATGGAAATTTGCAAATTGAGCAACAGCTAACCTTCTCACATGTTCTTATCATTGTGGTGAACGGACATGGACAATTGACGCTGGGCACAACCGAGTATCGGATTCAACAAAATCATGTGTATGCGTGTATACCTGGAGAGACTTATGGAGGTGAAATACAGGCTCTCGATGAAACAGAAATCTACCTGTTGAGGTTTGAGGTGTTCCGATCAACCGATCAAAGGTATGAATGCATGGTAAATGAGAAAGATGGACGTTTATTTTCTCTGCAAGGTGAAATTCAAGTGTTCCCTTTTGATCAACTCACCTCATTGTGCAAATCGATCTTTCAATATTGGGATAGTGATGACGAGCTGGAACGCTTCCGCAGTCAGTTTACTTTCCAAAAATTGCTCTATATTATTTTGAAAAGCCGATCTTTTTTACATAACGGATCGTGTGCAGCGCTTGAACTGGCAAAGGACTATATGGACCATTATTATTATGAAAATTTGTCCATCGAGCAATTGGCAGCAATCGCAAAAATCAGTCCGAAATATTTTGTCGATTTATTTAAAAAAACGTACGGAATTAGTGCTATCGACTATTTGACAGAGCTGCGGATCAATAAAGCAAAACAGCTTATGGCACAGTCTCATGCCAAGCTAAAAGATATTGCCCATCAAATCGGCTACAACGATGAATTTTATTTTAGCCGCAAATTCAAGAAGCAGGTTGGAGTTACACCAACACATTATATGAAAAGACGACGCCGTAAAATAGCTGCTTATCGCTCTCCCATTACCGGTCAATTGCTGGCTCTTAAAATCATCCCGTATGCTGCGCCGCTTCATCCGAAATGGACCGCTTATTATTATAAGGAGTATCGTACAGATATTTCTGTCCATCTCAATGCTTATCGGAATGGGCAAAAATGGGAGTTGAACATCGAAAAGCTGCTTCAAGCAAAACCTGAAGTAGTCATAAGTACGGATGATCTAGATGAAATGGAGAAAGAAAAATTATCTCGGGTTGCTCCAATTTATTATATTCCGTGGCAGGAGAAAAATTGGCGGGAACAGCTGCTGCTGACAGCTGAATTTTTAGGTGAAACGCAAGAAGCTGAGGACTGGCTTAAAAACTATGACAGAAAAGTAAAGCATGCACGAGAATGGGTGAAAAATAAAGTGAAGGACGATACTTTCCTCATTTTACGAATTTCCAAACAGAATTTGTATGTTCATTGCAATCGGAGTATTACTGATATTTTATTTCACGATTTGCAGCTGGCATCTGCGTATAATTGCAATCAATTAGCCCGCGATGAACGAATGACAATAGATCAGTTAATTGAATTAGATCCTGATCGGCTTCTCTTGCTAATTCGCCAAGAAGAAGAAACGTTAGCTTATTGGAAAACTTTGCGATATTCGTTGCCATGGCAAGAATTGAGTGCAGTTCGTAATAATCGCGTTTATTTCATTTCCTCAGATCCATGGCTGGAGTATTCTGCCAGCGCGCATGAACGAATAATTGACGAAATGGTAAGTCTTTTTTCTGGAAATCGTCCAAAAAGAATTCTGGATACTGTCCATGGTCATATATAAGAAAGACTTTTTATAATTAAAAATGATAATTATTATCAATTGGATGATAGGAGGACATTCTATATTATGAAAAGAAAACTGCTTTACTATGGACTTATCACGCTAATTATTCTTTTATTGGCGGCTTGCGGCGGTAATAAGGAACAAACCAGCAGCACAGGGGGAGATTCAAGCAGTAAAACGGAGCAGAAGAAGGAAGCTGAGTCAAGTGAAACGAGAACGATCAATTACCTCGGCAAAGAATATACAGTTCCTAAAAACGTAGAAAAAATTGTAATCACCGGCAGTATGGAAACGATGGAGGATGCGCTCGTATTGGGCGTTGAGCCTGCTGGAGGCATCACGGTTGGGGGAAAGTTCCCGGAAATGTTCAAGGATATTACAGCTTCAACCGTTTCGATTGGAGAGAAGGCACAGC
Source organism: Aeribacillus sp. FSL K6-2833 (assembly GCF_037965815.1). Taxonomy (GTDB): domain Bacteria; phylum Bacillota; class Bacilli; order Bacillales; family Aeribacillaceae; genus Aeribacillus; species Aeribacillus composti. The sequence goes on along the minus strand of NZ_CP150189.1, from coordinate 2,333,413 downwards.
CAAACATTGAATCGATCCTGAAGCTGAAACCGGATGTCATTTTCGCAACGACAAAGTTTAAACCAGACGTTATTGAAAAATTAGAGAAAATTGCTGTCACGATCCCGGTTTCCCATATATCAACAAATTGGGAAGATAACCTGCGATTATTGGCTGAACTTACGGGAAAACAGGATCTAGCAGAAAAAGTTTTAAAGGAATATCAAGATGACCTCGAAAAGGCGAAAGCACAAATAGGCGAGAAGTTCAAAGATAAAAAAGTAGCTATCGTTCGTATTAGAAGCGGTAATATTATGATCTATTCGAAAGATATATTTTTCAACCCTTCGTTATACGAAGATTTAGGATTTACCGTACCGGAAGAAATCCAAAATGCCAAAGCGCAGGAAGTGATTTCGTTAGAAAAATTTAGCGAAATGAATCCAGATTATCTCTTTGTCCAATTTTCAGAGGATGAGAACCAAGAGAATCCAAAAGCACTAGAGGAATTGCAAAAGAATCCGATCTGGAAAAGCATTAATGCAGTTAAAAACGACAAAGTATTCGTAAACGTTGTGGATCCGTTGGCACAAGGCGGTACAGCATGGAGTAAAATTCAATTCTTAAAAGCAGCGACTGAAAAATTGGCAAATGAATGATGCAGGGCGGGAATCATAATATGCGCTTAAAGATTCCTATATCCATTCTCATTTTATGTTCTTCGCCTATTGCGTTTGTGCTCATAGTTCTATTATCTATACTTTATGGAGCGAAAGATATAAATTTCGAAACGGTTTGGGAGGCGTTCTTTCATTTTGATCCGGAAAATGTAAATCACCAAATTGTAATACATTCCCGTTTGCCAAGAGCGATTGGAGCACTTTTAATCGGAATTTTCTTGGCCATATCTGGATCGATCATGCAGGGAATGACGAGGAACTATCTTGCCTCCCCTTCGATTTTGGGAGTTTCTGACGGATCGGTTTTCGCTATTACACTCTGCATGATTTTCATGCCGGACGCATCATCTTTGAGCATGATAATATTTTCACTACTCGGTTCAGCCATTGCTGTTGGCTTCGTCTTCGGCGTGGCGTCGCTTATGCCAAACGGAATGTCACCCGTTCGAATGGCGATCATCGGAACTATTATTGGAACGTTTCTCAGCAGTATTTCCGCTGCCTTGTCAACGTATTTTCAAGTATCGCAAAACATCAGTTTTTGGTATAATGCCCGGCTGCATCAGATGGATCCCTTTCTAATAAAACTTGCGATTCCTTTTGCAATTGTCGGGATCATAATGGCTCTTTATATTTCCAAATCGCTCACAATTCTTTCTTTAGGTGAAGAAGTTTCTGTGAGTTTAGGACAGAAAACGGTGTTGGTCAAAGCGTTAGCAATGACCAGCACCGTCATTTTGACTGGTATTTCTGTTGCCTTGGCAGGAAATATTGGATTTGTTGGTTTAATCATTCCGCACATAACCCGATTTTTAATTGGAATCGATTATAGGTGGGTTATTCCTTGCGCCGGAGTACTTGGAGGTATTTTTTTAGCACTGTCCGATATTTTAAGCAGATTTTTGAATTACCCGTTTGAGACTCCTATTGGAGTTGTCACTTCCCTAATCGGAGTTCCTTTCTTCCTCTATTTAATTTACAAGAGAGGAGGAGGAACATATGCATAAACAAATGGCGAGACGATTTTGGACAGTGATGCTGATCAGTATAGTCTTTATTTTTGCTGCAATATATGTCAGCTTAACAAACGGTGAATTTGATATTCAAGTTATCGATATAGTAAAGACTTTGCTGCGGGTTGATCCTAATTCTGAGCATGATTTGGTCATATTTGAATTTCGCTTGCCCCGTATTTTAATAGCTTCATTGATTGGATTTGGTTTCGCAGTGGCGGGTGCAACCTTACAGGGGATCAGCAGAAATGGACTTGCAGACCCTGGCGTTTTAGGAATCAATTCAGGGGCAGGAGCCGCTATCGTTATTTTTATGCTCTTTTTTGAAGGGCAAATAACGGGAAGCGGATGGCTGTCAACTTTGGCAATGCCGCTGTTTGGTTGGATAGGCGGACTGGCTTCAGCACTATTGATTTATTTATTCTCATGGCGAAATGGAAAACTAGATTCCGAACGTGCGATTTTGGTTGGAATTGCAATAGGATTTGGGTTTGGGGCCTTGTCTATGTTTTTATCCTTGAAAATGAACCCTCAGGATTTTGAAATGGCGACAGTTTGGTTGAATGGAAGTATATGGAATGCTAATTGGAAATACATTGTCTCTATTTTGCCTTGGCTCGTCATATTAGTTCCTATTATTATAAAAAAATCGTATATACTCGACTTGCTTCAATTAGGAGAAGATAGAGCAATAGGACTGGGAATTCGTACGGAAAAAGAAAAAAATGTGTTCCTTTTATGCAGTATCGGAATTGTGAGCGCTTGTGTCTCTGTGGCAGGAAACATTGTATTTGTCGGTTTGATAGCACCGCACATCGCCAAGCGTTTGGTCGGAATCCATCATTTTTGGCTAATTCCCGTCAGCGGAACGGTCGGCATGCTTATGGTCATTGTCTCCGATTATATTGCCAGAACTGTTTTTTCTCCAGCTGAATTGCCAGTCGGGATTGTCATTTCCATCATCGGTGTTCCTTATTTCATTTATTTATTATTTAAAGATAGTAAAAAATGAAACGTGGAATTGTGTAAATGATTCATAAGTTCAAAGGTCATCCCGCATCATCTGACCTAATTATTTTCATATAGATGAGAATCATCGTTCGGCACCATTTTGGCATTACTAAGCAATGTCTTAAATACTAGGTAAAGTCTTATGAACCATAGAAGGTGATCCATTCAAAAAATCGGCTACCCATCAGGTTGTTTTAATGAAGGAAGAGCCCGTTTTGCCCGTCAGAGAATAGAGTACCAGTTGCGAATACATATGTTTGTCGGCTTTGGAAAGGAGATTGAAATGTTCATTTGGAGGGTTGTAATTTTTGCCCCGATGATATCAATCAATGATATGGAGGCGTTTAACCATGCATAGGAAAAAAGATAAACAAGCTGATGTGATGGACAAAGATACTGCTGGCCGAGAAGTTAGCATTCCGAGTACTGAACAATTTTTAATACGTTCAAAAGAAAATCGGCAATACAAAATTTTGCTTGGTATACCTGATGTGCCTCCTCCTCCTTCAGGCTTTCCAGTTATTTATTTCTTGGATGCTAATGCTATATTCGGAACAATGTTTGAGGCAGTCCGTATCCAATCAAGGCGGCCCGAAAGGACAGGAATCGTTCCAGCACTAGTAGTCGGCATCGGTTACCATATCGAAAAACCGTTTTCTCCTGAACGCTATTATGATTTTACACTGACTCCGCCAGCTTCGGAATTGTATTCGAGACGAGAGGGGACAGACAGACCAGAATATGGCGGAGCGGAACAGTTTTTGCAATTTATTGATGGGGAGCTTAAACCGCTGATCGAAAGCAGGTTCAAAATTGATAAAGACAGACAAGCGATTTTTGGTCATTCACTCGGCGGCCTCTTCGTATTACAAACATTGTTTACAAAGCCGTACGCCTTCAATACGTATATCGCAGGCAGCCCGTCCATTCATTGGAATAAATCGCTTCTACTTGATGCAGAGCAAAAATTTATCTCTAGTCTAGAAAATGATAAGCATCATATACGATTATTAATCACTGTAGGAGAATTGGAAAAATTCCATAAAAGCGGCATGAATGCGAACGCTAAAGAGCTTGCAGAACGACTATTACGACTTGATCAAAACAATTTTCACGTGGAATTTAAAGAATTTGAGGATGAAGGCCATGTGTCCGTGCTGCCGGCGTTGATTAACCGTGCTGTGAGGTTTGCACTAAGCGAAAAGCAGGGCACATAATCTGTCAAGGCTCTTATCATGCTTAATAAAGAGAGCGAACTTTTTTCAAAAATTTGAACTGAACCCAAAAAGTTAGACACGGAAATTTAGGCAACTGTTTGGGCATGAATTCGGTATTACACCGGACTCATGCCTTTTAATTTTGCCTTATATGTGATTCAGGATGGAATTTTTGGAAGAAACTCATCAATTTTTTGAAGTGGGAATGTCGAGAAATAAATGGACATTTCAAAAATATGTGATTTTGAATTATTTTTGTTCGAAATAATATTTACAAAAATAGCGAATATATGTATGATAGGAAAATAAAAATAGTAATCATTACGATTTGGGAAGGTGAGAAAATGTTTCGATATTTTAAAAGCATATTAATACTTTTAACAACAATTTTTTTGCTTGTCGGATGCTCACAGTCTTCCTCTAAAGAAAAGGGAAAGAGCAGCAAAGAATTAACATTGCTTTTTAACTTTCCAACCAACACACTCGATCCGCATTTAGACACGAACTATACGATAGTTCGTGCGGGAGTAGGAGAGACGCTTGTCAAAATTAGTGAACAGCAAAAAATTGAACCTTGGCTTGCAGAAGAATGGAAAAGTAAAGATGGGAAAAACTGGACGTTTAAAATTAGAGAAGGTGTTACATTCCATAATGGGAAAAAAGTTGATGCTCAAGCGGTGAAGGCCTCGTTAGAAAGAGCAATCAACGATAGTCCATCTGTTCAAGCGGCATTAAAAATCAGCAAAATGAAAGCCGATGGTCAATTGTTAACGATTCAAACGGAAGAAGTATTCCCGCAATTTCCTTCAGAACTCGTACATCCAAATACAGCGATTGTCGATGTTGATGAAAAAGATATTGATAAAAGGCCAATCGGTACGGGGCCATTTAAAATTTCTTCTTTTGAGCCTGGGGTAGAGCTGAAGGTCGAACGATTTGAAAAGTATTGGGATGGCAAAGCAAAGCTTGAAAAAGCAACATTTGCTTTCAACGAGGATGCCAATGCACGGAAAATGGCGCTTCAATCAGGAGATGCGGACATTATTTTTAGACCGCCGGTAGAAAATCTTGAAAAATTAAAAGAAGAAAATGTAAAAATAGAATCAGTTCCAAGTTTGCGTACACATCAGCTGTTTTATAATATGAAGAGCTCCTATATGAAAGATGAAAATGTGCGCAAGGCGATGGATGCTTTAATAGATCGGAAGGAAATTGTTGAACATATTTTAAATGGACATGCCGTTGAAGCGAAAGGTCCTTTTTTGGCTGGTTCTCCGTTTGCGCCATCCTATGAAGAAAAGGAAAGCGGAATAGAGGTGACGAAACAGTATTTTAGTAACGCAGGCTTTCAAGTAGAAGACGGAAAAGTTACGAAAGACGGAAAGGCCGTTCGGCTTAAAGTGCTAACATACGCATCGCGTCCTGAACTTCCTTTAATTGTACAAATTCTCCAATCAAAGGCGAAGGAACTTGGCATAGAGATGTCGATTCAGCAAGTGGAAAATATTGATGAGTATTTAGCGGCCAATGATGATTGGGATTTTGCTACATACAGCAGTGTGACGGCTCCGCGCGGAGATGCGGCATACTTTTTGAATGCGACATACATGCCGAACGGAGCGCTGAACTACGCGAGTATTAACCATCCAGAATTAACAGCTAGCATTCAACAATTGAACCAAACGGTAGACGTGAACGAACGGAACAATTTGGCGAAGAAAGCATTAAAAATCATTGATCAGAAGACTCTCCATTCCTTTATCGTACATCCAAATATTATTGTTGCCTATCGTGACGGAGTAAAAAATTGGGTAACTAGTAAAAGCGAGTATTATATGTTAACAAAAGATTTGGATGTGGAAGGGTAAATGATTCAAGTAGCGAAACGATTCATAGAGTTCATCATATTTTTACTTCTGCTGTCTTTCATTAGTTTTATATTTATAAAACTAGCACCTGGCGATCCTGTCAAACAGATGCTTCAAGTAGATGAAGTGTCCGTTACGAAAGAACAAATTGAAGCGCTAAGAGAAGAACTGAAGTTACATGAACCTATATACGTTCAATATTGGTATTGGTTGAAACGATTTTTCGAGTTTGATTTAGGCCATTCCTATATAACAAAGCAGCCGGTAGTTTCTGAGTTGTTATCAAGGTTTCCTGCGACCATTACGCTCACATGCACTTCTTTAATCGTAATGATTCTGATTTCTATTCCTTTAGGCACTCTATCTGCACTCTATAAAAATAAATGGGTGGACCATATATGCCGTTTGTTTGCACTAGTCGGTTCATCCATCCCCAGCTTTTGGCTGGGGCTCCTTTTCATTGAATTATTTGCCGTTCAATTAGGGATATTGCCAAGCATGGGAAAGGGAACGATTCAACACGTCATCCTGCCATCCCTTACGTTAGGAATCGCGATGTCAGCTGTTTATGTCAGATTGCTGCGTTCCAGTTTACTAGAAAGCTTGAATGAGGACTATGTGAAAGCGGCAAGGGCAAGAGGGATTAGTGAAAAACGGATATTTTTATTCCACGTTTTCCGCCGTTCTTTAATTCCTGTCATAACGATTTTTGGTATGAGTCTTGGGAGTTTAATAAGCGGCACAGTTGTCATTGAAGTACTGTTTGCATACCCGGGAATTGGAAAAATGGTGGTAGATGCGATTATTCGCCGGGATTACCCGGTCATTCAAGGGTATGTATTGTTTATTACGATTTTGATTGTCTTGATTAATATATTCGTTGATATTTGCTGCCGTTATTTAAACCCTGAGATACGTTTAAAAGGAGTAGAGAGACGTTGAAAATGTTTAGACAAATGTATTGGACGCACTCACGAACGCTTCTTTTTATACTATTTGCCTTTTTTCTTGTCATCTTGACAGCTCCGCTGCTTGCTCCATATGATCCGTTGCAAATCAATATGAATGAACGTCTGCTGAAACCAAGTGCGGAGCATTTTTTCGGAACGGATTATTTGGGGCGAGACTTATTTTCTCGCATCCTAGCGGGAGGGCAAGTAACGGTCGGAACGAGTATTCTCGTATTGGGCATTGTTTTGTTGATCGGCGTTCCGTTAGGCATGTTTTCAGGATTTGTCGGAGGCCGTTTCGATCGTTATTTGATGAGAATCATAGACGCTTTTCTAGCTTTCCCTGATTTTATTGTCGCAATTGTACTGAGCGGTATTTTAGGCCCCGGTATGTTAAATTTAATTTTTGCAATCGTTGTAGCGAAATGGGGAAGCTATGTGCGGCTTGTCCGCAGCACGGTGTTATCTGAGAAAGAAAAAGATTACATTTTAATGGCGGTTGTCAATGGTTTAAGCACATTTCAAATTATTCGTAAGCATTTGCTGCCCCATGTCGTGGGAAATGTGTTCGTTTTAGCGACGTTGGATCTTGGAAAAATTATTTTGTTGATCGCTTCCTTATCTTACATCGGCTTAGGAGCGCAGCCGCCAACTCCTGAATGGGGGGCGATGTTGAACGAAAGTACACCATATTTTCACACCTCGCCATATTTAATGTTTATTCCTGGAATTGCCATTATGTTTACTGTTCTAGTTTCTAATTTAGCTGGTGATGTATTGCGAGACCGTTTTGATGTAAAAGGATAAAGGGGAGATGGTATGTCATTATTAACTATTGATCAAATGCAAATTAATTTTCGAAATAAGCCGATTGTTGAAAATGTGAATATAACTGCCAGAAAAGGAGAATGGTTTACATTAATTGGCGAAAGCGGCAGCGGCAAAAGCATCACAGCTTCTGCGATTGGAGGGCTTCTGCCGAAAGAAATGTGGATAGCCGCCGGGCATATTCAGTTTGACAACAAGGATATGACTCATTTATCGAAAAAAGAATTTCAGAATTTACGGGGAAAAGAAATATCTTATGTCTTCCAAGACTATCAAAGCTCGTTTACTCCTTTTATAAAAATCGGTAAGCAAATGGATGAAATGATCCAAGCTCATTGTTCTTTAACTAAAAACGAAAGAAAAGAAATCGCTTTTCAAGCATTGGAAGACGTACAACTCCCTGCAAAACGCGTCTACAATAGTTACCCTTTTCAATTAAGTGGCGGACAGCTGCAGCGTGCATCCATTGCTATGGCCATTATGCTGAATCCGAAATTGCTTATTGCTGATGAGCCTACCACTGCGCTTGACAGTATGACAGCAGCACATGTGTTAGAGGTCATCGCGAATATCAAAGAGAAAATCAATTGTGCAATATTATTTATTACACATGATTTGAGGCTTGCTAGGAAATATTCCGATACTGTTGCAGTAATGAAGAAAGGGGAGATTGTCGAAACAGGGACGAAAACAAATGTTATTTACCATCCTCGTCATCCTTATACCAAGCAATTATTGAGTGCCGCTCCAACCTTGCCGAATAAAATGCATGAAGTGATCACGTGAAGGCCGAGCGGTCATTCAGCGTTGTACCAGCGATGAGGCGTATTGCCTCGCCTGTTAAACTGGATTTTGCAATGGAAAGGAATATGTCATAATGGCAGATCTATTATTGGCCAAAAATATCAAAAAAATTTATGCTTCAGGTCATCAAGCAGTCAACGGGGTGTCGATATCGATACAAAAAGGCGAATGCGTCGGGCTTGTCGGTGAAAGCGGCAGCGGGAAAAGTACATTGGCGCGCTGCTTGCTTATGTTAGAAAAAATAAGCGAAGGCGAAATTTTTTTACATGACCAACCATTGCATAAAATGACTAAAAGAGAAATTCGAAAAATTCGCCATTGTATGCAAGCGGTGTTTCAAAATCCGGCAGCGGCTTTAAATCCAAAACGAAAGATCATCGATTCTGTCATGGAGGCATTAGATACACATCGTAATATCTGCCCCATTTATTTGCAGGATGTAAGAGAGCACCGTGAATTATGCGCAAAGCGGCTGCTAGAGATGGTTGGGATGACGGACCGCTATCTTTATCGCTATCCCCACGAGTTAAGCGGAGGGCAAAAACAACGTGTTGCCATTGCTCGTGCGATTAGCATCCAGCCGTCTTTGATCATTTTAGATGAACCGACAGCAAGCTTAGATGTCTATACACAAGGGCAAATATTAACTCTTTTAAAGGAGCTGCAAAAACAATTGGAATTATCCTATCTATTTATTTCCCATGATCTCCCGTCGGTTCATTTTTTAAGCGAGCGCATTTTGGTAATGAAAGATGGGGCTTTTATTGACTGCTTTCAAAAGAATGATATATTCTCTCAAGCCCGCCACCCATATACAAAAATGCTCATTCACTTGTTTGAAGGTTAAGGGGGATAATAATGACTCACCGAACTTATCTATCTTTGGCGATTCCGCTTATCATTTCAACGATCACCACCCCGTTATTAGGAGCTGTCGATACGGCAGTAGTGGGACAGCTTCCTGATCCAGCGTATATTGGCGGCGTAGCTGTAGGGACGATGATTTTTAATACGATGTATTGGTTGTTTGGCTTTTTGCGGGTCAGTACGTCCGGCTTTGCCGCACAAGCTTATGGTGCGCAAGATGCCAAGCAATGTTTTTTATATTTCGTAAGACCGTTCCTCATTGCGTTAGCCGTCGGCATTCTATTTATCCTCGTTCAATGGCCGATGAAGCATATCGCATTAACGCTTATTCATCCGGATGAGAAAGTCATGACTTTCACGGACGAATATTTTTCGATCCGCATTTGGGGAGCCCCGTTTACGCTGGCGAATTACGTCATTCTAGGATGGCTCATGGGAATGTCTCGTGTTAAAATTTCGCTATTTTTACAAGTATTTATGAATCTATTAAATGTTGTACTTGATTTGTTGTTTGTGAACGTTTTTCATCAAGATGTGAATGGTGTAGCCGCCGCTACATTGATTTCAGAAGTGGCTGCATTTCTCATTGGAATGTATATCGTGTTAAAGTCTTCCGATCTTCGCCTTTTCTCCATTCCTAGCAGCGAGCTGTGGAATGCAGGAGAATTTAAGAAGATGATGGCGGTCAATCGGGATTTGCTTATTCGCACGATTTGTTTGTTAACCGTGTTTAATCTTTTTACAGCGAGAGGTGCCTCTTTTGGTACCGAAATACTGGCAGCCAATGCCGTTCTCATTCAAATTCATTACATCATGGCGTACTTTTTAGACGGATTTGCCAATGCCAGCAGTATTCTCGTCGGAAAAGCTGTCGGTGCAAAGGATGAAGCTTTGTATAAACGCACTTTATCGTTGACAGGGCAATGGGCGATAATTTCCCCCTTGTTTATGATGCTTATTTATATACTGTTTCAAGATTCGATCATTCCTGTTTTTTCGAAAAATCAGAATGTGATCGAACTGGCCAGCTCCTACAGTATTTGGGTCACGATATTTCCACTTGCGGCAAGCTTCGGTTTAATTCTCTACGGTGTTTTTACAGGAGCGACCATGACCAATCCGATTCGCAATTCTATGCTGATTTCTCTTGCAGTATATATTGTTTGTCTTTTCATTTTGATTCCGATGTATTATAACCACGGTTTGTGGCTTGCTTTTATTGTTTTCAGCCTCGGTCGGTCTGTGTTTTTAGCTATGTATGTTCCAGCATTAAACAGAACTTTATTCAAAAAATGAGGTGCCGGTGATCTTAAGTGCTGAGTCTATCAAACGATTGGACACATAAAGATATGCCTTAACTTACAGATCACGATCACTGTATATGCGGGATTTTTCATTTAGCAAAGAAACATAACAATTATTTTTGATCATCTCGTGCATCATGATACTAGCGGAAAATGAAGGATGTTATAATACTTCAGTCATCATCAATTTTTGAAAAGGGAGCATGAATGAGTTGGAAATAAATCATCGTTGTTGAAACAGTAGAATCCAACCAAAAAGTTACCGTGTAAAAATGTTGGAAAAGAATCATCATTGTTGGAACGGCAAGCAATGTCGGGAAATTGGCATCATGTGGGCGAGTTAAAAATGTGCGACAAAAAAGCAAGCAAGAGACCGACTTTCCCGTGGAATGTACGTGATGATTCGTCAAAGATCTGCTGCCAAAAATTTGCCTGAATTGATCGGCGTGATCAATGAAAAAAATAGCCACCGTGTTTTTTTCGAAGATAAATGATTTACATGCAGTCCTGATTTATTGGCCCGCCTTTTCATACGGCGGTGCTTCATACTCGGAATTTGCGAAACATTTGTGAATGATTGTGAGAGGAGAAAAACAGATGAATAAAGCATTGCCCATCATGATTCAAGGTACGCATTCCGATGCGGGAAAAAGCGTGATTGCGACAGGTTTTTGCCGAATTTTTGCGCAGGACGGGTATCAGACTGCGCCGTTTAAATCACAAAATATGTCACTCAATTCGTATATTACCGTTGACGGCAAGGAAATCGGCCGCGCCCAAGGAGTGCAGGCGGAGGCGGCAAGAACGGTCGCAACGGCGGATATGAACCCGATTTTGATCAAGCCTGTGAGCGATCACACTTCACAAATTGTTGTGAACGGTAAGCCGTATCAAAATTATAAGGCAGCAGCGTATCGGCAGGAATTTTTTGAACTTGGTTTGCAGGTGATTAAAGAAGCGTACCATCATTTGGCAAGTACATATGAGCGAATCGTTATAGAAGGAGCGGGGAGCCCTGCGGAAATTAACTTAAATGATCGCGAGCTTGCCAATATGCGCATTGCCCGGTTAACAAACGCTCCTGTCATTCTTGTCGGCGACATTGACAGAGGCGGTGTATTTGCGAGTTTAGTAGGAACATTGCAGCTGCTTGAGCCTGAAGATCGCGATCGCGTAATTGGGGTAGTGATTAACAAGTTTCGCGGGGATATTTCCTTGCTGGAGCCGGGACTTCGCTGGTTTGAAGAGTATACAGGCAAACCGGTTTTAGGGGTCGTACCATATATTTCTAATTTAAACATTGAGGCGGAAGACGCCGTCATATTAGATGCGTTTCCACGTACAAATGAGAAAACTAGCGAGATTGATATTGCTGTTATTCATGTTCCTCACATTTCGAACTTTACCGATGTTGACCCGTTTCTATATGAAAAGGATTGCCATGTTCGCTATGTAAAGGAGGCAAATGAACTCAGAGAACCGGATGTTGTCATTTTGCCGGGAACGAAAAATACAATTGAGGACTTATTGCTTTTGCGAAAATCCGGCTTTGCGGATGCGATAGAAAAGCTTTATCGTGCGAAAAAATCAGTCATTGTCGGCATATGCGGCGGTTATCAAATGCTCGGAAGGGAGATTTCAGACCCGCATCACGTAGAAACAACGATAGGGAGCGCAAACGGATTCGGTTTTTTCCCGATTCGCACCGCCATGATGAAAGAGAAAAGGACGACTCTTACAACAGGGATGGCCCACTTGGCTGATTGTAATGTGCCGGTGGAAGGCTATGAAATTCATATGGGAACAACTTCTTATGAAGGGGACGTATCGCCATTTATTACGACGGAAGAAGGAGTTGACGGCTGCATAAGCCAAGACAGCCTCCTAATTGGAACGTATTTTCATGGCATATTTCATAACGATGAGTTTCGAACGGCATTTTTGAATTTGATAAGAAAAAGAAAAGGTCTTCCGGCGATTTATGAGCGGCCATCAATGAAAAACATTCGTGAAGAAGCCTTTGACCGGCTTGCCGATTGTCTCCGGAAGCATGTAGACATCGAGTTTATTTATCGGGAAATGGAACGGTTTCAAAGCAAATCTTTTTTCTAAGAAATAAACGGAAATCTGATATGTTTGTTCGCCTCTTTACATTTATATGGAAATCTTTTTTGCACTGTGATTTTAGCTGTCTGTTTTTTTATAAAAATCCGGGAGGAAACGGTCATGCGGTTAACAGATGAAGAAGTGCAATCTCTTTTACAAGAGATGGAAGATTGGAAGCTTCTTGAAGAGCGATGGATTGCAAGAAAGTACCTCTTTCAAGATGATTTGCAAGAAATCGAATTCGTGCGGAAAATTTCGGACATTTCTGAAGAAGTAAACCATCATCCCTTCATTTCTATTGACTATAAGTTCATCACGGTAAAAATTTCGTCTCAGAGAGCGAAAGGACTCACAAAGCTTGATTTCGAACTGGCGAAAAAATATGATGAAGCTTATGAAAAAATAAAAGCAGGGTAAGAACGGAAAAAAGTGGATTATATGTGAAGCAGATGACGTGAAGAAAGCCGCATTTTCCGCCGCACCATAAGTTACGATATAAGGGACTTCTTTCTTCTTGAGAAGGAGAGCGGTTTTCAAAAAAATGATGCGATTTAAAAGGCATCCTGTTTTTCTCGAATAGATGGGCAGCTGAAATGATGCGGAGCTGCAAGAAGCGTGTATATGGTCTTTTTGGGGAAAATCTGCATTTATGGATAAAAAAACATGACGAAATTTTGCACACACAAAGCAGGCAACAAGGATGTTAGTTGATGTTGGTGAAGGAAAACTTTTAAGTGATCGGATCATGTCATAGCACCATTCAAAATATCAATTGACAATGTTGAAGGAAAACAACCTGCCGAATTTAATCGTATTACCATGACCGAAGCGCTGCAAAAATCCTTTTGATTTACCGCGAAGCTTCGAAAGAATTATTTATACACCGCAGCACACTTGAATATCGCATTGAACGTGTTGAAGAAATACTCAATGTTGATTTAAATCATGCAGATATGCGCTTTGAGCTCATGATGGCATACAAGCTGTATAATTTGTTTGATTTTGACCGAAGCGAGCTGGCAAAAAGGTGAATTCTATTGATCGAGCAAAGGATTTTGGAACGGGATAAAGTCCGGCGGAAAAAACGGTTAAGCTATCGGGCAAGCGTGTAAAAAACATCTCCTGCGAATTTATGAATGAATCATTTCTGACACGTATTGGAAAGCTTTAGCAGGCTTAAAGAATTTAAACTCTAAGCGAAAAAAGGCAAATGAAACTCCGGCAGATGAGCCAATCTCCCTTGCCGGAGTTTTCTTTTTTTATGTGTTTTGCTGCCCATACAATCATTTTCTACACGATTTTTAAATGCCGTGCTCGGCTGCAACTTCTATGTGCTGAAACGTTGTGACGTCAAATAATCCTAAATCTGTAATTTTGAGCTCTGGAATGACAGGCAAACTTAAAAAAGAGAGCGTGAGGAAGAGATTGAAATGCCGATGTTTGCTCACTTTTTGCAAGCTGCTGTTCAATTCATCGAGTTGATGGGCGACGATTGGATATGCTTGATCTGACATCAATCCGCCGATCACAAGCGGCAAAGAGGCGAGCGTTTTTCCATCATTCACAACTACTAGCCCACCGCCGATTCTCTTTATCTCTTGAATGGAGCAGATCATATCCTCATCGTTTGTGCCGGCAACGATCACATTATGGGAATCGTGGGCGACGGTTGTGGCGACTGCACCGCCGATTAAGCCTAATCCTTTTACAATGGCAAGGCCAATGTTTCCAGTATTTTTATGGCGTTCGAGTACAGCCAGTTTTGCCAAATCTTTTTCAATGGAAGGGATGAAGCAAACACCGTCGCTCGGAACTTCCATCATTCTTTTAACCGTTTCAATTTGATTCGGAATAATTTCTATTACATGCGCTTTTTGGTTATTTTTTACGTGAATGGCCAACCGTTCTTTTGTAACCTCGTTTATGTTTAGATTGACAGAATTTCTTGATAAAACGGAAGGTTTTGGTTGATCTATAGATCCTATATATTGACCGTTTTCCGCTATCACTTTTCCGGCTTTCAAAACTTTTTCAATCGTAAAAGCTTTGAAGTTATCTACTATGACAAGATCTGCTCTATATCCAGGTGCGATCGCTCCTTTTTGCGATAGTCCGAAACATTGGGCGGCATTAATCGTCGCCATTTGAATCGCTATGAGAGGATCAAGTCCATGCTCGACGGCAAGACGAATATTGTAGTCAATGCTTCCCTCGGCAATTAAGTCGTCTAAATGCTTGTCATCCGTACAAAATAGACAGCGGTGGCTATTTTTTTCATTGACCACGCCGATTAGTTCTGGCAAATTTTTTGCAGCAGATCCTTGACGGATCATGACGTACATTCCGCGAGCAAGGCGGTCTTTTGCTTGCTCTTTTGTCACACATTCATGATCTGTTTGAATGCCGGCCGCTCTGTAAACATTGACTCCTTCAATGCCAAGACCTGCGCCGTGTCCGTCGATCTTATATGCTGATGCCGTTAAAAGCTTGTCAATGATGCGGTCATCTAAATTTTGAACACCTGGGAAATCCATCACTTCCGCAAGCCCGAGCACCCGAGGATGCTTGTAAAAAGGTGCAAGTTCATCATCATTTAACACAGCGCCGGCATTTTCAAACGAAGTCGCCGGAACGCAGGAAGGCAGCATGCAATACACATCTAAATCTAAGCCTTCTGAATCCTCCAGCATAAAAGATATACCTTTCGTCCCGGCGACATTCGCAATTTCATGCGGATCTATAATAACGGTTGTCACACCGTGGGGCAGAACTGCTTTGGAGAACTCCTTCGGTGTCACCATCGAAGATTCAATATGGACATGAGAGTCGATGAAACCTGGTACGATGAATTTATTCTCGGCATCAATGATGTTTACCCCATCATATTCTCCGATTCCAGCAATCACTCCGTCCGCAATGGCGATGTCTCCATGCAAAATTTCTAAATTGAAAACATCGGCAATTTTTCCGTTTTTAATCACAATGTCTGCCGGAATTTGTTTGCTAGCCACTTGGATTCTTTTCTTTAAAATGTTTTTGTCCATTCTCACTTTTCCCTTCTGTAGTAAACTCGCGCGTTGAGTTTGACAGGGAGAGTTGTGTATCGTCTCTCGTAGTCAAACTATTTACGGTAGTTTGGTAGAAACGCTTGGACCGTATTTCCAAACTTATACGAGAAAATCATTCGTATTTTTAAAAAGAGATTATACGACTCTAATTGAAACAAAGCAAGATAGTTGGCGCATTTCTTGACAGAAAAATTTTCTCAGGTATTGCGAAAAGCTGAGAATCACAGTTTCTCTGGTGCTCCAAACAGACCGGTTTTAAAAATTGGGCAGAACAACTCCTCCATAAACAAAGGAAATCATAATGAGAATGGCAGGGTGAACCTTCCATTTTTCTAAGGCAAAGTACGATACAGCAGCAATGATGAGCGATTGGATAATTCCGAGCGAATGGACAGAGTCTTCTATCATTTCCCAAGTTAAAAGCAGCATCATGACAGCAATAACAGGCTGTACAAGCAAGGTCATTCCTTTCACAACTAAAGATTCCCGGTGGCGTTGAATCAGTTTTAACAACAGAATCAAAGCGAAAGCTGACGGAAATACAGTCGCAAACAAGGCGATGAAGGCCCCCCACCATCCGTACACATCATAACCGACATAGGCGGCGATCTTTGTCGCAATAGGGCCCGGCAAAGAATTTCCCAGTGCGAGCATATTGGAAAATTCTGCATTTGTCAGCCATTTGTAATGATTGACAATCTCCTCATACATAAGCGGAATGGAAGCGGGTCCTCCTCCATAACCGAGTATGTTGGCCAAAAAGAAACCGATGAATAAGCTGATCCAGATTTTCATGCAGACATCTCCTTACTTCTGCTCTTCCGTTTTAAATGGAAAGCTCCATATGTTAAAAACATTAGAATTACAATAGCTGGATGAATCGAAATCACTTGCAGCAGGCAAAACGAAACAATCATCAGCAGGACGCCAAGCCATTTTCCCAATCCTTTCACGGCCTTTGCGGAAAATTCGTAAGCCAACTGCCCAAGCATGGCGGCGATCACCGGCATAACAGCAGAAATCATACCGTGGATAACAGGTGAATCGCTTAAAGCTGTGACCATTTTGAATAATAGAATCATGGCCAAACATGTAGGCAAAATATGAGCTGCTACGCAAATAAAAGCGCCTAATGCCCCTTTTTGTTTATATCCTAAGTAAGCGGCCATTTTTGTCGCGATCGGACCGGGCAGGGTATTGGCAATCGCCAATATTTCTGCAAATTCTTCATCTTTTACCCAACGGTATCTGGAAACTGCTTCATAACGGAACAGCGGTATGACGGAAGGACCGCCTCCGAATCCAAAAATTCCGGTTCTCAGCATAGCCATGATAAGACTTTTATAAGAAGTTTGCATATTTCTCCCCCTCATCCTTTATAATTTCATGCCCATGCGGCTCTTGTATCGTTTAATGAGAATTTGACAGTCAACGCTGACGACACCGCGCATCGGATACAATTTTTTTGTTAAAAAATTTTCCATTTCTTGATTATTTTTAAAGATTCCATGCATATGGAGCTTGCTTGGTCCAGTCATATGGTACAAGCTTGTAACGGCATGCTCCTCCGCCAATTGTTCTGCCACTTCCTCTAAATATTGCGGTTCCACTTCAACGTTGAAAAAGGCGGAAACATGAATGCCGATTTTCGTCGGATTGATAACCGTCGTAAATTTCTCGATAATTCCTTTTTCAATTAAGTTGTTTATTCTCGCCTGAACGGCAACTCGAGACAAACCGATTTCTTTTCCGAGATCGGTATACGATATCCGGCTGTTTTCATGCAGCTTCTCTAAAATTTGTTTATCAATATGGTCTATGTCTAAATTCGGAATGTTGTATTCGAATGCCATTCATACCACCCTTTATTTCGTTATGTAGTTAATTTTCTAATTATAATTTCCTTTAGTATACAAAATATGTTTTATGATTTCTATAAAAAAATGAAAATATTTATTTGTTTACGAAACGAAAAAACTTTGTTAAAAAAATTTACAAATTCAAGGAACTTTCCTCAGCAGCTTTCTATAATGAAATCAAATTTTTAAAAAAGTTGAGAGGGGTGAAGAAAATGAAACGCACACATCCAGCCATCGTTATTTTCTTGTTTTTTCTAGGATGGGTATTTATGTATGCGGATCGAAATATTTTGTCGCCAGTAATGGGAGAAATAGGAGAGCAGTGGAATTTAAACAATAGTCAATTAGGTTTGATGTCCACTGTATTTTTTATTGCCTATTCGATCATGCAAATTCCAACAGGATTTTTGGCTGATCGATTTGGAAGAGTGAAAGTTTTAGTAATTGGTTATATATTATTTGGCATTACCACTTTTTTGAGCGGATTGGCATCTTCATTTGCATTGTTTTTGCTGATGCGCGCTTTAACAGGTATTGGAGAAGGCACTTATTACGGTTCGCAATACGGAATTTCTTCCAACATTACCCCTAAAAAATACAGAGGGATCGTTTCTGCAGTGATCAATAGCGGAATGGCTTTCGGCATTTCTCTTGGTTTTATTGCTGCTAGCTATTTCACATATACCTTAAACAAAGGATGGCAATTTTCATTTTATCTATTTGCCATTCCAACTATTATTGTTGCCATTTTGATAGGAATATGTGTACGAGATCAATCCAGCCATGAAAAAAAACAAGAAGTTCCTCATATGAAAGATAGCCAAAACTTAAAACGGTTGTTTACAAAAAATCATCTTTTCGTTTACATTCTCATCTTCTGCTCTTTATATGGATTCTTCGGAATGCTTACTTGGTTGCCTTATTATTTGCAGACGGTAAAAGGGGTAGAAGGCTCGCAAACAGGGATCATATCTTCTTTAGTGCCTTGGGCTTCGATTCCGGGGGCTATTTTCTTTGGATATGTTTCAGATAAAGTAAAAAATAAAAAGTCGCTGATCATCTTTTTAGCTTTTGCTGGAGCTGTTTGCCAATTTGTCATCCCTTATGCGGAAAATTATTCTTTGCTGCTAGCAGGATTAGTTTTTTACGGACTGCTAGGAAAATTGGCGCTCGATCCCGTATTAATATCTTATATGGCTGAAATTACGCCGTCATCCATGTACTCCAAAGTGTATGGTTTTTTCAATTTCAGCGGAATGCTTTCTTCAATTTTTGCACCTTATATTACGGGCTATTTTGCCGATATCACCGGCAAGCTTGAAATCGGCTTTTATTTGTCAGGTGTTTTGCTAATCATCGGCGCTGTTTTATTTCTATTTACGGAAGGTTCAAATCGCATGACCCATTTCGTTCAATACTACAAACCGGGGGAGGAACAAGTAAAATGAGCCAATCAATGATCGGAACGAAAAGTATGGTTGTCAGTCCGCATTATTTAGCATCGGCAGCCGGTTGCCGCATACTGCAAAAAGGGGGCAACGCCTTCGATGCAGCGGTAGCGGTCAGCGCCTGCTTAGCGGTCGTTTATCCGCACATGACAGGGATCGGAG
This sequence comes from Aeribacillus sp. FSL K6-2833, assembly GCF_037965815.1. Lineage (GTDB taxonomy): Bacteria > Bacillota > Bacilli > Bacillales > Aeribacillaceae > Aeribacillus > Aeribacillus composti. The sequence goes on along the minus strand of NZ_CP150189.1, from coordinate 2,314,249 downwards.
GAGACTCTTTTTGGCTGTTTTACAGCAGAAAGGATCAAGCAGTTCGTGCGTATAACGGCAGCGGCCGGTCAGGCTATAACGCCACGCCTGAAAAATACGAAGGTTTACCCGCCATTCCGTATCGAGGCATTCAAAGTGTTATCACCGTGCCGGGAATGGTTGACAGTTGGGATGCCATCATAAAAGAATACGGAAGACTTTCATTGGCGGAGGTTTTAGAGCCTGCTATCGAATATGCGGAAAATGGATTCCCTTTTTCAAAGGATCAATATGTCAACACGCAAAAAAATGTTCAAATTCTGCGAGAATTTCCGGAAACATCATCGATTTTCCTGCCTCATCATCGAATTCCGAGCATAAATGAAAAATTTATTCAGAAGCAATTGGCGGATACATTGAAAGAGTTAGCGAACAAAGGAAGAGATCATTTTTACAAAGGCAGTTTAACAAAACGCATTGTATCAAGCCTTCGAGAAAAAGGCGGGATTTTAATAGAGGATGATTTTGCGGATCATCACGGAGATTGGGTCGAACCGCTGAGCGGAACTTACCGCGGTTATACCATGTATCAGGTTCCGCCCAATTCACAAGGCTTTGCCGGGCTAATGGCGCTAAATATTTTAGAAAACTTTGATTTTAAAACGATTCCGCACGGTTCTTTTCAGTATTATCACCTTTTGACAGAATCATTGAAAAAAAGCTTTCAAGACCGAAACAAAGTATTGACAGATCCCGAATTCTACCAGATTCCGCTTGATAAATTGTTAAGCAAAACATATGCGAAAAAGCTGGCCGAATCGATCAGTCTGACAAATGCAAGCGAAGTGAAGACTCAGCCTGTCGGAAACGACACTGCCCATGCGGCTGTCGTGGATGAAGAGGGGAATGCGGTTTCCTTTATACAAAGTCTTTATTTTGAATTCGGTTCATGTGTTGTTGCTGGTGACACAGGGATTTTAATGCAAAACAGAGGATCGTTCTTTTCTCTTGATCGTTCGCATGTCAATTGCTTGGCGCCGAGAAAAAGAACGTTCCACACGCTGATGCCTGCAATGGCTTTTAAAGATGGAAAGCCGTATATTTTATACGGAACACAAGGAGGAGAAGGACAGCCGCAAACACAAACAGCTATCATTACAAGAATGATTGATTATCGAATGAGCCCTGCAGAAGCAATATATGAGCCAAGGTTTGTGTGGGGAAGAACGTGGGGAGAAGAGACGGAAGAATTGAAGATGGAAGGCCGCATCTCAAAAGAAGTGATCGAATCGATGATCAAAGCTGGCCATCTTGTGAAAGTTGTTGAACCTATTGATAAAATAATGGGTCATGCCAACGCCATATTAATTGATGAACAAAGCTTTTTACACGGCGGGGTTGATCCAAGAGGAGACGGTGCGGCAATCGGTTGGTAACGACGAATTCATAAAAAGCGGGGATTTATGCTATCCGTTGTTTCATATTTAAATATATTGGAGAAGGGTTTACGGAAAGTATCCAGCTAGGGCAAAGCCTGCAGAATTCATTATTGGAATTCTACAGGCTTTTATCATTTGAAGAGGTTCTCACATCGGTATATTCAACCCTGGAAATAAATTAGGAGAAGTTACAGCCAAAAGAAAGGTTTTAGTAGAAATATATAGGGAAGCGAAAACACCAACGATTGCAACAAGCTGTTTCGCGGACTAAATCTTTCATCAAACCTCCTTAACAACTTACGTTGATTTCCAGCTGCTGCTTTTCGTCAAAAACAAACAGCAAAATGAAATTTTATATTCCGCAATACTGGTCCATATAATTGCTACCAAATAGCCAAAAATGCCATGATGACCATTTTAATCTCCTTCACCATCTACACAGGCAATCATATTAGAACATTTTTTATGTATTTTTACTTATCAAATTTGTATTTGATTATTTACAAGTAATAATAAGGGGTATAACTAATATATAAAAAGAAAATTTTTAACAGCGATCATTACGTTTGTTATTTCTACTTTTATCATAGCGATTTTATTTCGCCAGTAGCATGTCTTTCTGACCAACAAACAGGATCTTCTTTTCACAATCTTCTCATGATATCTCATCTGTAAGCTTTGGGGTGTTCTTTTATGGACTACCCATATCGATAGCAATTGCTTTCATTACCAAAAGGTTTTTCGCATTTGCTTTACATATAATCTTCGGAATATTGCCTGCTATTGTATTATGGTTTTTGCAGTTTTTTCTTTAGCTATTTCCGTTATTTTTTTTCTTCGTTGACGAAGTCATTAAATATGGAATAAATAGGGGCTTAATGGTTGAATCCTCATGAAACAGAATGAAACACCGGGAAAGTTATTCTTCAGTTTAGGACTGTAGCCAATTGAGCAACATACATCTGAAAGTGAGTGCTGAAAATGTTTCAAAAAAACCGGAGAGCTTTGGAGTGCATGATAAATACCTTGGCTGTAGTATGGAAAACTTTGATTGGACGAGCAAACTGGACAGAGATCAAGAAGGAAATAACGTCCCCAGAGGATTATGCGGAGAAGGTCATAAGATAATCAGATAATCCGCACGAGATAACGCCCAAATACGAAAATTAAAATAAATAGGCAAGACAACAATCCACTGAAAGTCGCTGCGCCAAATGCTAGATACGAGCTAAATCGGTTGAGAATGTACGTTCTTCTATAGTATGATAAAATAGTTATCTCGTTTATTTTTAAAAGGGTGTTTGGATATGGACACAGAAACTGCATCTGTGAGAACGTTTAAATATGGAAACAATCTCGAAGTAAAAATTGAACTAAATGATTGCATATCCTTTTTAAAGTCTTTAAAAGATGAAAGCATCGACTTGATTGTAACAGACCCTGCTTATTCTGGAATGAATAACAAGCTGAAGCTCGGGAAGGGCAGAATCGTCGGTGAATATAAGCAAAAGGGAACGGAAAATGGGAAATGGTTTGCGGAATTTGAAGACAGTGAAGAAAACTATCATCTCTTTTTACAAGAGTGCAAGAGGGTGCTGAAAAAAGATACAGGGCACATTTACATCATGTTTGATTCTTTTTCTTTATTAAGCTTAGGGCATTTAATGAGAGAGTACTTTGACGTAAAAAACATCATCACTTGGGATAAAATCAATATGGGAATGGGGCATTATTTTAGAAGAAGGCACGAATATATTATTTTTGCTACGAACGGAAACAACCGCAAAATTAGAAACCGGTCTTTTCCGGATGTATGGCGGTTTAAACGAATTCACCATTCGAAATATCCGACTCAAAAACCGGTTGAGCTGTTCCAAGCGATGATTTATGCAAGTGCCGAAGAGGGATTTACGGTTTGCGACCCGTTTTTAGGGAGCGGATCGTCAGCTATTGCAGCCATAAAAAACAACTGCCGCTTTTTAGGATGCGATATCGCAAGCAATGCTTTTACAGCCAATGTAGAAAGAATTCATCACTATCTTAAAACAAAAGAAGACATCTATCAGCCCAAGCCTTGCCATATCGAAGGCGAACCGGTATTTTGGGAATAAAGACTGATCATAACTACGCAGCTTGCAAATGTTATTCATCTTCACCAAACCATAAAAAAATCGGCGTTTAGCCGATTTTTTTATTTTGATCATTGTCTGATCCAAGTCCATATTTCTTTTGGCGTGGCATTTTTTCCGTACATTAAGATGCCGACTTTAAATATTTTTCCAGCTAGTTTCATAAAGATCCAAACACTTATTATTAAGATTGCAAGTGATATGACGATTTCCGCCCATGGCCATTCCTCTAATATCGACAAACGAAGAATCAAAACAGCGGGTGATGTGAATGGAAGATAGGTGCCGATTTGCGCCCATAGCCCGCTTGGATCTGTCAGCACAGGTCCGACAAAAACAAATGACAAAAATGGCAGCAGGATAACTAATCCTTGAAAGTTGCCGGCGGTATATATATCTGCCATTGTGGCGCCGATGCCGACAAAAATTGACGAAAACAGCAAGTAGCCTAAAAGGGCAATCCCGATGAAAAGAAAAAGATGAGGAACGAACAAATAGTGAAATATCGGAACATCAATTTTCCATAAAACGATTGGAATGATAAAAATGAAAAATACAACAACTTGTAACATTCCTAATAGGAAATAACCAATAATTTTACCTTGCATGAGGTCTTTTGGCGTGACCGATGAAAGAATGATTTCCGCAATTTTATCTTTCTTTTCCTGCGAGGCGCTTTGAAAAATCATCATGCCGCTAAAAACAATGGATAGTAAAATGATGCTGGCAAAGGCCCCTGGTACAATGCGTTCTAAAATTTTTTCCGTTTCTCTTCCTCCGCCTTCAGTTTTTGAGATTTCACTAACGGTCGATTGTTCAAAGACGATTCCTTTCGAAATGGCTGCTAATTGATTTTTCGATAAACCAAGCTGCTCCAACTGCAAAGCTTTTAACGGCTCTGCCAGCAGCTGAATTTGATTGGCAAACATCGGGCTAATCACATCGCTTGTGTAAACAGGGACAACGCCATCCGTTAATGACTGTTCACCGATAAACAAATAGGCTGTATTCTCTCTATTTTTTAGCAAATCTTCTATCTTATCTTCCGCGATGCCAGTTTTCTGAAGCTTGAATGGAAGGTTGTGAAGCTGTACTGCTTCCTGCAAGGCTGGCAAAATATTCAGTTTATCATTGACATAAACAGTTGTTACACTTTGATCCTCATCTGAATTGGCAAGATTTCCGAGCAGGAAAAAAGCTAAAAAGAGAATAGGCGTTATAAACAAGCTGATGATAAATGATTTGTTTTTTAAATTCCGCTTTATTTCCCATTTTGCTATTTTTATAGTATTACTCATAATTTTCACCAGCTTCCTGTAATAAATTTTGATCTGTGGCAACATCAATAAAGATTTCATGCAGGGAAATGCGGTCAAGCGATAATTCTTGAATTATCATATATTCCGGAAGGTTTTTTAACCATTTGGCAGGTTGAATGTCTTTTGTTAAATAAAGAGTTGATACATCTTCATTTTGTTCTATTCGTTGAACACCAGAAATTTGTTCTAGTACGGCGCGGTCATTTTTTCCGCGGATGACACATTTGAAATTCGCATATGTTTTCTTTACTTCCTCTATCGATCCATAAACCACCTTGCGGCCGCGATGGATCATAAATAATCTGTCACACATCTCTTCTACTATATTCATTTGATGGGAAGATAGAAGAATCGCTGTGCCGTTATTAGCTAAGCTTCTTATTTCTTTTTTAAATAACTCCTGGCTCACAGGGTCTAATCCGGAAAACGGTTCGTCTAAGATGAGCAGTTCAGGCTCATGCAGGATCGAAGCGATAAACTGTACTTTTTGTCCCATTCCTTTTGATAGTTCATCAATTGATGACTGTTCTTTTCCTTCTAAGCCAAATTTTTTTAAATAGACTTTAGCCCGCTCTTTTGCTTTTTTTAATGGGTAGCTTTTTAAATCTGCTAAATAAAGGAGAATATCCATTACTTTGACATTTTTATATAAACCGCGTTCTTCCGGCAAATAGCCAATTTTATGGCGCGGGATCATATTTTTTTGGCTATTGTGGAATGTAATGCTTCCTTCATCTGGATACATAATCCCCATAATGTTGCGAATGATCGTTGATTTTCCAGCCCCGTTCGGTCCTAATACCGCCATAATTTCCCCTTTTTTCACTTCAAACGATATATTTTGGATAATCGGCTGATGTTTGAATGATTTTCCTAATTTTTCAACTGTTAAAACCGTTTCGTTCATATTTATGTTCCTTTCTGTTAAATTGGTTGATTGAGCATAATCGTGATAATTTCTTCCAACTCTAACGATTCTGCTTTGATCCAATCGTATTGATGCTCTATTAAATACTGTTCTGTATTTTCTTGTTGTTGAGTGATGACAATTTGCTTTCCTTTTCTTCCAACTTCACCCGGTATCGGTTTATTTGGCAGAGGCCGCTGCAAAAAGTAACGTTTATATCTGCTGGCTAATTCTTCTTTTTCAAATTTTCCAAGCAATTGTCCGTTTTTCAGTACAATTAGATAATCAGCAAGCTTTCGAATATCATCTGTTTGATGGCTGGCAATGATCATCAGCTTTTCGCTTCTTTCCATCCATTCTACGAGAATATCCATCAGCATTTGTTTTGAAGGGATATCCATATGAGCGGTTGGTTCATCAAGAATCAAAATGTCGGTATCGCAGGCTAAAGTTAAGGCGATGCTTAATTTCTTTTGAACACCTTGTGATAAATTTCGATATAGCTTTCTTAAAGGGATATCGAACATTTGTACAAGCTGGTCGAAATATTTCTGATCCCATGTTGAATACCAATGGGAAGTGAGCTTCATCAATTCCAATCCGTTAAAGGAATTGCATCCAATCAATGTCTGCGGCAGGTACGAGATGTGCTGCTTCCAGCTTTCATCACGATTTTGTATTGATTGACCAAATAAGCGGATCTGCCCCTCATCTTTTTTCGCAAGATTCATCAGCATTTTCATTAATGTACTTTTACCAGCTCCGTTTTTCCCAATGAGTGCATGAATCGTTCCAGGCTCAAACGAAAGATCAATTGGCCCTAATTGAAAATCATCGATCGTTTTTCTTAACTGCATGATTTCTAACCAAGGCTGCATTAAGAACCCTCCTTTTCCCGCAATTCAACCATTACTTGTTGAAAGATTTGCTCAATCTCTGCAAACGTATAGTCATGGCGGAGCGCCGTTTGTACAGCGGTTTGAATAGCTTTGTACACCGTTTCTGTCTTTACTTTTTCTTTCTTAGCATCGTCTATGTCAGCTACAAACGTTCCTTTCCCTTGTGTTGTCTGGATAAACCCTTCATATTCAAGATTTTGGTAGGCGCGTCTAGTCGTAATCACACTAATTTCAAGGTCTTTTGAAAGGGTGCGGATCGAAGGCAGCGGTGAACCAGCAGGAAGCTGACCGCTTGCAATCAGCGCTTTAATTTGTTCTTCCAATTGATAATAAATAGGCTCCGGAGAATCTTTTGCAATCTGAATAGGAAGCTCCATTCAACTTCCTCCTTCTTAAAATAAATAATCCATTTTTTCGATTTTTTTGGACATATATTTTTGCGAGTAGAGCACGCCTATAGCAGCGAAAAGAACTGACGCAATAATACTTACTAGAGGCCATTTTTCCGCCATGAGCATCGTCAAAGGCACAAAGCCGTTTCCATATAAAACGTTAAATATCGTAAAGATAAACATGAATCCAAAAAATAAAGCGAATATATAAAGGGCAAACCTCACCGTTGAAAGCCGGTAGCCGACATCACTAGCTGGAAACGAAGCTCCTAAATGAATGCCAATACCAATCCAAATCATGATAAATGCGAAATATTCCTTTAAGTCCAACGCTGCTCTAAGATCAGGGGAAAACACATAAGTAAGAATCGATACCCCTAAATAGTAAGGAACGGCAAAGGCGAAAAAAATGATAAATCTGCTTTTAATGAGCACATCCTTTTGGATCGGCAGCTGCCTAAGTGTAATAAAAAAAGGAGATGCCCAAAAGTCGCCGCCTATTTTTTGATGATTAAATTCTTTCGGTTTGATCCATGCAGTTCCAAAACCAAATACAATAAAGAACAAAAAATCTAGCATAACGGTGCTTCTTTCCATATTTTTCGGAATGACAGTGGCGAAAAACATCGAAAACGTGATGGCCATCAAGGCAAGCAATACAAATCCCAATTTCAATTTTTTTAATTCAAACTTTGCTAGCCAAAACGCTTCCTTCCAATCGTTCATATTGATCTCCTCCAAGTGAACTGTTTTACTGTGTATATCTATATACACACTATATAACGTTTTGTTAAATTTGACCAGTCTTTTTTGAAAAAATGTATGGATAGGCATCAACAACATTCGTTCTAAAAATTTTTAAGTAACTCCAAACGGTATGTAGAAGGACTGCAAAAAAATTTCAACTTCTGGAGCACAGGATGTAAATAAAAAAATTCGAAGCAGCTGATGAAAAAAATGTACGGAGAAACACGCAGCAAAATGGAACTGTAAAAAGGTCAACAGCAGATGAAAAATTTCTATGTAATTTTGCGACAGTCTTTTTTTAAATACTTTTTCCAGCGCATATTTGCTGAATCTATGGACAGAAGTGAAAAACTCGGGAATATTCATCCTCTTGTTTAGGAAGTATAAGAAAAAACAAGAGGAGATGTTGTGATGAGAAAATTTGTCATTTTGCTCTGCCTTTCGCTCGCTCTTTCTGGATGCGGAAATGGAAATGATAAAAAGCAGGGCGCTTCTTATGATCAACAGCAAGGAACGACAACTCAGAATGAAGGAGATAGCTCGCTCATTAGGATACAGCATAGCCAATCTCCAGCAAAACGAATCCAAAAGGTAAACCCTGATCAGACGGCCCGCGACAAAAGACCTATTAACTCAATTGGATTTCTTGAGCCGATCACTCCGCAGCAATCCGTTTCTGACTTAAAAGGTGTCAGTCAGCATTTATCATATGTAGCTTTTTTCAGCTACCGAGTGAACGCCGATGGAAGTCTTGTTCCAATTGAAGACAGTGAAGCACTCGCAGCTGCTAAAAAATCCGGTGCGATTCCGATGATGGTCATCACCAATTTTACAGAAGGAAATTTTTCACCGGATATTGCTCATCGGATCTTTACAGATAAAACAGCCTCTAAAAGTTTGATCAATGGCGTTATTCAGACGATGAAAGCAAAAGGATATAAAGCTTTAAATATCGACTTTGAACATATTCGGGAAAAGGATCGTGAGCTGTATAACGGCTTTCTCGAAACGATTTTGCCGCAGGTTCGCAAAGCCGGCTTTACGGTTTCAACTGCATTGGCCCCAAAAACGAGCGATGAACAAAGAGGACCATGGCACGGAGCCCATGATTATAAGAGACATGGAGAGTTAGCAGATTTTGTTATTTTGATGACGTATGAATGGGGATGGTCCGGCGGTCCGCCAATGGCGGTGTCACCGATTCCGCAAGTTCGCAAAGTACTGGATTATGCCGTTTCCGTCATTCCGCGAAACAAAATTGTGATGGGCGCCCCTTTGTATGGGTACGATTGGACTTTACCATACAAAAAAGGCGGTAAATTTGCCAAACGAATCGCTCCGGCGGAAGCAGCAGACCTAGCGGCGAAAGAAGGAGTTGAAATTCAGTATGACAACGAGGCGCAGGCACCTTGGTTTCGCTACACCGATGATCAAAACAAAACACATGAGGTCTGGTTTGAAAATGAACAAAGCATGCAGGCAAAGTTTAATCTCGTAAAAGAATACGGACTGAATGGAGTGGCATATTGGGTGCTTGGCGAGCCTTTCCCTCAAAATTGGACTTTGCTTGAAGAGGAGTTTATTATTCAAAGACACTAAGCGGAGAAAAATGGCATTAGCCCGCAACATTCTGAAAGAAGAAGGCGTCAACTGCTTGCATATCAAAATCGAAGGTATACAAAATCAGTAGAGAAAAACAGCTCGTTTTTCTCTACTTGATTTATTTTAGGGACTTGTTCGAAAACCGTTTATGAAAATTGAGCCGTTTCTTTGCTTATTTATGATAATGATCATTTCACCAAACCTACTAAACAAACATATTGCTTTCATTATTTACCTGATCTATTTCACTTGATCCATCATAAAACCGTTTTTATTCATAAACTGAGCAGGTTGCGCAAAAATGCACATGATCATATCACCACCCTGCATAATTGTGCACAAAATATCGGGTAGATCCATTCAGCTCCTGCTATTCTTGTAATCAAGGGAGGTCATATAATGGATTTGCTTAAGAACATGAACAGAGCCATACAGTATATTGAAGAAAACCTTACACATGATATTGACTTTAAAGAGGTGGCAAAAATCGCTTGCTGTTCCGAATATCATTTTAAAAGGATGTTTTCTTTTCTTGCAGGTATTACACTATCAGAATACATCCGCCGCAGACGCCTGACTCTTGCAGCATTTGAACTTAAAGATAGCAGCGTAAAGGTCATCGACATTGCGATAAAATATGGGTACAACTCACCAGATTCTTTTGCAAGAGCTTTTCAAAACTTGCATGGTATAACACCGTCAGAAGCCAGAAATCGTGGTCATTTATTGAAAGCTTATCCACGAATGACCTTCCAGTTAACAATTAAGGGAGGAAATGAAATGAACTATCGAATTGTAGAAAAAGAGGCATTTCGTATTGTTGGTATTAAAAAAAGAGTTCCGATCATTTTCAAAGGAATTAATCCGGAAATTGCCTCGATGTGGAAAAGCTTAGATGATGAAAAGATCAATAAACTTAAAAAACTTTCGAATGTCGAGCCTTTAGGCCTGATTCAAGCATCCACGAACTTTTCTGAAGGCAGAATGGAGGAAAAAGGGGAGCTTGATCACTATATTGGCGTAGCAACAACTAAGGAATGTCCAGCTGAATTTACACAACTTGTAGTTCCTGCCTCAACATGGGCAGTATTCGAAGCAATCGGACCATTTCCTGATACACTGCAGGATGTATGGGGACGCATTTATTCTGAATGGTTTCCAACCTCAAACTATGAACAAATAGAAGGTCCAGAAATCTTATCAATCGGAAGCAAAGATTTAACTTCCCCGACTGTAAAATGTGAAATTTGGATTCCGGTACTGAAAAAGTAAAAAAAGCATTAGATATCTCTTTTTGTAATTAATTCCTAATAATGGTATATTAATTTTCAAGTGTTTATAGTTTAAAAAATATGAAATATCAATGGAGTGGCAATGGAAACGGACATGGGAACGCCTCAAGGCGGCCCGCTTAGTCTACGTGTCCAGTTAAGTGTAGCCGATTCAGTAATTAGATTAGTGAAAGAGAAGTTTAAACGTGAAAATGGTGGACGCCTATTCTGTGAAATATGTGGTTTTGACTTTTATGAAGTGTATGGCGAAATAGGAGAAGACTTTATAGAAGTGTTTTTTGCAAAATAAAAGTGCAGAGAATTGCAAAATCCTTATGCAGTGATATGCAATGGGGCTTTACATGGAGGAGGAGCCATGATAACCTTTTTTGGTTTTGCCAAAACTGTTGAAGCTGGCGCTTGACTAAAGAATCATGGCTACAGAGGATCGACGTCAAGCCCTTGATGGATAGATCACATATATGTATATTTATTCAAAATTTTGATAAAGATATACTGCAACCCTCTGTATTTTTTTCTTGCAGAAAACACTTTATAGAAGGTCACCACACTATACCTGTATCAGAATTAGAAGAAGGACAATTAACAAGGATAGAAGATATAGTCTTAGTATGTTCAAACTGTCACCGCATGTTACATAGAAGAAGACCGTGGTTAACTAAGGAACAGTTAAAAGATTTAATAAAGAAGGAATAGCTAATATGGATCGAGAAACAACAAAAGATATTATTTCCACAAAAAAGGAGATAATACCTTTTTATATTACTATAAATGTACCTTATTTTTGTTAATTATTTCTTTTAATTCTTCAATGGTATAGGCTTGTTTTTGTCTATGTAATATTGCATGACAATTGGGACAAACAGGGCGTAAGTCTTTTAAAGGATCAATCTCATACTCTTCGCCAATTTGGCTAATTTCTTTGAGATGATGAACGTGAATAAAGTTTTTATCGATATCACCGCATGTTTCACTAAAAATTAAAATCACAAACTGAACAGTTATAACCGTAATAATCTAAACACTTTTGTCTTGCAATGGGATTACGTTCATAAGCGTTAACAGAAATTTGCTTTTTGGCACCTTCAACAAGTGTTTCTACTTCCAATATTTTTTCTACTAGTCTTATTTGTACATCTTCAAGCACGTTAGGTAATTCCATATTGAAATATTTCAACTTCACAACTTGGCGTGGGAAAGATACGTTCAATTGAACTGTGGTGATAAAATTTTCTTCGCTAAATAATATAACATCAGTTAAAATTATGACAATATCTCACGATTTTCGTCATTATCAGAAAAAGCGGTTGTAAAACGTCTTCCTAGAGTATGTATTGAAACGATCTTTTAATTCTGATAAACTTTCAACACCGTTGCCTGTTCCGAACCTCTCCCACGCTTTTTTATTTGAGAGATTCTCGTAATATTTAAAACTACCAAACCTACATATTTTTCGATAGGGGCTTTTAACAAAAACAAAAATTTGTTACCTTTGGAAAGTCTTCTGACGTTACACGGTGTCGGTGTCCAAAAATTTACTTCTTCGGGAATTGGGGTGTTTCTAAGATATCTATACCAACCAATATCAGTAGGTGCTATCGCAAACATACTATTCACTTCTTTTTTATTTTCTCAACTAATTGTTCAGCCGTATAAACTTTATCGTACTTTTCCTTGATGATTTCTTTACTATTCATATCATTTTTTATCCGAACAATAAATTTTCTAAAATCAGGATTTTCCTTTGAAAGTTTGTTTACAGTTTCCCAATCAATTTCTGTTTTGTGTTTGGCAGGGAATAATATTTCAGAAGCATCTGGGTCTTCAATATCTAGTTTTATAATTCCAATCCCAAAAGCAGAGGTAAGACGTTTCAACTCAGTCATAAATTCTTCATCGTGTAATATGTTTGCAGTTACTAAATAGCCTTCGTTAGCCCATGAAGAATTTGAAACCGCTTGGAAATAAGCCTCACGAATATTAGCAAATGTTAATTCTTTCTTCACTTCAAAGGAATAAAGCTTCACTAGTTGACTTCCGAGAGTTAATCCAAAATCTAAAACTTCCGATTCCCATTCACCAATAGGGAAGTTAATTCCGACTAAATCTGGATGTAACCATTGTGAATATGTTCGTTTAGAAGATTTTTCATGATAAATGGTTTTGGTATATACATTTAAGTATGTATTAACATAGTACGTTAAAAAAGGGTGTAAATCTCTTTCACTATATGAAGTTTCTTTTGGTTGTATAATTTCTTTTTCTTCTTTTATTGTATCTACATTTTGAAGTTCCTTAAGAAAGAATTTCTTTGGTTTAGAATCAATTTTAACAAAAGGCGAATTTGGATTATCCCGCATATCAACGTATATTCTTGCACTCATAGTTTGCCATGGTGTCTTACCTTTTGAACCTACCAACACATCGTATTCTCTTTCTTGGGCATAACGCCATATTTCTTCAATTGTCATTGGTTTATTAGCTTCTTTCAATACCTTAATTGCTAGTTCAAAAAATGTTAACTTTTCCAAATTGAACACCCCAAGTTAATAATTACCTTTAACAAAATAATATAACAAATGCATAATTTATCAAATTTGAGAATATTTTTTGTTGTATCTTCACGGGAAATATTTGGTAAAATAAAGTTGAACGTATCTTCCAAGCAAATACTTTTATACGGTCATATGGACAACCGTTTAAGCGAATTTGGAAGGATTGTTCTAAATTCTATTAAGAGGAGGAAGTGTTGAAGATGAAGGAATACTTAAAACAAGATCGTTTTTCAAAAGAATATAATTGGCTAATAAAATCAAAATCACCGTATTTGCTACAACATGCAACGAACCCTGTAAACTGGTTGGAATGGTCACCTGAAGCTTTCCAAAAAGCAAAAAGAGAAGGAAAGCCTGTACTTGTGTCTATCGGCTATTCCTAGCCCTGTAATGGGGCTAATATATTAATTAAAAGGTGGATATAAAGTTTACATGTCACTGGTGTCATGTCATGGCTCATGAAAGCTTTGAAGATGAAGAAGTTGCAAAGATATTAAATGAACGGTTTGTCGCCATAAAAGTAGATCGTGAGGAGCGTCCAGATATTGATTCCATATATATGAGGGTATGCCAGATTCTTACGGGGCAAGGCGGATGGCCGCTCAATGTATTTATCACACCGGATCAAAAACCTTTTTATGCAGGCACTTATTTTCCTAAGCAAAGCCGTTTTGGCCGTCCGGGATTTATCGATGTGTTGCAGCAGCTTTCGGAAATTTATCAAAAAGAGCATGAAAAAATTGAAAAGACAGCAGCACGCATAACGGAAGTTTTAAATAAAAATGCCAGTCGAAATAAGAAAGGTGAGTTGAAGCAAAGCGTTCTTCATGAAACGTTTCATCAGCTTTCAAGCAATTTTGACACAATTTATGGAGGGTTTGGTCAGGCACCAAAGTTCCCCATTCCTCACATGCTCATGTTTTTAATGAAATATCACGAATGGACTAAACATGAAAATGCTCTTTATTTTGTGAATAAAACGCTTGTGCAAATGGCAAAGGGAGGGATTTGGGATCATATCGGCTTCGGATTTGCCAGATATTCGACAGATGCCATGTGGCTTGTTCCGCATTTTGAAAAAATGCTGTACGATAATGCCCTTTTGCTTTATACATTCTCCGAGGCCTATCAAGTGACCCAAAACCCTCAATTTAAAACAATTGCAGAACAAATCATTGAATTTGTCCGACGGGACATGCGGAATGAATCAGGGGCTTTTTATTCTGCCATTGATGCAGATTCTGAGGGGGAGGAAGGGAAATTTTACGTATGGACAAAACAGGAAGTGGTAGAGATTCTCGGGCAGGAATTAGGCGAACAGTTTTGTCATATTTACGATATAACTGAAGAAGGGAACTTTGAAGGAAAAAATATCCCGAATCTTATTCATACGAATGAAGAAAAAGCGGCAATTACCTATCAAATGGGGCTGGAAGAGCTGAAAGAGCAATTGGAGCAGGCGAGACAAAAGCTTTTTGAAAAACGAATTGAAAGACCGTTTCCACATGTTGATGATAAAGTGCTGACCGCGTGGAATGCTCTCATGATTGCTGCACTAGCAAAAGCAGGAGCTGTTTTTGATCAGGAAGCATATATCGAAATGGCAAAAAAGGCGCTGAATTTTATTGAAAATCATTTAATTGTAGACGGAAGAGTTATGGTGCGCTATCGCGATGGCGAAGTAAAACAACAGGCGTTCATTGATGATTATGCATACCTTCTTTGGGCCTATATCGAAATGTATGAAGCGACATTTGATTTAACTTATTTGCATAAAGGAAAACAGCTTGCTGATAAAATGATTGATCTTTTTTGGGATCAAGAAAATGGCGGATTTTTCTTCACAGGTCATGACAGTGAAGCAATGCTTGTCAAGGAGAAGGAAATTTATGATGGTGCGCTCCCTTCAGGAAACAGCGTTGCGGCCTTCGCGCTTTTGAAATTGAGCAGGCTGACCGGCAATTTGGATTTACACGAAAGCGTTCAGCAAATGTATTCTATTTTTAAAGAAGAAGTGGAGCAATACCCAAGCGGTCATACGTTTTTCTTGCAAAGCCTTTTGATGGAACAGCTGCCGCAAAAAGAGGTTGTCATTATTGGTCCGAAAGATTGCAGCAAAAGGAAAAGATTATTGAATCGTATTCAACAGGCGTATACAATGGAACTTTCAGTGTTAGTTGCTGAAGATCCAAATCAATTTGCACAAATTGCGGAATTTGCGAAAAATTATCGCATGATCAATAATGAAACAACTATTTATATATGTGAAAACTTTGCCTGCCAACAGCCGACAACAGATGTAGAGGAAGTTATAAATACATTGAACTTATAATGAAAATGTACGATACTATTATCCCCAACAGGCAGGCAGTAAAAAACGATGCATTTAATACGATGCTTTGAAAAAGTCTGCCTCGGACTGGGGTTTTTATGTGAAAGGACAATCCTGAAAACGGGGAGTCGTTCGTTTGCAGTTTAAAGAGCACTTTCTGATCGGTGACTTGATCCGATTGTTGCCTGGCAGCGCAGAAGAAACGCTGATCTTATCGGCGGTGCTGCAAACATATTGGAATAAAGAGCAATGCCCAGATAGCACAAGGGATTAAGAAAGCTCACATTGCTAGGTCATTGAAAGATCAGCGGGAAATGTGATTACAACATTTCAGTACATTAGACAGGGATATGTATGAGCATTATATGATAAAAAACGCCTGGAGACTATTCACCGGAAGCGATCGAAGCCAAGATATGTATGAATATTATTTGAGAAGACTGTCTCACGCTCAAATCGCCAGCTTGTTGCCATTTTGACGCAATGCTGGTGTTTGGCAATGAGGCAGTCTTTTTTGTGTATTTTCAACAACAATTGTTTAGTTTTCAATGATTTTTAAACAAACGCTGTCATTGTCTGAAAATTCAAATCAATTATATGATAGAACCGTAGAGGAAATACCAGTTCATTATATTTTCATTTAGGAAGGTGATAAAAGATGATGAATGGTAAGGAATATTTAGAAAGTTTAAGAGATAACAGGGTTGTTTATTTAAATGGAGAAAAGATTGATGATGTTACAACACATTCTGCCTACGAAAACTCTGCTCGCTCCATAGCAAGAATGTATGATGCTCTTCATGATGAACAGATGGGAAAAATTTTAACGACGACTACTGAAGAAGGCTATCAAACTCACAAATTTTTTAAAGAACCAAAAAATGCTCAAGATCTTTTAGAAGCAAGAGATGCGATTGCACAATGGGCCAAGCTGAGCTATGGCTTTATGGGGCGCACCCCTGATTATAAAGCTTCTTTCACAGCACATTTGAAAGCGTTTGCGGATTATTACGAAGGTTTTGAGGACAATGCGCGAAATTGGTACAAAAAAACAACAAAAGAAGTTCCGTTTATTAACCATACGATTATTAATCCGCAGGTCGACCGTTCAAAACCTCTTCATGAAAATAAAGATGTTTATGTTCGCGCTGTAAAAGAGCGGGATGACGGTATTATTGTAAACGGTGCCAAAATGGTGGGAACGGCAGCTGCACTAACTCATTATAACTTCGTCTCTAACTATGGAGCTCAAGATTTAGGAGATGGTGATCAAAGCCATGCACTCGTCTTCTTTGTACCGATGAATGCGCCTGGCGTAAAAATGATCAGCCGTCAATCGTATGAACAAATCGCAAAAACATTAGGTTCTCCGTTTGATTATCCGCTTTCCAGCCGTTTTGATGAAAA
Organism: Aeribacillus sp. FSL K6-2833; assembly: GCF_037965815.1. Classification (GTDB taxonomy): domain Bacteria; phylum Bacillota; class Bacilli; order Bacillales; family Aeribacillaceae; genus Aeribacillus; species Aeribacillus composti. The sequence goes on along the minus strand of NZ_CP150189.1, from coordinate 2,297,250 downwards.
CGATGCAGTCATTGTATTAGATAATGTATTTATTCCTTGGGAGAACGTACTTGCCTACAAAAATGTAAACGTAGTAAACGGGTTTTTTGTTGAAACGGGATTTGTAAACCGCTTTACATTCCAAGGTTGTACGCGTTTTGCCGTCAAGCTTGACTTTATGGTCGGCTTATTAATGAAAGCGACAGAGGCGGCAGGTACGAAGCAGTTTCGTGGGGTTCAGGCAAATATCGGTGAGGTTATTGCCCTTCGCAATATGTTTTGGGCTCTTTCTACCGCAATGGCAGCCAATTGTGAAACGAAAAATGGCGTTGCACTTCCGAACCTTCAGTACGGCGCTGCTTACCGTGTGCTCGCTCCAATGGTATGGCCGCGCGTCAAACAAATTTTTGAACAAATCGTTGCGGGGGGCCTCATTCAATTGCCTTCCAGTGCCAGCGACTTTTTAAATCCGGAGCTGCGACCGTATCTCGATCGTTATTATCGCGGTTCAGGCATTGATGCAAAAGAGCGGGTGAAATTGATGAAAATGATTTGGGATGCGATCGGAACGGAATTTGGCGGACGTCATGAGCTTTATGAAATCAACTATGCGGGCAACCATGAGAACATTCGTCTAGAGACGTTAAAAATTGCTGATGCAACTGGAGATTCCGACCGATTTAAAGAGTTTGTCGATTCCGCTTTGGATGATTACGATCTAAACGGTTGGCTCAATGATACTTGGGTATCTCCACAAAAAGAACTTGTGCAGAAATAAAAAGAAAGGAGTTGGTGGATATGGACGATCGCTTGTTTCGCAATGCGATGGGGAAATTTGCTACAGGGGTGACGGTCATTTCAACGGAGCATAACGGAGATATTCATGGAATGACAGCAAATGCCTTTATGTCCATTTCCTTAAATCCGAAGCTTGTATTAATTTCCATTGGAGAAAAAGCGAAAATGCTGGAAAAAATTCAACAATCAAAAAAATATGCTGTTAACATCTTGTCGCACGATCAACAAGTGCTTTCGATGAATTTTGCCGGGCAGCTGGAAAAACCAGTCGATGTACAATTTGAACAGCTAGGGGGGCTGCCGGTCATTAAAGATGCTCTTGCGCAAATTTCCTGCCAAGTTGTTAATGAGGTTCAAGCAGGTGATCATGTCCTTTTCATCGGGGAAGTGACGGATATAAACATGACAGAGCAAGATCCGCTTCTGTTTTTCAGCGGAAAATACCATCAGCTTGCTCAAAGCGAACAAGCGACGGCGTCGAGCTAAAAAAAGGGGGCATTTCATTGAAAACAATCATCATTGATCATCAAAATGATCTAGATCTTATTGCCTCTTGCCCTGTCGTTGCTGCACTAGGGTTTTTTGACGGCGTTCATCTCGGACATCAAAAAGTCATTCAGACCGCTAAAAACTTGGCGGAAAAAATGGGGGTAAAAACAGCGGTTATCAGCTTTTTTCCGCACCCTAAAGAAATAATCGGCAAAACGGGAAAACGTGTCCAATATTTGCTCCCGCCTGCCGAAAAAGCAAAAAAGTTTTCCCATTTAGACATTGATTACTTTTATTTAATACGATTTACATCGGAATTTGCAAGACTTGAGCCGAAGGAATTTGTCCAGAAATATTTAGTTCCGCTGCAAATCAAGCATGTAGCAGCTGGATATGACTTCACGTACGGCCGAAAAGGAAAAGGAAGTTTAGATACGATGGAGGAAGACAGCGGATACTCAATCACTGTCACGAAAGTAGAAAATGTCAAACGAAACGATGAAAAAATTAGTTCTACGTTGATTCGAAATAAGATTCAATCAGGATTGATGGAAGAACTTCCTGATTACTTGGGAGAATTTTACGAAACAAAAGGAAAAATGATCCATACTGATGCAAAAGATGAATTGATTTTGGATCGGTACTATATGCTTCCTCCAAAAGGATGCTACGACGTGGCAATTGATATAGGAAAAGGGTGGTTTGAGGGACGCGTGCTTGTTACTAAGCAGAAAAAAATCTATTGGCTTGGTCCATCCATATCTTCTGTGTGGAGTATTTCTCGAGTCAAAGTAAAATGGATTGCCAGAAGTTTCGATTTCACATTAGAGATCGAAGAAAAGGAAGAGAAAAATCTAGTATTTACAAAAGGATAGCGGTGTTGACTTTAGGAAAGGGGGAAGAAATGTTGGCGTTTTTACAGCAAAAAAGCATCAGCAGTGACTTGGCGAAAAAAATGATTGACAAAGCGGTACAAAAGGCTGAAGAACTTGGAGTGAAAGTGAACATTGCTATTGTGGATCAAGGCGGAAATTTGAAATCGTTTTTCCGGATGGACGAGGCGCCTCTTTTAAGCATACAAATTGCTCAAAATAAAGCCTATACAGCAGCGGCATTCGGGATTCCGACCCATCAATGGTATGACATGATCAAAGATGAGCCGAGTTTGCGCCTTGGGATTGTCCATACAGAAAAGCTTGTCGTTTTCGGAGGAGGGTACCCGATTTATGACGGAAACGATTTAGCTGGAGGAATCGGGGTCAGCGGCGGCTCAGAAGAAGAAGACAGATTGTGCTGCGAGGCTGCGTTATCTTTATTGGAAACGCTTTAATGGAAAGAGCTGATGATCAAATTCATTAAAATAAGATTTTTCAATGAAAGGGAGGATTCAAATGAGCGAAATTTTAAGATTAGGGCGATTGGAGCTTCGGGTGTTGGATTTAGAAGAATCTGTAAAATATTACACAAATGTCATTGGGCTTGAAGTGACAGGACGCGAGGAAAATCGAGTATATTTAAAAGCTTGGGACGAATATGACCATCACAGCATCATTTTGCAAAAATCCGATACAGCTGGAATGGATCATATGGCATTTAAGGTAAAAGATATTTACGAGCTGGAAAAATTAGAATATAAAATTGAGCAATTTGGCTGCAAACTTTCCCGAATTTCCAAAGGTACTAGATTAGCAGAAGGAGAAGCGGTTCGTTTTCAGCTTCCAACAGGCCATCATATGGAGCTGTATACGGAAATAGAACAAGTAGGGACAAAAACTGGGAATCTAAACCCAGATCCATGGCCGGATGGACTAAAAGGAATTGCTCCGCATCGATTGGATCACGCTCTTTTAACAGGCGATGATTTAAAAACAGCAACCCGCTTCTTTACGGAAGTGCTCGGTTTTAGACAAACCGAGAAAATCGTTACGGTAGATGGAGAAGATTTAGTCGGAAGCTTTATGTCAGTGACGAACAAAGGTCACGATCTTGCATTCGTGAAAGGACCGGATGCGAAATTTCATCATGCAGGATTTTATGTCGATAACTGGTATGAAGTATTAAAGGCAGCAGATATTTTAACCAAAAATAATGTTCAAGCAGAAGTGACGCCAACAAGACACGGCATTACACGAGGCCTTACCGTTTACTTTTTTGATCCATCCGGCAATAGAAATGAAGCATACACAAGCGGTTATATGAGCTATGCAGACTTTCCGACCATTACTTGGACGGAAGATAAAATTGGAACAGGTATTTTCTATCATCGAAGAGAACTCATTGAATCATTCTCTAAAGCACTAACATAAAAATACAAAGATCAAGAATATTCTTGTTAAAGGGGTTCGATCATCTCTTCTGATTCGGGAAACACGTAAGGAGATGTTTGCAGCCCCTTCGCTATTTATTTTGCATTCTTAAAAAAGAAATGCTTCAGATGGCTGACCGAAAATCGCTTGAAGTCGATGTTTGGGGTCAGCTTCTTTATATACGGACATGCGAATTCATAATTTACGGATTGTTCTTTTGATGCGGTTTCCATGCCCAATTTTAATTTCTTTAACAGTACGTTTCGCTTTGTTGCGATTTCATGCCCATTTTTTTCTGGAAATTTCTTTAACAGCACGTTCCACTTTGTTAGGTCTATCCAAGGATCTGTTTTAATGTATGAAAAAATTTGTTATTTTTTCCTTTTGTTTCTTATTATGAAACAATGGAGTTGTATAAACAATAATTACCGTTTACGATTGGGATAATTAGTATTTTCTAAAAATTACGTCAATTAATTTCGTGTCAGGAGTACGTGTTGGAAAATGATTCGATAATAGAGTCGAGAGGGGAGGAATTGGTTTGCAAGAAGCGACAAGTGTCCGTGTCAAAACCGGAGACTATGAAACTTATTTTTACCGCACCGGCATCGGAAATAATGAAGCGATTCTTTTTATCCATGGGTCCGGTCCTGGAGCAACTGCTTGGTCTAATTGGCAATATGCGCTCCCTTTTTTCAAGGAAAAGGGATTTGATTGTATCGCGCCAGACTTAATCGGTTTTGGAATGTCGGAACATCCGTCTTCGCCTCCGAAAGGCATCCGGTCATGGATGAGGTTATGGGTGGATCAGCTTAAATACCTTTTGGATGAATTGGAAGTGAAAAACGTTCATTTAGTGGGAAATTCTTTAGGCGGGGCTGTTGCTCTTCATTTATTGGCCGAGGCGCCTGATCGAATTGATCGCGTTGTGTTGATGGGCTCGGCGGGTGCTCCGTTTCGATTGACTCCAGAACTTGACCGCGTTTGGGGGTTTTATGAGGATCCATCCGCAGAGGCAATGGCGCAGATCATTCGCTGGTTTGCATATGATGAAAGCTTTATTAAAGACAATCTTGACAGCATTAGTCAAATGCGCTTTGAGGCGGCAATGAATCCTGCCGTGCGCCGTTCCTATGAAGCAATGTTTCCTCCGCTTCGCCAGCGGATAGTAGATGATCTTGTTTTGCCAAGCGCCACTTTGTGCCGCATACAACAACAAGTTTTACTCGTTCATGGGCTGAATGATCCGATCGTTCCTGTTGAGACAAGTTATTATTTTGCCAAACATCTTCCGCGGGTAAAAATGATGATTTACGGACAATGCAGCCATTGGACGCAAGTGGAATATCGAGACAGCTTTCATTCTTTGCTTTTGCATTTTTTTCACAATGAAATATAAGAATATTTTTATGTTTTTATCAAAAACAAGGTTATGATTTGCTTTTTTCAAAGCCAGACAGCATTGCGAATATGCCTAGTACAACACAACAGTTACGGTTGTTGTACATTTCAATCATTGACGCTTTACCTAGAAAGACAGCCTGCACTAAAAGCGATTTGAAATTTTTTGCAGCCGGCATCGCATTTTCTCACTTTAGCGGCTGTCTTCCCGCATCATGTTAAAAGAACGATTTACGAAAAATGTTGGATCAGATGTATGCTTCATCTTTATAGTTTTTTAAAGGAATGGTGCCATTATTTCGACGGTTGCGGTGCTAGTGTGTCAGGGTCCATTATTTGAACAATAACAAACTTTCTCGTGACCAGGAATCAGTGCAATGGTAGAAATCGTCTAAGCGAGAGTTAGCCGATGCAATAGCAAAACGTTTTCTCCATAAGCCTGAACTTCTTTCGTTCGGTTGAAGCCTTTTTATCTTTGGAAAGGAGAGTCAAAACGTATGCCTTTCATTCAAGTTCACTTGTTAGAAGGTCGTTCTCCGGAAAAAAAGGAGACACTTATCTATGAATTAACGGAGACGGTGTGCAAAGTATTGGATGCGCCGAAAGAAAATGTCCGCATCATGATTCAAGAAATGCCTCTAGAACATTGGGGAATTGCTGGAGAATCTGTGAAAAAACGAAGAGAGCATGAAAAAGAGGGATGAAATCGGTAGATACAAAAGTAGAAAGTTAATTGTTTATGAATGGGGAACATGTTGCGTGTTTAAGAACTCCGTTCGACGCTTTCAAGAACTGCGGCATTGGTCGTGAAGAAGAAAACATACCTTAAGCAAAAATATTTATTATGCTTATAGGTGTCGGATAGCCATGATGTTATGTTCATCAACGATGCGATCAATGCTATGGCATTTTTGTTTCTTTTCGCCAGCGCTAGTAAAAGCAGGTGCAAAATGGCGCATAACGTTATGCTGTAGAGCATGCTTGAATAAAGAAAAAATTATCATGTTGGGAGGGAGATAATAATGGTATATCAAATTCATATAGGCGGAGAAATTTTTTCTTGCGGAGAGAGCGTTGATTTATTAAAAGCTGCGAGATCTCATCAAGTAAAAATTCCTTATGGATGTGCAAATGGAGGTTGCGGAATGTGCAAAGTCAAAATCCAAAAGGGAGAATACAAAATTGGATTGTGTTCGAAAGGAGCTCTTTCGGATGAGGAGCGGCAACAAGGTTATGTATTGGCTTGCAAAACGTATCCGCTCAGCCACTTGATTGGTGATCTTGTTGAATAAAGCTAAGGTGGTAACATATGAACAAAAAAAGATCGGCATTAGATCAGCTGGAATTAAATTTTGATAACGGTTACATTTATATGGGGAAGTCCCGCTCGATGATTGTGGCGACAAATGCGCTCGGATTATTGCGCAGAGATTTAATTCGCGACATGGGATTTGAACGGATGAAAGGTTTTTTGTTTCGGTATGGATGGAATCTAGGTAGACAAGACGCGAAAGAATTGATGAATCATGCAAACTGTACAGTAGAGGAGTACATTCAAGATGGCCCAAAGCTGCATACGATGAAAGGTCATGTGAAAGCGAGATGTACTTTTTTAGAAGTCAGAAGGGAAAATGGAAAATATCAAGTCAGAATGGAAGGATATTGGTGTCATTCCTATGAAGCAGAAGAACATGTGCGCCATTTTGAGACATCATCCATCCCAGTTTGCTTTACCCTTTCTGGTTATGCCAGCGGTTTCGTTTCAGAAATTGTCGGAGAAAAGACGATTTTCAAAGAAATTGCTTGTCAAGGTATGGGAAAAGAAGAATGCCATTGGATCGGCCAAACGGTGGATCGATGGGGAGAAGAAGCGGAACAAGAGCTGTGCTATCTTGAAGAGTCCCCAATCGTAGAAGAGCTGGCGGCAACATACGAAAAACTTTTAGAAGAACGGAATAATTTAAAATTTGTGACGGATGTTCATAAGAAGCTCACTGAGGAAATCATTAAAGGAAACAATTTAGACTCCGTAGTTCGTCAAGTGTTTCAATCGACGAATATCCCAGTTTTAATTGAGAACCTGCACCTTCATCCGATGGCCTATGCTGGGATTACTTCCAATGAATTAGAAAAATATAAAAACGAACTTATTGACTATGTAGGAAAAAATCCTTTTTGCCAGCCTCAAGCCATCGTCACATCAACACAACTTCTTCATTTGCGCCATCATGATCGCCTGATGACACCAATATTTTTGCAAAACAAAATTGTAGGATATTGTTCGTTTGTTTATCGCGATTTGCATCAATATAACGCCTCAATTTCTCCTATGATTTTAGAGCGGCTGGCCTCTGTCAGCTCGGTATGCTTGCTCAATGAAAAAGCAAAGCTAGAATCGTATGAACGGATTAAAGGATTTTTTTTAGAGGAAATCATTAATGCGGGACAACAAAGCAATGATCACGACTTAATCATGAAAGCTAGTTTAATAGGAGTGGATTTATCCAAGCCTTTTTATATTTGTGTGCTGGATTGCCGGTTTCAAGAAGATGATTTATCGAAAGAGCTGGAAATGCAAAAAGAAGTTTTAAGTTTTCTTTCCGCTTACGACAAAGATCAAAAACAAAACATGTTGATTGGCCAGCGTGCAAAACATCTTATTTTGCTGGTAACAGAAGATCAAGTTGCCAAAACAGGTATACAAACATGGCTGTCAAAAATCGTTGATTTACTATCTTCACAATTCTCTACTATTAAATTTTACGGGGGAATCAGCTCCAAAGTAAACAATGTGTCAAATGCCGGGGAAGCATATAAAGAAGCACTTACAGCGGTCAGGGTATCATCGAAGCACCAACAAATCATTTCGTTTGAATCGTTAGGGGTTGTTGGTGTGCTGATTAATGAAAAGAATGAACAAGAGGTAAAAAAAATGGCCAAAGCTTGCCTTGGAAACTTAAAACTGGATGATCCAAAAAATATCGAGTTCCTGCGAACATTGTACATCTTTCTAGTCAATGGAGGCAATTTGGAACAGACAGCGGCAGATTTGGCGTTATCCATCAGCGGATTGCGTTACAGGGTGAGCAAAATCGAAAGCATTATTCAGCAGGAACTGCGAAATCCTATGATTCATCATCAACTTCTTTTATCGATCCAGTCATTAATGATGATTGGAGAGATCGATATCGGCATTAAATAATGAAGGCACTAAAGGTACGGACATTTTCCTGCATGGGAATGGCACCGGTTGTGCTTTTGTATTCATAATAAAAGTTTCATATGGAAATTCTAAAATTTGCAGGAATCAAGTGCAAATTTTGAGTTAAATTCCATTTGGTATCCCCTACTCAGGTAGACAAAAAAAACAGATGCATTTCATATGATGTGTAAAGAGTCTGCCTGGGATGGGGGTTTTTAATGGCAAAGAAAAAACAAAACCTCAAATCAGGAACCTTTCATTTGAAGGAAAAGATTAAAGACACTTATATGAAGCACACCCCGAAACGATCGAACAGGTTCTCATTTTTTTAGCCTTAGCCGCTTAAAAAAATGCCTGTCCTGCGATCGAATCATTGTCCCGGCATAGTATTCCCTATTTTCATTGTTTTACTTGACAGAATATATGCACGACTAGATCTTTGTTAAATGAAAAATAAATAAAGAAAACTGGCGATTTGCCAGTTTAAAGTTCCGGCTCCATCTCTGAAAGACAAGGCGCATATAAGATGTTTTTACAATTTAATCAATTCGGCAGTAGGAAACGGGGCAATTTTCACAATTGATTTCATCTTTTAAATATTGAAGATCGTGAATGGTGATTTTTTTATTTTGAAAAGAAATTACGCCTTTTTTCCGCAAATTGCTCAACATTCGATTGATGCTTTCTCTAGTTGCTCCGCAAAAATTCGCAAGCTCCTGATTGGTCATGTCGATATTGATGAGAATGCCATTTTCAGTTTCTACTCCATAGGTGTTCGCCATTCGTATGAGTGTGGAGTATAAGGCACCTTTCTTCCCGTTTAAAATCAAATCGCGGAATTTTGTTTGAGTAATTTGATATTGCTCGCTCATCCATTTTAGGAACGAAAGGCTAAGATTCGGATTTTCAAACAGTTTGCATTCTAATCGTTCTTTTTTTATGAAATAAATAGAACTGTTTTCCAAAACTTTTGCGTTAAATATGTGCTTCGGGTCATTTGAAAAAATAGAAAATTCACCAATAAGGTCGCCTTTTTTGCAGATCTTTAGCGCCAATTCTCTTCCATCTGAAGTTGTTTTGCTTATTTGCACCAAGCCGGATTGGATGCAATATAATTCATGAACCTCCATGCCTTCTTGAAAAAGATACGTCCCTTCCCTCACGTTTATGATTCCGTCGAAATATTCATGCAAAGCACTCAATGGATCGGTTAAGAATGGATCCGCCACTTGTTTGACCATTATAAAACCTCCTTTCAAGAAGGAAACCATCTATATACCAATATTTTACCAGAACCTAGGAATCTTGATTGTGAAAAAATGGTGAATTGTGATGTAAAGCACATTTTTTTATGAATAAAAATTAGGTGATTACAAAAAAATAAAATGAATTTAAATGATAAGGAGGGAAAAAGAGTGCCGCAACGCATTCAATCGTATGTAAATCAAGCGCAGCAAGCATTGCAGCAGATTCAACAAATTGCCAAAGTACTGAAACAGCAAGAACAGCAAAACGCTAATCAAGCATTTAGCTCAAATCAATTTACAGCACAACAGACACAAGCATTTGGACAAAAGGAACAAAATGCGGTGCAAAATTTGCAGCAAATTGAAAATTTGGCTCAGTCGCTTCATAGTCAAGCACAGCAGCTGCAAAATTATCAACCGAAAAACCAGTATCAAGCAGTATACCAAGCTCAACAACCGCAAAATCAATATCAAAGTCAAGCATCCGGCTTCAGCTTCAATCCGTTAAGCGGACAAGCGAGCCAAACGAACGTTAATGAAGTGCGCCAGCAAAATCAGCAATCAGCGCAGCAAATACCGAATCAGTATCAATCGCAGCAAGCATCCGGCTTCAGCTTCAATCCGTTAAGCGGACAAGCGAGCCAAACGAACGTCAATGAAGTGCGCCAGCAAAATCAGCAATCAGCGCAGCAAATACCGAATCAGTATCAATCGCAGCAAGCATCCGGCTTCAGCTTCAATCCGTTAAGCGGACAAGCGAGCCAAACAAACGTCAATGAAATACGCCAGCAAAACCAGCAATCAGCACAGCAAATACCGAACCAGTATCAATCGCAGCAAGCATCCGGCTTCAGCTTTAATCCGTTAAGCGGACAAGCGAGCCAAACGAACGTCAATGAAGTGCGTCAGCAAAATCAGCAATCAGCACAGCAAATACCGAATCAGTATCAATCGCAGCAAGCATCCGGCTTCAGCTTCAATCCGTTAAGCGGGCAAGCAAGCCAAACAAACGTCAATGAAGTGCGCCAGCAAAACCAGCAATCAGCACAGCAAACCCAAGCTCCGTTTTAAAAAAACGTGGCAAGCAGGAGCAAATTAGAGCTAGACAACATGCGGACAAAATGATAACCAAAGAGTTAATAACCTGTAAAAGACCGTAGAATGTATTTCTGCGGTCTTTTCATCATGTTAAGGGAAGTTTTTCAAAATATTTGTAAGAAATTCAAAAAATGTGAAACTTCATTCTTATCAATCTCGTAAAATAAATTGAAAATAATCATTATAATGGAGGAGATGACTTTAATGAGTGAGCAACTGAACATTCAGCATTCAAATGAAAAAGTGGATAAACCGTCGTTGTTAGGGATTGTGACAAGTCCGATTGAGACGCTTGAGCGGATCAAACAACAGCCAAAAGTATTGCTTCCATTAATTGTTGTCATTATTATTTCATCTTTGGCAGCTTACCTTTCAGTGTTATCAGTCGACTATAGCATCGTGGAAGAGGAATTAGGTGCAGAAGGAGCAGCTTACGTCGGCGCATTTACAACAGTCGGTGCACTTGTGTCTGGTATCATTGGCGGACTTATTACACTATTGATTTCGGCACTCATTCTTTTTGCCATTGTAAAAATTGCCGGAAAACAAATTCGTTTTAAACAAATGTTTTCAATGACCGTTTTTATTTCTCTTGTTACATCAATAGGAACACTGTTAAATGCGATTATTTTATATTTTGTCGGTGGAGGAGACATCACTAATCAAGTATTTACTAGTTTAAACAGTATTGTAGGAGCTGAAGGGGCGCTTGGATCATTTTTGTCATCTATCGAAATTTTTGGAATTTGGGGAACAATATTGACCGCTTTTGGGCTTCATCATGTAGGTCAACTGTCAAAAGGTGCATCTTGGACTATTTCAATCGTTTTATTCATTCTTGGCAGTCTGCTATTGACATTATCTGGAGCAACACAATCATTAGTGGGGGCATAGTTATAGTATGAGAAAGAAAGTTTTGATCGGTGTAGGAGTAGCAGTTATCATCGCTTTATTTGTTGGGATCAGTATTTTTCGTGCTGCATCGAAGGAAAATCCGACTGTAGAAACAGTCAAATTGGAGCAAAAAGAAATTACCGGGAATGTTATGATTCCCGGTACTCTTCAATTAATGAATGAACAAAAAATTTATTATGATGCTGAAAGAGGAAAGATCAAAAAAATCCTTGTCAAAGAAGGGGACAAAATAAAAAAAGGAGCACCTCTCGTCATTTATGAAAACGAACAATTAGAGCTTGAAAAGGAACAGGCCAAGCTTTCGATTGAACAAAGCTATATCAAACTAGATCAAATCAATGAGCAGTTGGATGATCTGAAGAAAAAAGAAGAAGAATTGAAGAAACAAGTCGGTAAAGAAGAAGCAGAAAAGCAAATAGAAAATGAAAAAAATCAACTGCAAATGGATAAGAAAATGACGAATCTTGAGCTTAAACAACAGAAGATTCAACTGGAAACAGTGGAAAAGAAGATTTTAGAACTTGAAGTGAAAAGCGAAGTTGATGGAATTGTGATTACCGTAGATGAAGACGCAGCTGTAGCAATGGGCGAAAATGTGAAGCCGCTCATACATATTGGCAGTTTGAACAAAATGAAAGTGGAAGGGGTCATTTCTGAATACGATTCTTTAAAAATTAAAGAAGGTCAGCCTGTAGTTTTAAAATCTGATGTGGTGCCTGATGCAAAATGGAAAGGAAAAGTATTGAAAATTGGCATTTTGCCTCAACAAGGCAGTGAGATGGCGGCGGAAACAGGAAACGAGGCTGTCCAGTATCCAGTGGAAGTTCTTGTCCAAGATCAGAACATCCCGGTGAAGCCTGGCTTTAAATTGATTATGGAAATTGAAACGGAAAGAAAAAAAGCGAATGTTATTCCTCTTACCGCTGTTCAACAAGATGATGATCAACAATATGTTTATGTAGTGAAAAACGGAAAAATAACAAGAAAAGAAATTAAAACCGGTACTTCAACCGATGAATATATTGAGGTGACGAGCGGTTTAACAAAAGATGATGAAATTGTTCGTGAACCATCTGATGAAATCAAAGCAGGCGTGGAAGTGACAATCAAATGATCAAGCTGGAAGATGTGACGAAATCTTATAGAAACGGTAAAGAAACAATGGATGTGCTCAAAAAAATCAATTTAGAAATCCGGCAGGGGGATTTTGTGGCCATTATGGGGCCGTCCGGTTCCGGCAAATCAACTCTCATGAATATTATTGGCTGTTTGGACCGCCCGACATCAGGTGCTTACTATTTTGAAGGGAAGGATATATCGTCCCTTGATGATCAAGAATTGGCCAAAATACGCAACAAGAAAATCGGTTTTGTTTTTCAGCAGTTTCATCTTCTGCCGCGGTTGAGCGCCTTAAAAAATGTAGAGCTGCCAATGATTTACGCCGGCATTGGAAAAAAACAGCGGGATGAACTCGCTAAGCAGGCTTTAATAAAGGTTGGTCTCGGCGATAGAATTCAGCATATGCCAAACGAATTATCGGGAGGCCAAAAACAACGGGTGGCAATAGCTCGAGCCATTGTGAATAATCCAAAGCTCATTTTGGCAGATGAACCGACTGGTGCATTGGATACGAAAACAAGCGAAGCAATTATGGAACAATTTACAATGCTAAATAAAGAAGGGACAACCATCATTGTCGTAACGCATGAACATGAAGTGGCTCAATTTGCTAAGCGTACGATTGTAGTAAGAGATGGAGAAATTTTACAAGAAGATTTGGGACGGGGGAGCACATTATGAATTTGATGGAAAATTTTCGGATGGCGTTTTCCTCCATTCTTGCCCATAAGCTCCGTTCAATTCTGACAATGCTAGGAATAATTATCGGTGTCGGATCTGTTATTTTAGTTGTAGCAATCGGCCAAGGGGGCGAACAAGCCTTAAAAGCCCAAATTGCAGGCAGCAGCAATACGATAGAAGTGTATTATCAACCAAGTGAAGAAGAGTTGAAAGCAAATCCGAACGCAATGTTAGTGGATCCGTTTACCCAAGAAGATGTTGAAGCGTTGAAAGAGATCCCTGAAGTTAAACAGGTTGTTGCTTCCACGACAAGTTCTTATCAAATAAGGTATAAAGAAGAAACAATCGATGCCACGGTCTATGGGATCAATGCTGCATATATGGATGTCAATCAATTAAACATTCATAAAGGCCGACTGTTTACGGAAGCGGATTTTTTAGGCGGCAGACGTGTTGCGATTATTAGCGACCAACTAGCAGAAGATTTATTTAAAAAACATAATCCGATTGGCGAGGTCGTTTGGGTATCGAATCAGCCGTTCGAAATTATCGGCATACTTGAAAAACCGACAGGAATTTTTGCCTTTGGCATGTCGGAAATTTACACTCCATGGACGGCTTATCGAAATGCTTTCGGTCAAACGAATTATACGCAAGTAACGCTTGAAGCAGTTAGTGCAGACGAAATCAAAGCTGCAGGGGAAAAAGCTGAGCAATTGCTAAACGACATGCATCAAACAGAAGATTCGTATCAAGTGGTGAATTTTGAAGAAATTGCAGAATCCATCGGCCAAATTACCCGTATTATGACCATGATTATCGGAAGCATAGCCGGAATTTCCCTCGTAGTTGGCGGCATCGGTGTCATGAACATCATGCTCGTCTCCGTCACCGAGAGAACGAGAGAAATCGGCATCCGCAAAGCTCTTGGTGCAACAAGGAGACAAATTTTGCTGCAATTTTTAATTGAATCGATGACATTAACATTAATTGGGGGAACTTTAGGGATTTTATTAGGTGCAGGAATTGCATCCATCATTTCCATTTTTGCCGGTTGGCCATCATTAGTATCATGGCAGGTTGTCGTCGGCGGACTTTTATTCTCAATGTTTATTGGGATTCTCTTTGGACTATTGCCGGCAAACAAGGCGGCAAGATTGGATCCAATCGAATCGTTAAGATATGAGTGATACAGAAAGCTGCTGGCTCTGCCTTCCATAGGCGAGAAAAATTCATGCTAATACAATCTGTTTTTTAAACAAAACAAAAAAGGTGTCCAACTTTATTGGACACCTATTCTTTTGAAAACATAGATACACGATGGTGCCATCGGATACTGAAAATCAATCCGATCGCCATCATGCTGCCAATAAGGGAGCTTCCTCCATAGCTGATAAAAGGAAGCGGTATACCTGTGATCGGCAGAAGGCCAATCGTCATGCCGACATTTTGAAATACATGGAAGACAAACAAGCTGATGACGCCAGTACAAAGATAGCTGTTAAACGGTTCAGTTGTTTCAATTGACACTTTAATGATGTGATAGATTAATAAGAAAAATAAACTAATGACAATACTAGTGCCGATAAATCCAAATTGCTCCCCAATCACACTGAATATAAAGTCGGTGTGGTTTTCAGGGATATATACTTGTCCATGCCCAACCCCTTTTCCGAAAATTTGTCCAGATCCGATAGCTTTTAGAGAATTGAGCAAATGATAGCCTTCAGCGCTTTTATATCCTTCGGGATTTAACCATGCATAAATCCGGCCGAACTGATATTGCTTGACACCTAAATATTTGGCAAGAAATTCAGGCATTCGCAATACAAGATAAAAAATTGTTGCAGCAAAGAGGGTTACGATGAGAAACCCTAATGTAAGAATCCGCCAAGATATGCCTGAAACAAGAATAAGGCCGGCTAAAATGGCAAACATGACAAGCGCAGTCCCAAAGTCAGGCTGCAGTATAACGAACAATACCGGTACTGCTGTCGTCACACCCATTTTACATAACAAAATGAGATCGGTTTGAATGGTTCGATGCAAATACTTTTGATGATGCTTGCAAATAATATGGCTCAAAGCAATGATTAAGAAAACTTTCATGATTTCTGAAGGCTGAAACGAAAAACCGGGAAGAGTAAACCATGCTTTAGCGCCATTTATTTCTTTGGCAATTTTTTCTGGTGAAATCATTAACAAAAATAGAAGAAATATCCCAAAACCGTATAAATACCATGTCATTTTTTGAATTTGTTCTGAATCGAACAGCATGACAACTCCGGCAATAAGACAGCTGGCTGCATAGAAGGCAATTTGCTTAAAAATAAAGTTTACCGCATATTGCCCTGAAGTCATTTGCGCTCCGTAAATGGCCACGCAGCTCGCGCAAAATAGTAGAAATATAATAAATGCTAATTGATAATCAAACCGCGATTGCGCCTTTTTGTTAGAATCCATGAAGCCCACCAACTTTATGAAAATGATTTTTTTAGAAGAGTAGAATTTCCTTATGTTAGACGAATGGTAAAAGCGAAAGGTTTCAAGCGCAAGTACGTTTATTATAGTAGCACACTTTCATTTGTTTGCACACATTTTATTCATCTATTTAAGATACCTTTGCTTCATTATTTCGTCTAATCCATAAACTGTAATTAACTGGAGATGATGAAAATGAAGAAAGTCTTGATTGGTTTGTTGCTGCTCTTCTTGGCCGCCTGCAGCAATTCAGAACAAAAATCATCCGTAGAAAGTGCTAAAATGGATCAGACCATGATAGAGAAAAAAATTGAAAAAAAAGGAGAAATGGAAACAGTTGAAGCGAAATCAGCTGCCAGCACATACTCAAACGAACGAAAAGTTATGTACACTGCGAATATAACGGCAGAAGTGGTAAGCTATGATGAAACGATTGCAAACTTAACAAAGAAGGCCGAAAGCAGAGGGGGCTATATCATTCAATCAAATGCAGTGGAACAGGATGGAAAGATCGAGGCATATGTAACGTTCCGCATTCCTCAAAATGAACTTCAACGATTTATAGAGGAAGTGAAAAAGGCAAGCAAATCAGTCAAATCGGAGCAAATGACTGGTGAAGATCAAACAGAAGAATATGTCGATTTAAACTCTCGATTGAAATCGAAGCAAGCGGTTGAAGCTCGGCTTCTTAAATTTATGGAGTCGGCTGAGAAAACAGAAGACTTGTTGAAAATTTCGAAAGATTTGGCAGCTGTCCAAGAAGAAATTGAACAATTAAAGGGCAGAATCAAATATATTGAAAATAGAACAGATTATGCAACAGTTGAACTGCAATTAACAGAAATAAAATCTCATGAAAATTTTTCAAAGGATTTTAATACGTGGGAAAAAACGAAAGAACAATTTTTGACAAGCATTCATTGGATTGTTCAGGCGGCATCTTGGATTGTTGTGCTCGTTGTAGGGAATTTACCAATTGTTTTATTGGCGCTTATTATATTTTTCTTCGTCTATCGAACATTTAAAAAGAAACAGGAGAAGACTGAGTAATCTTTTTTACTTATGGATCGAGCTGTTAAAATGATGAAGACCGCACAATTTATTAATGAAATTGTGCGGTCTTTTTCAATTTGAATTTTTTAACTCCGTCTTCAAAGAAGCTTGCGAGCCAAGGCATGTTTTTTTAGGGGTATCTTTAATTCGTTTTTTCGCATAATAGAAGCCCTCATTATTGTTTTAGAAACGTTGATATATTGAGGATTTGGCTTTCCGGAAAGCCCTGGAAATACCGATTGCAGCGCTTTTGCTTTCGTCATCGTTTGTTTATTATGGGCAGTTTCGGACTTCACGTACTAAAAATGTGAAGTCTCTTTGTTATGAATTCGCTGCGTTTATTCTGCATTTAATTAACTAAGTAGTATAAAATATATCCGCAAATGATCGATAAAAAAAGATGCTGAAGAAACCGCTGCAAACGATGTTCAAAAAATGTTTTTATTTGTAGAGCCGGCTTAGTTTTTTCTGCGTTCACCATGTTCACCTCTCATTTGTACAAATATATGCGAATTAGAAGGTTAAAATGAATAAACACCTTCAATTTATTGGAATGATGATTATTCAGCTTGACGATTTTGTTTTTGGGATAAGGATGATAGGAAGAATTCATTTATTTAGGAGGACAAATAGATTAATAAACGTAGAATTATAGCAGACAAAAGAAGCTGTAAAAAGAATGAGTTTGGACGGCTTTAAAACATGTTGAAAAAATTGATCTTACTGCCTTAAGAAAAAATATGTGCGGGAAAGTAATGATGTTGATTCGGACATTCATCTTCTAAACAAATGAAGTAGGGGGCAGAGAGTAAATAAACTGGAGCGAAAAAAATTTCGCTCCTGACGTTTCCCCTCATTGTATCTACTAAATTTTTGTAAAAAGCAGCTTTCCACCAAGAACTGCAAATAAAATAGATTTGCCGTAATGAATAGCAGAAACTGTTTTTTTAGATTGAAACAGAATTTTTATTTTGCCGGCTAATGCTGAAAATAAGGAAAACAATACCAATGCTTGTACAATGAAAATAAGACCTAGTACAAACATGTCGAGCTTAACATGGCCGCTGTTTGTTGATACAAACTGCGGCAAGAAAGCTAAAAAGAACAATGACACCTTCGGATTTAACAGGTTCATCAAGATGCCTCTTTTATATAAAGAAAAGAGTGAAAGACTTTTTACATTTGCTATTTTACCGGAAACTGCTGATTTCCCTTCCTTATAAGATTCCCATGCTAAATATAACAGATAGATCGCACCGACAGATTTAATAGCTGTAAAAATAACAGTAGATTGATAGAGTATGGCTGACAGTCCGAGTGATGCGATTAAAGTATGTCCGATAAGTCCGGTACAAAGTCCGAGAGAAGTGATGAACCCCGCTCGAAAGCCGTAAGACATGCTTTGTGCAATAACAAATAAATTATCGGGTCCTGGTGCAACGGTTAATAAAATAGAAGCTGCAAGAAAACTTAAAATGATGGACAATTCCATTTTTTACGTTCTCCTTTTCGCATAGTGGATCATTATAAAGTTTTTATATTTACAGAGGCTGTTTTTTTCTTTGAATAAGAATGAAAAGGGCAAAGTCAAATGACCGCCCATTAGCATGATAAAGTACGATTCGATTCAAAGAAGACAAATACTATGATGATGTTGATGCAGCAAATAAGCAAAACGAGAAATATAGAGCTTTTACTGAATTGCCTGAAACAAACGTCAAGGATGTACGGTACAGTTTCAGATAAGTGTTGTGCAATATTTAAGCAAGGCTTTCATGAGAAACGATCAGCCGGCCCTTTTTTAAAACGCCCAATTTCCTTTTCGGAAGATTGGTTCACGTGTGCCGTCCGGAAGAATGCCGTCGATGTCCATTTCTGCACTTCCAATCATAAAATCAACATGTGTAATGCTCGTGTTGAGACCATGCTGTTTCAATTCATCCTCTGTCATCGTTTTTCCGCCTTCTAAGCAAAATGCATAGGCGCTGCCGATCGCTAAATGGTTTGAAGCATTTTCGTCAAACAACGTGTTATAAAATAAAAGATTTGACTTTGAGATCGGTGAGTTATGAGGTACTAAAGCAATTTCACCTAAATAATGAGAGCCTTCATCTGTTTCGACTAATTGCTTCAAAATTTCTTCGCCTTTTTCGGCTGTTACATTTGTAATGCGTCCTCGTTCAAATGTGATTACAAAATTTTCGATTAAATTTCCGCCGTAGCTTAACGGTTTTGTGCTAGTCACATAACCATTTACCCCATCTTTTTTCGGAGCTGTGAACACTTCTTCTGTAGGCATGTTTGCCATGAAAGAAACGCCTTTTTCATTAACGCTTCCTGCTCCCACCCATAGGTGCTTTTCAGGCAGTTCAATAGTTAAATCCGTTCCAGGAGCTTGATAATGGAGTTTTCTATATTTTTTCGCATTTAAATAATCGACTTTTTGATGAAGGTTTTCATTATGTTTTTTCCATGCAGAAACCGGATCTTCCTCATTAATGCGTGTTGCTTGAAAAATAGCATTCCATAATTTTTCAACTCGAAGCGATTTTTCTTCATTTGGAAAAACTTTCTCCGCCCATTCTTCGCTTGCGGCAGCGATAACCGTCCAGCTGACTTTATCCGATTGTATGTATCTGCGAAACGTATTTAAAGCTGTTCCAGACGCTTTCTGGAAATTAGCGATTCTCTCAGGCTGAATGCCTTTTAATAAATCAGGGCTTTGGGACACAATAGAAATAAAAGCTGCATTTCTTTCTGCTAGGGCAGTTCTTTCGAGAGACTTCCATTCAGGATATTCTAAAAACACGTCATCAGGAGCCTTTTCATATTTTAATCTTGTTAAAACATCATCTTGCCAGTCGATATGAATATTCCTTGCACCAACCTCATAAGCTTTTTCCGCAATAAATCGGACGAGTTCTTTTGCATCTATGCTTGCAGAAATGAACAATTCTTGTCCTTTTTGAACATTGACTCCGACCTTGACGGCAAGTTCTGCATATTTTTCAAGCTGCTGTTTGAAAGTTGTCATCATCATTCTCCTTTATTTCCTACATATTTTTTTCTGTATTTTACCAAAAAAATTAAAATAAAACCAATTGGATTGCTTAACGAAAATGAATAATAGAGCTACAATAGAGATAGAAAAGAAAGAAAAAGAAACAGGTGTGTGAAGAATATGAATTTTTTAGATGAAATGGTTATTGTCAACAAATCGCATCGAGAATTAAGAGAAAAAGCCGAAAAACTTGCGGAGAAGTTCGCGGAGCGAGCCGCGAAAAATGATCAGGAATCTTCGTTTCCATTTGAAAACTTTTCAGATTTAAAAACGGAAGGATTTCTGAAATTAACTGTGCCAAAAAAATATGGAGGAAATGAAATTTCTTTATATGAATTTCTGCTTGTTCAAGAAAAAATTGCAGAAGGAGATGGAGCGACAGGTTTATCGTTAGGGTGGCATAATGGAATCGTAATGGATTTATCCGAATCAAAAAAATGGGATGAACGCACGTTTGAGCGCATTTGCGAAGAAATTGTCGCTGAAGGAAAATTAATCAATAGCTGTGCATCAGAACCGGCTGCCGGAAGTCCTGCAAGAGGCGGAAAACCAAAAACAACGGCAAGAAAAGAAGGAAGCAGTTGGATTATTAATGGCCATAAATCGTTCACATCACTGGCCCCGATTCTAGATTATTTTATTGTAACCGCAACAATTGAAGAAACAGGTGAGGTTGGCGAATATTTAGTCCCAAAAGGAGCAGAGGGGCTTTCCATAAAAGAAACATGGGATACAATCGGCATGCGCGCGACAAGAAGCGACGATTTATTACTGCACAACGTAAAGGTCGAAAAAGACGCTCTCGTTTCGATCAGACAAGCTACATTCAGTCCTTCCACTCCGAAAGGATGGCTTTTACATATTCCTGCCTGCTACCTCGGGATCGCTATCGCCGCAAGAAACTTTGCTGTCAAATATGCAAAAGAGTATCAACCTGCCAGTCTTTCTCATCCAATTTCAGAACTTTCGGAAGTGCGGCGAAAAACAGCTGAAATGGATCTGGAGCTTACAAGCGCACGGCATTTTATGTACAGTGTGGCGAAAAAATGGGATGAACAGCCGCATTTACACGAACAAATGGGGCATGAGCTGGCTGCCGTAAAATATGTTGCCACAAACAGTGCGATCAAAGTCGTTGACCTAGCCATGCGAATTGCAGGCGGACAAAGCTTAAGAAAAGAATACCCATTGGAGCGCTACTATCGGGATGTCAGATGCGGTCTTCATAATCCTCCAGCAGATGATATAACGTTAAAAATTTTCGGTGACCGTGCTTTTCAAGAATAAAAGAACACAAAAGGCGTTTTCTCAGGCTGAAAAGTTGATGGACAGCCGAAAAACGCCTTTTATTATTTCTGTGTTCATTCGTTCCTTAGTACAAATAAAAGCTTTCATTTATTACATTTGAACAAAAAATTGTTCATTGGCTTTAACTTCATTCAATCTTTTTTTATTGTCAAAACAACTTTGTCTTTTGTTTCACATCAATTGAAAAGTAGCTGCTGTCTTGTAAAAATGTTAAGATGCCCATTCTTTCAGCTTTTGATCGGAAGGTAAAAGCATGGAGAGCATGCCGATAAATGGAAGAAAGCCGCACGCGATCATAACTGGCTTTAAGCCGAATAAGTCCGCGAGAGCACCGAGCACGACTGATCCTAAAGCGCCTAAACCGAAGGCAAGACCGACCATTAAGCCTGATGCAGTTCCGATTTTTCCAGGCATTAGCTCTTGTGCGTATACGACAACTACAGAAAAGCTTGACAAAATAATAAAACCGTTAATGAGCATTATTGGAATTGCCCAAAATTCATTCACATAAGGCAAAATGACCGCCAGCGGAGCTGATCCGAGCATTGAGAAAGCAATGATATTCCGTCTTCCGAAACGATCTGAAAGCGGCCCTCCTAAAAATGTTCCGATTGCACCTGCTGCTAAAAATATAAAAATATATAGCTGTGTTTTGCTGATGGAAAGTCCATGTTCATGAATTAAATAAAAAGGGTAAAAATTAGTGATTGCTGCATGATACCATGAACGAGCAAAAACTAAGAAGATGAGCAGCATAAGTCCAATTTTCACTTGCTTTTTTCGAGCGGCAGGAACTTGCACAACGGCTTTTTTTGCGCTTGTTTTTTTTCGGCTGTCGAGCTTTTCCTTATACCAATTTGCAATGTATAGAAGGACGATGACGGCCATGCCGGCAATTAAAGTAAACCAAATCGCGCCAAATTGTCCCATAGGGACGAAAATAAGAGCTGTCATAATGGGAGCAAGAGATTGTCCGGCATTACCTCCAACTTGAAAAATGGATTGGGCGAGCCCTTTTCGTTCTCCCGCTGCTAAATGCACCACTCTTGAACCTTCCGGATGAAAAACGGCTGAACCGATTCCGACGAAAAATACCGAAACTAAAACAATCCAATAATTAGGTGCAAAAGCAAGTCCCAGCATGCCGAAAAACGTACACGTAAGCCCGATGGGCAGCAAATAAGGCATCGGCTTTTTATCTGTATAAAACCCGACAGCAGGCTGAAGCAAAGATGCCGTTAGCTGAAGGCTGAATGTAATGAATCCAAGCTGCATATATGTAAGATTCATTGATTTTTCCAATATAGGGAAAACTGCTGGAATAACAGCTTGAATCGAATCGTTTAGAAGATGAACAAATCCGATAATAAATAATATTCTGTATAATGTAATTTGACCCATATTCTGTTTTTGAACAGCTGCTTCCATTTTGGTTTCTCCTCTCATATTTATTCGTATGTCTAAATATTTTACTTGATTTTACAAAAATATGAAATAAAAAAGTTTAACAGTATACAGTAGTTTTATTATGTAAACTTAGTTTATATAAAGGTCTGTCTAGAAAGTCAAATTTCCATTGAAAACAAAAACTCATAAACATCGATATAGCAACGTTTTCTAAAGCATTAAAGGGGGCATCAATAAGCCAAAAAAGACTCATTGGACAGCCCCCTAAAAGCGTGCAAATAGTATTTAATTTAAAGCTTCAGATAAAGTTTCAAGATTGCGTTTCATAATGCTGAAGTAGTCTTCGTTATTTTTTAAATCTGTTTCCGAAACACTTTCTAAATTATGTAGCGTTAATGATTTGGCACCAATTTCTTGTTGGATGATTTTTGCTACCTTTTCAGATACATTTTGTTCAAAGATCACATGTTTTAAATGATGTTTTTTCGATAGTTCAATGATTTTGACAAGCTGCTTTTGACTAGGCTCATCTGTTGGAGATAATCCCGATATTGGAATTTGTTCAATATCGTAGCGGTCTTCCCAATAACCATAAGCAGCATGAGCTACAAGAATATATTTTGTTTTCGATTTTTTTATTGTTTCTTGAAATGATTGATCCAGTTCTTCAAGATCTTGTTTAAGTTGAGCGAAATTTTGTTCAAAATATTCTTTTTGATCAGGAGCCGCTTCCGTTAAAGCGTTCTTGATGTTTTCCGCAAGAGTAATGGCCCTATTTGGATCAAGCCATACATGAGGGTCAACATCTCCATGTGCATGATCGTGTTCCTCTTCGTTTTGGTTCCCATGTTCTTCTTCATGATCTGAATCTTCTTCATGATGTGAATGCTCTTCTTCTCCACTTTCATGGTCATGTTCATCTTCGGACGCACTTAATAATGGGATTCCTTCAGCTGCTTTTACAATTTTGATATTGCCGTCTTTCAGCGTTTTTTCTGCCTTATCGGCAAATCCTTCTATACCAGCTCCAGTATAGATAAATAAATCCGCTTTCGCAATTGATTCCAAAGTTTTTAATGTAGGTTCATACGTGTGGGCTTCTACATTCGGCGGGTAAACACTTTCGACGTGAACGTATTTACCGCCGATTTTTTTAGTGAAATCTGTCAGTGGATAGATTGTTGTATAAATTTCAATTTCTTTTTGATTGTTTTTGTCCTCATTATTATTGTTCGTTTCGGAAGCATTGTTGTTATTTTGGCCGCAGCCGATAGGAAAGATTGCAAGCATTGCCATTAAAAATGCAAAAAAGACTTTTTTCATCGATTTGAACTCCTTTCAAAATATATGTGTACCCCGCTGTATTAAATCGTAATGATTTCGATTTAATTATATATAACATTTTCTAAATGGGCAAGGCTAGAAGCACTAAAAACAAAAATATCACAAACTATAACATTTTGTTATACCCCATGTTGAATAAGCATTTCACACCAATCCTTCTCACTGGTACCCTTTAATTAGGATATTAATAGAGGTGAAC
The DNA here is from genome assembly GCF_037965815.1 of Aeribacillus sp. FSL K6-2833. Taxonomy (GTDB): domain Bacteria; phylum Bacillota; class Bacilli; order Bacillales; family Aeribacillaceae; genus Aeribacillus; species Aeribacillus composti. The sequence goes on along the minus strand of NZ_CP150189.1, from coordinate 2,273,162 downwards.
TTGAATGGTGGAAATGGTTTTGCTGCTCGCTCTTGGACTTTTGTCAGGCGCTTATGGGGTAATGGTGGGAGCAGGGGGAGGATTTGTGTTTGTTCCTGCTCTCTTATTGCTGTTGAAATTGCCTCCTGAAATTGCAGCTGGTACGGGTCTTGTTGTGGTTTTTCTCAATTCTATATCAGGGTCGATGAATTATATACGGCAAAAGCGTGTTCATTTTTCTATCAGTTGGCCGATTATCTTCGGCTCCATCCCGGGAACGTTTATCGGCACTTGGCTGTTGGGAATTATTTCACCCGACTTTTTTTATTGGATATTTGCCGCTGCTTTATTCATGCTCGGGATGTTTTTGCTTTTAAAAAAAGCTCCGGAAGAGCCGGAACATAGTATGAAAGCAGGTTTTTTCAATGAGGGCAGAAACCGTTTAAAAGCTGTTTTTTTATTCATCATCGGACTTTTGTTGGGAACTTTATCGAATTTTTTTGGAATTGGCGGCGGATGGTTGCTCGTCCCCATTTTAATTTATTTATTGAAGATTCGTCCTCACGACGCAACTGCGATTTCTCTTTTTGCATTATCGATCTATTCACTTGTTGGTGCGCTGAATCAAATTGCATTAGGGAATGTTAATTGGACGGCCTGCTTGTGGGGCGGTATAGGAGTGATGATCGGCTCTCAACTGGGAGCTATCTTATCAACAAAAGTGCCTGGAAAATGGATTTTGCAAATGTTGTCTTTTTTGCTGATAGGTGTTAGCATGAAGTTGTTTTTAAGTGTTTAAATTGTAAGGAAGTGATTCCGAATTGGATTTGGAAAGTTTAAAAATGTTTTGTCTTGTTGTTGAGGAAGGGAGCATCAGCCGTGCTGCAAAGCTTGTCTATGTGTCCCAGCCGGCTGTTACGAGAAAAATCCATCAACTAGAGGATTATTATGGAACCCCATTGTTTGACCGTTCGAACGGAAAAATGACTTTGACAAAAGCCGGCAAAATGTTATATCCGATTGCCAAAAATATTGTGGAAGAAATTCAACAATCAAAAGAAGCAGTAAAGGAAATAACCGGACACAAAGATTTTACACTAAGTGTCGGAGCGACGTTGACAATTGGGGAATATCTTTTGCCTAGTCTGCTCGGAAAATTTAAAAAAGAAGTGCCAGATGTAAAGCTTTCATTAGCGATTTCTAATACTCCGGGCATTATTGATCGGCTTGTTGACCGCAAAATTGATATCGGATTTGTAGAAGGAGTTGTAGAAAACAGCATTTTTCATGTAAAAAAGCTTGTCGATGACGAGCTTATTTTAGTATGCGGAAGAGAGCATCCTTTGAAGGAGAAAAAACAAATTGACATTGAAGAGCTGGCAAAAGAAAAAATGATCTGGAGAGAAAAAAATTCAGGAACCCGTCTCATTATCGAAAATACATTAAAAAAATATGGGGTGTTAGATAAAATAAATTATTATATGGAGCTAGGAAGCACGCAGGCTGTAAAAGCTGCTATAGAATCCGGGCTGGGAATCGGCTTTTTGCCGAGGATTACGGTGTCAAGAGAGCTGAAATACGGCTACTTATATGAATTGAAAATAAAAGATGTGGAAATTAAACGGCATTTATCGATATTGTCTCGGACTGAACGGTTCCGCAAAGAAATTGTTGACGAATTTATTGATTTCATTTATAAAAAAATGGTAAGTTCAGGTTAAAATAATTGTTTTCACAATTAATAAAAAAGGATGAAAAAAGATGGCTTTGATATCCGAAATCGCTGATCTTTTGCAACAATCTGAACATGCTGTTGTATTTACTGGCGCAGGGATGTCCACTGCCAGCGGAATTCCGGATTATCGTTCAAAAACTGGTTTGTGGCGCAAAAAGGATCCGAGTAAATTGGCAAGCATTGAAGCGATGGAGACAAACCGTGATGAATTTATTCAATTTTATAAAGAACGCCTTCAATTATATAAAAGCAAATCTCCGAATGAAGGACACTACTTGCTGGCAAAATGGGAAAAGGAAGGGAAGATTCAATCGATTATTACTCAAAACATTGATGGGTTCCATCTCTTAGCAGGAAGCAAAAACGTAATTGAACTTCATGGAACACTTCAAACGTTTCACTGCCACAATTGCGGCCAACGCTTTTTAAATGATGTATACTTGAAAAATCAATATTATTGCGGCTGCGGGGGCTTTATTCGTCCTTCCATTACACTGTTCGGAGAGCTGCTTTCGGAAGATGCTTTTAGAGATGCGGAGCTTGAATGTGAAAAAGCAGACGTTATGATCGTGCTTGGTTCATCTTTAACAGTTCGGCCAGCGAACGAAATACCGTTCTTGGCAAAAAGGATGGGAGCGGTATTAGTGATTGTCAACCAAGAACAAACAGACTTCGATGAATGGGCTGATTTTGTTTTTCATAACGATATTATACAATTTTTGAATGAATTGAATAATCGATTGAACAGGTGAAATGTTAAATGAGAAGGATTTGTGTCATACCTTGCGGAACAAAAAAAGTATGGGATAAAGAGCCCAGTGCAGGTGCTGTTTCCGCAGAAAAAGCGTATATAGGAGTTTTTCACCGCCTTTGCCAGGCGTATGCTAAAAAATTTTTCGATGAATGGGTGATTTTGTCTGCCAAGCATGGCTTTTTGCGGCCAAATGATTTTGTGCCTGGTCCTTACAATGTTTCCTTTAGCATGAAAAAGCATCCTGAATTAATTACAATCAACCAATTGAAGGAACAAGCGGTTGAAAAAAATTTGTTAGATGTAGATGATATTGTTCTTTTGGGAGGAAAGAAATTCCGTCCATATATAGAACAAGTGTTTACAAATAAGACAGCTTTTCATTATCCTCTTTCCGATTGCAAAGGAATAGGGTTTATGCAGCAAAAGTTGAAACAAGCGATTGATTTTGGCCAAGAAATACAAGAATAATGTCATTCAAGTTGTAATGGGGGAGTATTGATGAAAAAGGAGTTTGCCGTAATCGGGTTGGGGCGGTTCGGCGGAAGCATTTGCCGAACGTTATCGGAAGAAGGAGCAGAGGTGCTTGCCATTGATGTGGATGAGGATCGAGTAAACGAATTTGCCAATATTGTTTCACATGCTGTTGTAGCGGATACAACGGATGAAGCCGTATTAAAAAGCTTGGGAATCAGAAATTTTGATCATGTGATCGTAGCCATCGGCGACAATATTCAAGCGAGCATTTTGACAACCATTATGTTGAAAGAACTAGGAGTTAAGCATATAACGGTGAAGGCTCAAAACGACTATCATGAAAAGGTTTTGTCAAAAATAGGAGCAGATACAGTTGTTCACCCTGAACGGGATATGGGGCGGCGGCTTGCCCATAATCTTCTTTCGAACAATGTGTTGGACTATCTTGAGCTGTCGGAAGAGCACAGCATTGTTGAAATTGCTGCTAACCGCAACATTGCCGGTCATTCTCTCATCGAGCTCGATATTCGTGCGAAATACGGAATCAATATTGTTGCGATTAAACGAAATAACGAAATTATCGTATCGCCGCAAGCTACAGAAGTAATCAAGGCAGGAGATATTTTAATTGTCATCGGAGCTGACGTCGATATTGATCGGTTTGAAAAGAAAGTGCTAGGAGAATAATGAAAACTTATATACATTCTTTCGGAGCTTTAAATGTTTCATCCGCATGGGCAAAATCAAAATCTACTGAAGAATGAACTGAACTTATCCAGTCAAGTAAAAACAATCATTTGAAGCTTACATGGTAATTGAATGAGAAGCAGCTGTCTAGAATGCCTAAAGACAGTTCTTCTCATTCTTTTTTTGTTTGCCGGCTCAAAATCCTTGCTTATTGCAAGAATGTCGTTGTTTTTTCTGGCAATCGAATACATGTCTTCTTTAACTACAAATTGATTTCTTTATTATCTCCCTTTACTGCTGCCACTTGCAGCACCTGCTCCTGAAAAATTCTGATTATGACATTATCCAAGTCGAATTTTTTCATCAAATGTTTTTCAAATGATTGCGTATAAATTTATATGATGGCACAAACGTACATAAAATGTCTTTCTGCTCTTCTATTAAACACTTGTATATCGAAAAAATTAACCATAAAACTTTTCGGTATTTTTCATTTACATGTTTTGATCTCCGTCTTTCTTCTCTTCAAGCACTCACTTTTTCGTTTTTTATAAGAACTTTTAGCTGACGGCTGCCCGCTTTAAAACCATCTACCTAAAAAAGCAAGAGCGGCCGGATGCTGCGTGTTATGAGCCGACAAAATAACAACTGGACATTTTTGCAAAATAAATCCCTCTTATGTTAAACAGTATGTTCCACTGTCAACACAAGAGGGATCGATCACAAGTTATTACTTAAATTTCCATTATAATTGGCAAGATCATCGGTCGGCGTTTCGTTTTTTCATATAAAAACGGAGCGAGTGTATCGGCGATTTCATTTTTGATTTCCGACCACTGCGTAGTTCTTCTTTCCAATACTTTATTTAAGTGCTTAGTAATCAGTTCTTGGGCATCTTTAATTAAATCGCCGGATTCTCTCATATAAACGAAGCCGCGCGATATAATGTCAGGTCCTGCAGCAATTTTGAACTCTTTCATATTGATGCTGACGACAACGATTACGAGTCCTTCTTCAGATAAAATTTTTCGGTCTCTTAACACAATGTTTCCAATGTCGCCAATTCCGCTTCCGTCAATATAAACGGATCCGGACGGAATTTTACCGGCAATGGATGCTTCGCGGTCGTTCATCGCCAGCACATCTCCGTTATCCATAATAAAACAGTTTTCCTTTGGAACTCCGCAATCGACAGCTAGTTTCATATGCATGATCTGCATTCTATATTCTCCATGAATCGGCATAAAATATTTTGGCTTCATTAACCGCAGCATTAATTTTTGCTCTTCCTGTCCGCCGTGGCCAGATGTGTGGATGTCATTTAACGACCCGTGAATTACTTCCGCACCGGCGCGGAAAAGCAGATTGATCGTTCTTGAAACCGATAAAGTGTTCCCTGGGATGGGCGATGATGAGAAAACGACCGTATCGCCGGGAATAATTTGGATTTGCCGATGAGTTCCATTTGCAATTCGGGACAGAGCGGCCATTGGTTCGCCTTGGCTTCCTGTACATAAAATCACGACCCGATGAGCGGGCAGACGGTTTATTTCATTTGCATCAACAAACGTATCTTTCGGGCAGCGAATATACCCGAGTTCTTGACCAATTTGGATAGCTGCTTCCATACTTCTTCCAAAAACAGCTATTTTTCGATTGTTTTTAACAGCTGCTTCTGTTACTTGCTGAAGTCGATGAATATTGGATGCAAATGTTGCAAAAATGATGCGGCCGCTTACTTTTCGGAAAATGTCGTGAATGCTTTCGCCGACCCGTCTTTCAGACATTGTAAATTCAGGAATTTCGCTGTTTGTGCTGTCCGATAAAAGACAGAGCACACCTTCTTTGCCGATTTCCGCCATTTTAGTTAAATTTGCAGGTTCCCCGACTGGAGTAAAATCAAACTTAAAATCTCCTGTATGAACGATATTTCCTGCGGGAGTTTTGACAACAATTCCATATGAATCTGGAATGCTGTGAGTTGTACGGAAAAAAGTTACGGCAGTTTTTCTGAACCGAATCACATCATCCTCCTGGATGATGTTTAGTTTAGCTTGTCTTAAAAGTCCATGCTCTTCAAGCTTATTGCGAATCAGTCCGATCGCCAGTTTACCGCCGTAGATTGGTACATTAATTTCCCGTAGCAAATAAGGTATACCGCCTATATGATCTTCATGGCCATGTGTGATGAACAAGCCTTTAATTTTTTCTTGGTTTTTTACTAAGTACGTATAGTCCGGAATCACATAGTCAATCCCTAGAAGTTCGTCTTCTGGAAACTTAATTCCAGCATCAATTAAAATGATTTCATCTTGAAATTGCACACCGTACGTATTTTTTCCGATTTCGCCCAATCCGCCGAGGGCGAATGCTGCTACTTGGTCTCTTTTTACAAATTTCATATACTATCATTTCTCCAATACAGAAAAATTTTCGCTTTGTTTTTCAAATTCATAAAACGGACCGCTGATCGGTTGAATATATTCTATGTTTATGGAGCGGCCTTTTAATTTTTCACGAACTTCTCTTTCTGATTCCGCTTCAACGAAAAATGTTTTCGTTCTTTCCCGAACAGGCGGTTCATTCGGGTTTTCCTGATAAAAAACTTTAAACATCATTTGCGTAATCTCTCCTTACTTTCCATGTTAAACTAGCTTTTATTATTATAGTCGATTCTGATGGCAAATCCAACCTTCATTGAAAATAACGAAGGGGCTGTCCGATAAGTCCCTAAAATGAAGCAAGTGGAGAAAAACAATTCGTTTCTCTCCACTTGCTTTTATATTTTTTCGATTTTTATCTGAAAGTAGCTGGCGGATGCCGGCTACTTTCAGTATGTTGTGGGCTAATGCCACAATCCCAAACTCAACATGTACCTTGTCGAGGCCCCGCAAAGAAAATCTGCGGAACGACCGATTGCCCTTGATGTGACCGAACACACTTTCTGCCTCGACTTTGCGTCGAGCGTAGATTGCGGCTTTCTCTTCACATTCAAGGGCTGTTTTGGCCTTTGCTTTCATTTCTTCGAAGATGGGATTCCAGTGAACTTGACGATTTCCCTTCGCTTTTGTGCATTTCGCTTTCAATGGGCAATCGGTACAATCTTCACATTCGTATATTTTGAAGCTTTGTTCATAGCCAGATGGATTCTTTTTGTTTTGGTATTTTTTAAACGTTACTCTCCTTCCATTCGGGCAAATAAAACAATCCTCCTCTTCACAATAGGTCCAGTTTTTGGCATTTTTAATGTCTTTTTTGTATGTACGTGTTTGTTCTTTTACATAGCTCCCATAAGGAATTAGAAACTCAAAACGGGGCTCTTTCTCATCACCAACTGCATATACATAGTTTTCTTCACTACCATAGCCTGCATCCGCAATGACCGTTTTGGGCATCGGTAATGAACTGGAGGCTAGCTTCTCCATATGTGGGATAAAGCAACGTGTATCGGTCGGTCGTTGATGAATGGTATAAAACAAGATAAACTGATTCTCTGTCCCCATTTGCACGTTGTATCCGGGCTTGAGCTGACCGTTTTTCATATGGTCTTCTTTCATGCGCATGAAGGTTGCGTCTTTGTCTGTTTTCGAGTAGCTGTTACGGTCACCGAACATTTCCTTTTGTTCCTTGTATCTTGCCATTCGGGGCAGGAAATCTTCACGAATTTGTTTCACCGATTTCTTTAATTGACTGCGTTTTTTTCGCTTCTCTTTCCGAATGGATGTATCGGTCTCCTTTTCGATTTCTTCCGTTAGCGTTTCAACTTTTTCTTCTATTTCTTTTGCGATTTCCTCCAGGTTTTGTTCGGTGATCTCTGTATGTTGATCGCTTTCCTTTTGCCCTGTTCCGGCTTCTAATTGGGTTAATTCATGAATGTGCTTTAGTGTTTCTTGGATTTTTTCTTTTAATTTCTCTTCGAATTTCAAAGTGGATTTTTTCCACACAAAAGAATACTTATTGGCATCGGCTTCGATCTTAGTGCCATCCAAAAAGTAGTTTTCCATCGTGATGTAATGTTCTTTTATCAATTTGAGAATCATGACTTCAAAGAGCTCATCCATTAAAGCTTTCATCCGTTCCCCTCGGAACTCATTAATGGTGCGAAAATCTGGTTGTTGCATCGCTGAAAGCCACATGGCAGGAATATTTTCTTTAACGAGTTTTTCGATTCCTCGGCAGGAATAAACCTTTTGAGAATAAGCATACAGAATGATTTTCAGCATCATTTTGGGATGATAGGAACTTCTGCCGCCGCCTTTATAATGAGAAAACAATTGTTTATCTGGTATCGCCTCCACCATTTCGTCCACGACACGTGCCACGTGATGTTCGGGTATAAGAGATTCAATATCATAAATCATTTGAACTTGACGGTTGTCATATGGTTTGAAAGTAGGGGCTAAATTTCTTTTGGCAGGAGTTTTTTCTTCTTTTCCATCTAGAGGAAGTGTCATTTGTGTGTTATAATTTTCACGAGTAATCATTTGATTGCTCATAAAAAATCGTCCTTTCTGTAATGTTGTGTGGTAACTTCATTTTACTAGAAAGGACGATTTTTTTGTGCATTTTTTTTAAAAAGTGAAAAAATGAGGGGCTCCAAAAAGTCAGTTACCCTGACTTTTTGGACAGCCCCTCTTTAAGCAATCGATTTTCTGCGAAGCAATTGCTTCCACTGTTTTTTAATTTTTTTCTTTAAACGTTTTAACATATCAACTCCTCCTTCATTAAGATGTCAAAGTCGAGTCCGATTGTATTTACTTATATTATATGCTATTTTTTTATTTTTTTTATGGCTAAACGTGGAAAAGCTCTATTGACATAAAGCGTTTGCATACTATACCGTTTTGTTTAGTGTAAATAAGGTTTTCACGAAAGAGAAAAGGAGATTGAACATGGGGAAAAAATTTATTTTTTTTGATATAGACGGTACTTTATTGGATCATGATAAACGTTTGCCGGAATCTACTCTTGACGCGGTCACCCGTTTGAAAAAAGCCGGACATCACGTCGCCATCTCAACCGGCCGCGGCCCTTTTATGTTTAAAAAGCTAAGAGAAGAGCTCGAAATCCATTCTTATGTCAGCTATAACGGACAGTATGTTGTGCATGAAGGAGAAGTTATTTATGAAAATCCTTTGAAGGTCGATGCGTTGGAGCAATTAATCGAAGCGACTGAAAATACTGATTACCCGCTTGTATTTTTGAGTGAAGAAGATATGAAAGCAAATGTGGAAGATCATCCGTTTATTCATGAAAGTTTGAAATCTTTGCACCTCTCGCATCCTGAGTACAGACCTGATTATTTTCAAGAAAAACATATTTACCAAGCGCTTTTGTTTTGCAAAGAAGGAGAAGAAGAACAGTTCAATATTTCTGAAGAGATAAAATTTGTCCGCTGGCACCAGCTTTCAACTGATGTTGTTCCAAAAAAAGGATCGAAAGCAGAAGGGATCAAAAAGATAATGGATATGCTTGGCGTTAGCCGTCAAGATGTGGTTGCTTTTGGAGACGGTTTGAATGATATAGAAATGATCTCGTTTGCTGGAACAGGCGTTGCTATGGGTAATGCTGTTTCGCATGTGAAAAAAGTAGCTGATTTTGTTACAAAGCCTGTTGATGAAGATGGAATATTTTATGCTGCAAAGCAATTGCAGTTGATATAAATCCGAAGCTAAACTTAAAAAAAATGCCTTGCAAAGGCGATTTCAAATGGTAGTGTGCACAAAAAATTTCTCTTTATGAACAAAAAATCCCGAAAGAACTATTCGGGATTTTTTGCATGGATTTTCGTTTTGCTTCAAAATATTCCGCGGCTTGGATGCCGGGCGCTAACTTCTGGCTTCATCTGTCAATTGGAGTTGCATTTTCCGGTTCTTTAAAAGGATTCTCTTTATTGATCCGATCATAAAACATAATGCCGTTTAAATGATCTATTTCATGCTGAAACACAATAGCGACAAGACCTTTTAAACGAAGGTCGACTTCATTGCCTTCAAGGTCAACCCCTTTGACGCGGATGCGTGCATAACGCGGAACATATCCTGGAACCTCTCTGTCAACGGAAAGGCATCCTTCACCGCTTGTTAAATAACTTTGTTCCACTGAATGGCTTACAATTTTTGGATTGAACAGGCCGTACGAATATAATTTTCCTTTTTCATCCGTCACATGAACGGCAATCATTCGTTTTGATACATTAATTTGCGGGGCGGCAAGACCGATCCCAGGCCGCAATCCATATTTTTCTGCAATCTCTGGATCTTGACTGTTTTTTAAGTATTGAAGCATCTCCGCTAAAATTTTTTTCTCCTCTTCAGAAGCGGGCAATTCCACTTCCTTGGCAACTTGACGAAGAGTTGGATGTCCTTCCTTAATAATATCTTCCATTGTAATCATTGCTAATCACTCCTGAACCTATATCAACAAATTTCATTATACATAAATCTTTTAAAAGAAACAAAAAAAGAATTGCCCGAAAATCGGACAATCATCAATTAATAGTTTAAGCAGGCAGCGCCAACAATAATGAGCAAAATAAAAAGCACAGCGATCAATACAAATGTCCAGTTTGAAACTGGAAAATATCCGTATGATGGGTAATGATAAGACGGATTGTAATAATAATGCATCTCTTTCACCTCCACATAAGGACTCCATATCGCCTTATTTAGGTCAAATGTCTATATCATCGTATGATGAAGCAAAATAAAGGTATAGACGTTTGCCTAGAAGACTTCCTTATTTATATAAATTCTTCTGTAATTTATATAGAGAAGCAACACGCTCTCCAGATAAATGATTCGCTTCCGTCTGTATCTGTAATAGTGATACAGAATTATCTGTTGTATTAGTACAGATTTAAAAGCAAAAATATTTCCAATTATCTTGAAAGCGTTTTATATATTGTTTTAAAAATAAACAAATTAATTGACGCATGTGAAAAAAGGGTGTACACTATGAAGTGAAATCGATGTGTATTACTATTTTAAATAAAAAAATTAATACAGTTTGTAAAGCGATCTTGCAATGTACTTGACGATTTTGGCAATTAAAGATCCGCAATGTGTGTCTCCATGAACAATTTGGGGTAATCTAGTTTTATGGATGAATTTAAAGGCTGAGAAAATGAAACGAAGAGGTGTGTTGAATGGCAAAAAAGGCGAAAAATGTTGTCGTTGACAGCGAAAAGCAATTTGATGCGATTCGCAAGGAATTCCAAACGTTCCAAATTTTAAACGAAAAAGGCGAAGTCGTGAATGAAGATGCGATGCCTTCCCTTTCTGATGAAGAATTAAAGGAATTAATGAGACGAATGGTATTTACCAGAGTGTTGGATCAGCGTTCAATTTCTTTAAATCGTCAAGGTCGTTTAGGTTTTTACGCACCGACTGCCGGACAAGAAGCATCACAAATTGCTTCTCATTTTGCCTTGGAAAAAGAGGACTTCATTCTCCCGGGCTATCGTGATATACCGCAGTTAGTTTGGCATGGATTGCCTTTGTATCAAGCATTTTTATATTCCCGCGGGCATTTTCATGGAAACCAAATGCCTGAAGACGTAAACGCTTTTTCACCGCAAATTATTATCGGCGCCCAATATGTGCAAGCTGCAGGGGTAGCATTAGGCTTGAAAAAACGCGGCAAAAAAGCAGTTGCTGTTACGTATACAGGTGATGGAGGAACGTCTCAAGGCGACTTTTACGAAGGAATAAACTTTGCTGGGGCATTTAAAGCACCTGCTATTTTCATCGTTCAAAACAACCGGTTTGCAATTTCAACACCTGTAGAAGTGCAAACTTCAGCTGAAACACTTGCACAAAAAGCTGTTGCAGCTGGAATCCCTGGTATACAAGTAGATGGAATGGATCCGCTTGCTGTTTATGCAGCTGTGAAGGAAGCGCGTGAACGGGCAATAAACGGTGAGGGTCCGACATTAATTGAAACATTATGCTACCGCTACGGTCCGCATACAATGGCAGGAGACGATCCAACGAGATATCGCGCAAAAGAGCTTGATGACGAGTGGGAGGCAAAAGATCCGCTTGTTCGTTTCAGAAACTTCCTTCAAGCAAAAGGATTGTGGAGCGAGGAAGAAGAAAACGAAGTTATCGAAAAGGCGAAAGAAGATATAAAAGAAGCAATCAAAAAAGCGGATGAAACTCCAAAACAAAAAGTGACAGACTTAATCAACATTATGTTTGAAGAAGGAAGCTGGCCTTATAACTTAAAAGAACAATATGAAATTTATAAAGAGAAGGAGTCGAAGTGAGCATGGCGCAAATGACAATGATTCAAGCAATCACTGATGCGTTGCGTACGGAACTGAAAAACGACGAAAATGTGTTAGTATTTGGGGAAGATGTTGGTGTAAACGGCGGTGTGTTCCGTGCAACAGAAGGACTTCAAAAAGAATTCGGCCCAGACCGAGTTTTTGATACACCTCTGGCAGAATCAGGAATTGGTGGCTTAGCAATCGGTTTAAGCACACAAGGCTTTCGTCCGGTAGCTGAAATTCAATTCTTCGGTTTTGTTTATGAGGTTATGGATTCCATTTCTGGACAAATGGCGCGTTTGCGTTATCGCTCCGGGGGCCGCTGGCATGCTCCGATCACCATTCGTTCTCCTTTCGGCGGCGGCGTTCATACCCCTGAGCTTCATGGGGACAGCTTGGAAGGCTTGATGGCGCAGCAGCCTGGTTTAAAAGTCGTTATTCCTTCCACCCCTTATGATGCAAAAGGGTTGCTTATTTCAGCAATTCGGGATAATGATCCGGTCATTTTCTTGGAGCATATGAAGCTTTATCGTTCCTTCCGTGATGAAGTTCCGGAAGAAGAATATACAATTCCGATCGGCAAAGCGGATATAAAACGTGAAGGAAAAGATATTTCGATCATCACTTACGGGGCAATGGTGCATGAATCTTTAAAAGCTGCTGACGAACTTGAAAAAGAGGGCTTTTCAGCAGAAGTGATCGATTTACGTACAGTAAGTCCGCTGGATATAGAAACGATTATTGCTTCAGTAGAGAAAACAAACCGCGCGATTGTCGTGCAGGAAGCCCAAAAACAAGCAGGAATTGCTGCTAATGTTGTTGCAGAAATTAATGAAAGAGCGATTCTTAGCTTGGAAGCTCCTGTTTTCCGCGTGGCAGCTCCGGACACTGTCTATCCATTCTCACAAGCGGAAGATGTATGGCTTCCAAACTACAAAGATATCGTTGAAACGGCTAAAAAAGCATTGAATTTCTAATTGGCTAAAAAGAGGAGCATCATCTTTTCTTCTTTTCGGCCATCAACTGAAAATTATTTAGGAGGTTGAAATCTGTGGCTTTTGAATTTATAATGCCGGATATCGGTGAAGGCATTCATGAAGGTGAAATAGTAAAATGGTTTATCAAACCTGGTGATGAAATCAATGAAGATGATGTTCTTTGTGAAGTGCAAAATGACAAAGCAGTTGTTGAAATCCCTTCCCCTGTAAAAGGAAAAGTATTAGAATTAAAAGTGAATGAAGGGGAAGTTGCAACTGTCGGTCAAGTATTAGTCACAATTGATGCTCCAGGTTATGAAAATCAATCAAAAGGCGATGAAAGCGGTGAAGCAGCAAAAGAAGAAAAGCCTTCCACAGAAGAGCAAAAAGCGGAAAGCAACGCTTCACAGTCTGCTTCAGAAGACGTAGATGTTAACCGACGCGTAATTGCAATGCCATCCGTCCGAAAATATGCGCGTGAAAAAGGCGTTGATATTCGATTGGTACAAGGCTCAGGAAACGGCGGGCGCATATTGAAGGAAGATATTGATGCTTATCTGAAAGGTGGACAAGAAGAAGCAAAACCTGTTGAAAACGTGGAAAAAGAAGCTGCAACAGGCGTATCGGCAGGAGAAAAAGCAGCGCCGGCTCCGGTTGTCCTTGAAGGAGAATTCCCAGAAACCCGCGAGAAAATCAGCGGTATTCGAAAAGCAATTGCAAAAGCGATGGTTAAATCGAAGCAAACTGCGCCACATGTAACATTAATGGATGAAGTCGATGTAACAGAGCTTGTTGCACATCGGAAGAAATTTAAAGCTATTGCGGCAGAACAAGGCATTAAGCTTACATATTTGCCTTATGTTGTCAAAGCTTTAACATCAGCACTTAAAAAATATCCAGTATTAAACACGTCGTTTGATGATGAAACAGAAGAAGTTATTCATAAGCACTATTACAATATCGGAATTGCAGCTGATACGGAAAAAGGACTTTTAGTCCCTGTTGTCAAGCATGCAGATCGAAAATCGATTTTTGAAATCTCTGCAGAAATTAATGAATTGGCAACAAAAGCGCGTGAAGGCAAACTTACTCCAAATGAAATGAAAGGCGCATCATGCACGATAACCAATATTGGTTCCGCTGGCGGCCAATGGTTTACTCCTGTCATTAATCATCCAGAAGTAGCCATTCTAGGTCTCGGACGCATTTCTGAAAAACCGGTTGTGAAAAACGGAGAAATCGTTGCAGCCCCTGTTTTAGCGCTGTCTTTAAGCTTTGACCATCGAATGATCGACGGTGCAACTGCACAAAATGCGCTTAACCATATTAAGCGTTTATTGCATGATCCCCAATTATTACTAATGGAGGCGTAATAAATGGTAGTAGGAGATTTCCCGATTGAAACTGACACTCTCGTCATAGGAGCTGGTCCCGGCGGCTATGTGGCTGCAATAAGAGCTGCGCAATTAGGGCAAAAAGTTACGATCGTTGAAAAAGGATCTCTTGGCGGCGTCTGCCTCAATGTTGGATGTATTCCTTCTAAAGCATTAATTAGTGCAGGACACCGTTATGTAGAGGCTAAAGAATCAGAAGATATAGGAATAAAAGCTGAAAATGTAACACTAGACTTTTCTAAAGTGCAAGCTTGGAAAGAAAGTGTCGTCAAAAAACTTACAGGCGGTGTTGAAGGCCTTTTAAAAGGAAATAAAGTTGAAATTGTAAAAGGCGAAGCATATTTTGTTGATCGCAACACCGTCAGAATCATAAACGAAAATTCAGCTCAAACGTATAAATTTAAAAATGCAATCATTGCAACTGGCTCCCGTCCAATTGAAATTCCAAGCATTAAATTTTCTGAGCGAGTCATTGACTCAACAGGAGCGTTGTCCCTGCAAGAAGTTCCGAAAAAAATGGTTATCATTGGCGGGGGAGTCATTGGCATAGAGCTTGGAACTGCTTATGCGAATTTCGGCACTGAAATTGTGATTATTGAAGGAGACAAAGAAATTCTTCCAGGATTTGAAAAACAAATGACAGCTCTTGTAAAAAGAGCGTTGAAGAAAAAAGGAAATGTCGAAATTCATACTAGCGCACTTGCAAAAGGTGTTGAAGAAACAAAAGACGGAGTAAAAGTGACATTTGAAGCGAAAGGAAAAGAGCAAGTAGTGGAAGCGGACTATTGTTTAGTTACAGTAGGACGCAAACCAAACACTGATGAACTTGGTCTCGAACAAGTCGGAGTAGAAATCGATGAAAAAGGCTACATTAAAATTGACAAACAGTGCCGGACAAATATTTCAAATATTTATGCTATTGGAGACATCGTTCCAGGACCTTCACTTGCTCATAAAGCTTCATATGAAGGGAAAATTGCTGCAGAAGCGATTTCTGGAAAACCTTCTGAAATCGATTATAACGGAATTCCTGTCATTGTCTTCTCAGAACCTGAGTTGGCTTCTGTCGGATATACGGAACAACAGGCTAAAGACGAAGGAATTGACATTGTGGCAGCTAAGTTTCCATTTGCAGCAAACGGTCGCGCATTGTCATTAAATGCAACCGATGGATTTGTAAAATTGATTACACGAAAAGAAGACGGCCTTGTTATTGGGGCTCAAATCGCAGGTGTCAGCGCATCAGATATGATTGCTGAACTTGGACTTGCGATTGAAGCAGGCATGACGGCAGAAGATATTGCCTTGACGATTCATGGCCACCCGACATTAGGAGAAATTGCAATGGAAGCTGCCGAACTTGCACTTGGAACACCGATTCATATTATAAATAAGTAATGCAGCCCAAAGGGGCAGTCTAATAAGTCGTTTTTTCGGCTTATTGACTGCCCCTTTTAATGTTATAGAAACGTTGATATATCGGTGTTTATGATTATTTGTTTTCAATGGGGATTTGACTTTTTGGACAACACCTTCTTACCTCTAGTCAAGTATTTTTTATTAAATAATTTGGTTAATATAGATTTTATTTTGGAAGGAAGGGGGACCCCTTCCTTCCAAAATAAATTTTCGCATGACAAATAGACCTCACGATTTCCATTTTTTTCGTCAGGTCTTTGTGATATAATCTTACTTACGATTACTGATGCATTGTTGCCTTTTCGTAATCGTATTTCAGATTATGTGTGATAAGGTGATAAGCCGATTTCAAGAACTTATTCACGCATGCTATGGACGCAACTTTATGAGGTTTCCTCTGGGGTTGCGTTTTTAATTTATCATAATAATCTACAATATGATTTTGTGTGTTTTTCCGTAGTTGGATCATGGTCTGGATCATGTAAAATAGAATCTTTCTAAGTTTGTTATTTCCTCTTTTATTAATCTTGTCTTTATAAAAGGTATTCCCAGATTGATATCTCATAATATCAATACCGACGTAAGCATTCAGTTGTTTATGGTTTTTGAATCGTCGAATATCTCCTAATTCTCCAATTAAACGAACTGCAGTCGTTTCTCCGATTCCTGGAAATGAAATTAAAATCTGATACTCTTGTTTATCTTTCGATAATTTAACCATCTTTTGGACAAGTTGATCTCTTTTCTCCTTCAAGTCTGCAATCCGTTTGGCATAATCCCGCACTTGTTCACAGCGAATATCATCTTTTGAAATTGCTGGATACGCTTCTTTTGCTGCTTCGATTAAAGCGATCCCTTTTTCTTCAGCACGTGCCAATGATAAGTTTTTTCTTGTGTTGGCTTTTAAACGATTACGAATCACTGTTTTTGAACAAACTAACACATGATCCGGATGAGGGTATAATTGAACGACATTCAAAAATAAAGCAGAACGTTTACTGAATAGCTTTTCTAACTCGGGAAAACTCAATTGTAGAATCGCATGTAAACGACTATATAAATGCGTCATTTCACTACTTAATTCATCATAATATCTCGTCATTGCACGCATTTGTTTATAATATTCCCCTTCTTGATAAGTTTGTTCACGTTCAACTCTAAAGTGAGTTTTCGCAAGTTCATGAGCGTCGCTTTTATCTGTTTTTTGTCTCCTCATTGAAGCCATTTGAATATTCGCTTCGAGTGGGTTAACTCGATAATACATATAACCTTGATCACCTAAGAATCGTTCTAGTGGTTTTGAATATACGCCTGTTGCTTCAAAGACAATATCAGGTGCCTGTGCATCTTTTTGTGTTAAAGATATAAGGGTTTCGTTTAATTTCTCGAAAGAGTAGCGGTTATGGGTTATTTCACCCTCATATTCGCATTGACGATAACGGTCATAAATGACCATTGTACTTTTCCCCATACTGACATCAAATGCCACTACGTGTTTCATATTTTCTGCCTCTCCTTTTTAGCCAAACATAGAAGTTCTTCACATTGCCTTATTGATTCCATTTTCTTATACACGGTCTCTTCGGACCCAACATACTAAACTGATTCAAATAAGGATGTGAAGTTGGTCTGTTTTTAATACGGACTCTATTTGGTCCCAGGGGATGTTCGACCTTCCTTCACTTCTACTATAAAAAAATAGTAGCACAAACCTTGGCCTAGGTCTGTACTACTAATGTTAGTATGTTTTTTATGATGAAAAATAAATGATGGAACAATTCTCTCACTGTTGTGAAAGTTTTTTCACAAAAATATGTTGTGCAGAGATTTTGAGCACAAATCCTATTTAGCTAAAGAATCTTCTCAGCGCTTAATTACCTCAAACCGACATTCTCATTATTCGGAAAGCACTTCTGAGACCGGCTCTACAATTTCATCTTTTGTTGAAACTGATCCTTTAATATGCAAAATGATGCCGTCATGATCCATCACGATAATGGAAGGATATGTTTTAATATTAAACCGCTTAGATTCAGGGTTATCAGCTTGGTAGATCATCATATTGTCCATTTCCTCTGGAAATTGTTTTTTTAAATCTAATAAAGCATCGTAGTAAATTGATTCTTTTTCCATCATTTTTTGGTCGGTAAAAAAAAGAATTTGTTTTTTGTCGGAGCTTGAAATCGAGTGATCGTCTTTCGGATCAGCAATACAAGATGACAATAGAAGCAGTACGGCAACGGTATAGGTATAAGCAATAAATTTCACCATTGTCCTACCTCTTTCGTTTAAAGAAAACTGGTAAAATGTGTTCATTTTTTCTTAACGCCATTTTAACATATTCGATTCCGTCACTTTTGAATGTTATGCAAATGTTACAAAAATAAAATATTATTTAAACAAATTAAAAAATTCAAATCGTGTACGAGAAGTATGATATCTAGAGCGAATGTTTGAGTTGTTGGGTTGTAGACTTTAGATGCACGTTATGGATCATACTCAGCAATGAATCATGTAAATGCAAATGATCATAAAGATATATAGGCCATTTGAAAGCTACTTTGAACCAAAAAAATGTCCCCATCCCCATATAAAACATTTCCTTGTTTAATTAAAAACTTTTTTCGCATAGATTTCATTGATATGGCCAAAGGATTCCAGATAGTAATTTTTCCTTTTGTGGAATATATTCGGAAGAGTGAGCAGCAAAGACTTTCCATTTCTTCTTTCATCCAAGTCGCTAATTGCGGAAAACTTTCCATTATTGGTTCCGTTGTAAACAAATTATTCCTTGTATAACCAACTTTCTTTTCCACATTGCCTTTCTCATGTCCACTAGACGGGTTACACGGTTGAACTTCAAAGCCATAGTGACATTTAAATCTAATAAAAGAGTCAGTGTATGTTCGCTTGTCCCCTTTACCAATTGAAATAACTGCTGCAGCTAAGTTATCAATTCTTAAATAGGTTGGAACTCCCCCCGCCTGATGAAACAGTTGTTTTAATCCTTCTAGGAAACATTCCGTATTTTCACTTGGAAGAGGGTAGGAAAATCCCGCGTTACTCTGTGGAAAACTCATGACAAGTGCCTTTATATCCTTATAGGCTCCATCTTTTACAACAGTCATGTTACCGAAATCCACTTGTGCTTCTCCAGGAGGGTGCTCTAAACGCTCATAACTTTCAATATTTGCAGCTTTAATTTGCGGTCTCCGGTATTGAATATACTCGCACACAGTCCGATAAGATCCCCTAAACCCATGTTCATCTCTAAGCTGTTCATATATTTTCTTATTGGTTCTTCTTTCTTTTCTCTTAAGTTTCATGTCCTCCTCAAGCCAATAATCTACGATTTCTCCGTACCCCTCCTCATACATCATTCCTCTTTTCCTAAAGGTAAGAGTTTCTTCAAAACTTTCTCCATCTGCGTATTTCTTAACTGTCCTCCAATTACGGCCAGTCTTTCTTGCAATTTCATTTATTGACAAATCTTCTTTCTCTCATAAATGTTTGATATAATTAACTTCAGGCATTGCTAGCATCCTTTCATTTCCTCCCACTGTTAAGATCGCTCAATCTATACAGTAGGAGTTATTTTAGGGGCTGGCAAGCCTTTTTATTTTGTGCAGACTCTGTACTTTTTCTCTGCAATTCTGTGTACTTCTGTTTTGTCATATAAAGTTTACTTTACTTTTGTAAAAGTTAGTTTATAATTTGATTCAAGAGGTGATGGTCATGAAGAGGGATTTTGGTGATTCGATATCAAATAGGGTTTATGAATACCGTGTACTTGCCAGAATGTCTCAGCAAGAATTAGCAGATAAAGTCGGGGTTTCCAAACAAACCATCTACGTAATGGAAAAAGGAAATTATGTTCCGACTTTGCTGTTAGCTTTTCGAATTGCCAATTTTTTTAATGTTGATGTAAACGATATTTTTACTTATGTGAAAGGAGATGATCAAAATGAAAATTGAGTCTATATCAGAAATATCAAATAAAATCTTTTATCCCTTAAAAACCTGGGCGGAAGAATCAACTGGTAATTGGAATATGCTTATTGGTATCGGTATTGTATTGCTTTTAGTCGGAGGGATTCTGACATACGTATTTCAAAAAAAATGGGTAAGGCTGACGAAAGAACAAATCAAATAAATTTAAAAAGTGCCCTCATAATGTTAGGTGGAGTAATTTTTTGCGACGTGATTTTCCCGAAAGAATATATGTGGCAAATTTTCTTCTTATTTAAATATTCTCTTGCATTCTTCGCATCAGCAATCTATCTAGCCGTTCGATATAAAAAAGATTTTTTAAACTAGGCTTCCTGCTTCTCGGACACTCATGCCAACAGTCGCTCAAAACCGGTTATGTTGTTTTCAAAGATCAGTCGCTTGCCAAATTCATAGCCGCGGTCATCGACGGCCCTGGCAACGTGTTTTTCCTTTGCAATGTCAATTCCGACAACCAATGTTTCCGGTGTGATTTTCTTCAACTTCTTATTGCGGTTATAATTCGAGTCCTCCTTGGTTTTCTAATTTCGGAGTCGATACATTGACATCCTGTACTATACCAAGAAGGCTCATTTTTGTTCAAACCTCAAATTTCTTCATTACAGGAATGCTCCTATTTAGTTCTTAAAAAAACACATGTCATCCTCGGTTGCGAACCGACCGGACACTACTGGTTCAATCTTGCGTATTACGCGAGAGCCAAGGAAATCCCGTTCGTCGTCGTGAATCCGATGTATGTAAAAAAGCCAAAGAGCTGGATGACAACTCACCGGCCAAAACGGATACGAAAGATGCCTACGTCATCGACCAAATGATCAAAGACGGCCGATACGCCGTACCAAGCTTGCAGGAAGGCGTCTATGCCGAACTGCGCGAAGGCCTTAAAATTTGCGATCAGCTGTCCAATGATCTGCAAATCACCGAGGGGCGAATTGACAACTGGCTGGATCGTTATTTTCCAGAATTCCGTACCGTTTTTAAAGACTTGGATGGCAAAACAGCATTGTATACACTCACCCATTTTCCACTGCCGGACGAGATCACAGCCATGTCGGCGAGCAGTGGAAACTGATCGTCAAGCGGGGCGTTGGCATCAAAAAGGCAAACGAACTGCGACAAGCCGCCGAGCGTTCGGTCGGATTGACCGTCGGAACACAAATGGCCAAACGCGAAATCCAAAGTCTATTGAAACAGTATGAGCACCTTCAAGAAAGTATTGCCGACATCGATGAAGAGATTGAGCAGTTGGTCAAACCGATTCCAGGAGCCAAAGAAATGATCGCAATGAAGGGTGTCAGTGTGCTGACTGTGGCGACCTTCTTCGGTGAGATTGGAGACATCGCGGGCTATGAGCACCCGCGTCAAATCCAAAACCTTGCTGGGCTGACCTTAATCTTGCATCAATCCGGGAAATT
This sequence comes from Aeribacillus sp. FSL K6-2833, assembly GCF_037965815.1. Taxonomy (GTDB): domain Bacteria; phylum Bacillota; class Bacilli; order Bacillales; family Aeribacillaceae; genus Aeribacillus; species Aeribacillus composti. Next base: position 2,252,048 of record NZ_CP150189.1, on the reverse strand, counting down.
CAAAGGGCAGACTAAAATCACCAAGCGTGGGCGAAAAAGACTGCGTAAAGCCTTATACCTTGTTGTTCGTCCGCTGGTGGTGCATAACCCGGCCTTTAAAGCCCTGCACCAGTACTACACGACGCGGCCGGATCACCCGCTCAAAAAACAAGAATCGCTCATCGCCCTAAGCTGTAAACTGATTCGTGTGTTTTATACCATGGCCACCAAACGTTTCCAGTTTGACTGTGAAAAATTGCTTCAAGACATGCCTCAACTCTCGATGCAGGAAGCCGCCTAAAGGTAAAAGGCAAGTCACAACAAAGTCGTTCGACCCCTAAGGACATGGGAACACAATCGAAGCGCAGAGCCGAACCGTATTAATTCCATTAGGGTATAGACCCCGCATAGGAGCATTTTCGGCCTCCACCTCATGGACACGCCGGACGCAGGAATGTGAGGAAATGAACCCGCGAGACATGGGAGGGTAAGCGGCCATGAATCGTGTGGGGAAAGAAAACGCGCGATCAAAAAATATTCTGAAAACTCCTCTAGAGGAGTTTTAGATAGCCGCCCTCCAATGCATCGGAAAATTCCGAAAGAGGGGGTTCTTGCCAAGGCACATGAGGAAACTTCGAACAAATGACCATGAAATTGTGAGAATGAACGAGAATGTTGGAGAAAATCATTTATTTCTAGAGGGAGGTCATTCATGAAAAAATAAAGGTTGTATTTATCTTTCTCTTAACTTTTTTAATAATTTTTCCATCTTTGCAAATGGAACAAGCAAAAGCTGCACCTAGAATTGATTATTTAGACTGGCACACTATGGAATTTATACGGCTGGAGTGTTCAGAGTAGACGGGCGAATTGCTTTTTGTATGGATCACTATAAGGGTAGTCCTCCGACTGGTTCTTCATACAAAGCAGGCGATATTTATAGAAATGAAAGTGTCCGAGCGATATTGTATTACGGCGCAGGAGGTCAGGAGCCTGTTGTTGAGATGTATGATTCGGGTATTGTTGCTACTTCTCTAGCCCTTGATTCCGTTGTAAATGGAAATCATAGTAGTGGACGTAATTCTATTCCTGGATACAAAGAATTAATGGCTCATGCAAACGCTAAAGATGCACCATCAACTGATGCTTATTTTAGTAAAAATTCTCTCAATAGCAGTGTTTCAGGGAATAGACAAGTTTCTGAATTCAAGCAGATTCAAGAAATTTCATTAAAATTCCTGTTCCTCAAAATGTCATCCTTCATATTGTAGGGGAAGGTAGTTATATGCAAAAAAAAATAAATGTGTTATACAATTTTCTGCTTGACGAATATAATGTGACATATTAATATATAACTATCAGGTCATTTTGTCTCCACTTTATTCTTTATGACGCTATATGGAAAAGGGGAATACAGGATGGGAACAATTGTCTGTCAAGACTGCAATTCAACAATTCATTTCTTTGATGATGAAAAAGTTACGGTATTGTATGGTAAATGCAACAATTGCTGTACAGAAAAGAATCGTATAAAAAGCAATCATCAATAACATATTGAATAACACGTGTAACAAAGGGGTTTAAGATAAATGGGCTGTCTTTAAGGCAGCTTTTTTTTTATGTAAAGCAAATGCTGGTGATCTTAATGGAATGGATGCTTGCAGGATTGTGATTGAGAGCTAAGACAGAAAAACATCGTTTGAATTCATTTTTTATCAATTCACCTTTGTCTTTTTCAGTAAGTACGGTCATTGCGGTTTTTAAGTGTTAAAACGACAGCGATGCGGTTTGTAAAGATTGATGAAACATATACCAAATGTCACTTGTGCATAAAAGGTTGGATGAAAAATTTATTGGAGTTACGACAAATTTCGCAGCCAATATTGGAACTGGCAGCAATTCGATATAGCGAAGTTTGTTATCGATGTCTTTTCAATAAAAGTATAAAAAGTGGTGTCTATTCCATTCATTAGGCGGTAAAATGTAGCTAAAGGACTTTTGTGAAAGGAGCTTTACAATGGAGGTAATGGCAGCAAGCGTCTTTTCGGCAATTATTATATTTATTACTGTCTTTTCTATGATAAGGGTATTCATCATCGCTTTTAAGAGGAAAGAAATATCGCTTCGGAAGTTCATCATCTTCACCATATCTTCAATTGTTACAGGTTTAATTATTGCTTCCGTTTTACCGTTTGTTTATCAAAAAATATTTCATTACTTCTATTAACTGTTTTTTTAATGAAAGACCTTCCCCACGAAGCAGGAAGGCCGTCGTCCATATTTTAGTTATGTATTAGCACTTTTTACAGAAGCATTCGTAGTCAATTCCTTATTTGAAAGTCCTTTATTTTTCAAAAACATACTGACTCCAATTAAAGATAGCGCTCCGCCAATCATTTGGGAAATAGATGTAGCTTCTCCTAAAAATAAGTATGCTAATATAATTGCCCCTATTGGTTCACCTAAAATACTCATTGAAATTGTCGTAGCATCCAAATATTTTAAAAGCCAATTAAATAATGCGTGACCAAAAATATTGGGGACTAGTGCTAGAAGTACAAATATGCCCCAATCATGAACTGAATAATGAATCAGCGGGATCTCGTAACTAAGATTGTAAATCAATAATACAAATCCACCTATAAAGAACACGCAAAAACTATATATTGATGTTGGAATTTTTTTGCATAATACTTGTCCAAAAAGCATATGAATGGCTACTGCTAACGTTCCTGCTAATGAAAGGAAATCTCCATATAATGCTTTTGTAGAAAGATTAATATCTCCCCATGCAATAATGATTGAACCGCTAACAGCTATAAAAATACTCACAATCCCAATAAGGTTTGTTCTCTCTTTAAAAATAAAATAAGCTCCGATCATAACAAATACAGGCTCTAATGTCGTTATAATCATTGAACTTGCTACTGTTGTATATCTAAGGGAATCCATCCAAAATAAGAAATGAAAACCTAGGAAGATTCCAGATAAAAGTAGTTGAATCCAATCCTTCCATTGAATGTTAATAGCTCCTGTTTTGATTTTCTTCCAAGGGAGAAACGGCAGCATAACGATCACCGTAAAAAGCAGTCTATACATTCCTAATATAGATGCAGGCGCATCAGACCATTTAACAAAAATAGAAGAAAATGAAATAGAAATAACACCAATTAGTAAAATAAAAATAGGCGGAACGGGAAATTGATATTCTTTCATTGTTGTCGCTCCTTTTAAAAGAATTGAATATTATTATAAATTAAATACGGTAATGGTTTTAGCCATTACCGCAGCAAAATTATTTTATGATCGATCTTCAGCAAAATTTGGTTTCATCCGTTTTTCGACTTGTCCTCGAATGTATGGATTTATAAAGCTTCTTCAGCGATTTCTCATTTAATCGGTTTATGCTCTTTAATAACGCGAATGTAGGAAAGAGTTGGATCTTCTGTACCTTGAACAGGCAGGCCGGCATCTAAATTTTTTCGGATGTAATGTAAATTTTCTTTAGTGATGATTTCTCCTGGTATGAAAATCGGTATGCCCGGTGGGTACACCATGACAAATTCTGCAATAATGCGTCCGACAGATTGTTCAAAAGGCACCATTTCCGTCTCTGCATAAAAAGCATCTCTAGGTGTCAGCGCCAAAACAGGAATATCGGGCAGAAGGACAGAGACTTCCGCTTGCTTGTTTGCCTGATGGGAAAATTCTTTTGACAAAGCACGAAGCGCTTTTATTAAAAGTGATGTTTCATATTCTGTATCACCGGGCGTGATCAGACAGAGCAGATTGTACAGATCGGAAAGCTCCACTTCAATGTTGTAATGTTCTCTTAACCACAGCTCTGCATCATATCCCGTTATGCCTAGTTCCTTCACAGAAATAATTAATTTTGTCGGATCATAATCATACGTTGCATTCGTTCCCAAAATTTCTTCTCCTACACAATATAGATGATCAATTTTGTTAATTTCACTTCTTGTCTGATTCGCCAATTGAATCGTTTGCTCTAATAATTCATAGCCCTTCGTTGCCAGCTGCTTTCGAGCTGCATCCAGTGATGCAAGAAGCAAATAGGATGTCGATGTCGTAGTCAGCATGCTTAAAATCGATTGAACACGGTCAGGAGACACAAGACCTTCCCGAACATTTAAAATAGAGCTTTGCGTCATCGATCCTCCCAACTTATGAACGCTAGTTGCCGCCATATCTGCCCCTGCCTGCATGGCGGATAATGGCAGCTTGTCATGAAAATGAATGTGGACGCCGTGCGCTTCGTCTACAAGAACAGGGACATTATATGAATGAGCAATATTTACGATTTGTTTTAAATCAGCTGAGATTCCGAAATACGTTGGATTAATGACTAAAAGCCCTTTTGCATCAGGATATTGCTGAAGAGCTTTTTCAACTGATTCTGTCGTTATTCCGTGAGAAATGCCGAGGTTTTTATCCACTTCAGGATGTATAAAAACGGGGGAAGCCCCTGAAAAAATGATTGCTGACATGACCGATTTATGAACATTTCTTGGAACAATAATTTTATCTCCAGGTCCGCAAACCGACAGGACCATTGTCATAATGGCTCCGCTCGTACCTTGTACCGAGAAAAAGGTGTGATCGGCCCCGAAAGCTTCAGCAGCCAATTTTTGTGCTTCTTTAATAATTCCTTTTGGCGAATGAAGATCATCCAAAGGACCGATATTAATTAAGTCCATCGCGAGAGCATTATGTCCGATAAATTCTCGGAATTTTGGCTCCATTCCGGCTCCTTTTTTATGGCCGGGAATGTGAAATTGAATTGGATTTTTTTGAATATGTTCTAAAAGACCTGTAAACAATGGTGTATCATGCTGTGACAATTTTCCTTTTCACCTACTTTTTAAAGGTTCCCCAAAATTAAAAACAAATGAAATTATAGCACTTTCCTATAAAACCTGCAAAAGGCACTGAATATGGTTTTGAAAATCTTTGTGCTTCTCTTTGTTTGAGCTACGTTTTAATAAAGAAGGAATTTAATGCGTGGAAAAAGAATAATACGAAATGGGGAGGGGTAAACATGGTATTTTCAACAAAAATTACCGAATTGCTAGGAATTAAATATCCGATCATTCAAGGGGGACTTGCTTATTTAGCGTATTCAGAATTAGCAAGTGCAGTAAGCAATGCAGGAGGGCTCGGTCAAATCACGGCTATGTCTCTTCCGAATCCAGCTGCGCTTCGAGAGGAAATACGGAAGGTGAAACAAAAAACGGATAAGCCGTTTGGAGTGAACTTCGCCATCGGTCAGCATGGCCGTCCATTTTCCGACATGCTTGATGTGGCGATTGAAGAAAAAGTGCCGGTCATTTCCATCACTGGCGGGAACCCGGCTCCGCTTTTTGACCAATTAAAAGGTGTCGATGTAAAAAAACTAGTTCTCGTTGCGGCAAGAAGACAAGCGGAGAAAGCGGAAGAGCTTGGAGCAGATGCAGTGATGGTCGTCGGACAGGAAGGCGGCGGTCATTTAGGAAAAGACGATATCGGCAATTTCGTATTAATTCCACAAGTAGTGGAAGCTGTCTCCATTCCGGTGATTGCTTCTGGAGGCATTGCGGACGGGAGGGGACTAATGGCAGCATTGGCTCTTGGAGCTGAAGGGATTGAAATGGGAACTCGTTTTATTGCAACGAAGGAATGCGTTCATGCACACCCGTTATATAAAGAAGCAATCGTCAACGGTACTGAACTTGATACCGTCATTATTAAAAGGTCGTTAGGGGCACCAGGTCGGGCGCTTCGAAATAATTGGACCGAAAAAATTTTGGAAATTGAAAGAGAAAGAGGAGATTATGAGTCGCTAAAAGATTTCATTAGTGGAGAAGCGAACAAAAAATATATCTATGAAGGCAAAATCGAGGAAGGATACGCATGGGCCGGTCAATCTGTAGGGCTGGTAAAAAATATTCCGTCCGTTGCGGAACTGTTTGACGAAATCATTGAACAGGCGAAAGAGATAAGGCGGAAATGGTCCAGCATTGCTTAATTGTTTTCAAAAGAAATAATGGTCAGCGATGCAGCGCATCCTGACCATTTTTAAACAGTGCTTTTTTGTGTGATTTGATAAAGTGGCATTAACGTTTTAAACGTCTCGTCAACCTTTTCCAAAAATTGCTCCCTGCTCATGGAGAGAACTTCATTTTTTGGAAGGTTGATGCCGCATAACATTTCTGCTTTTTTCACCGATTGCAGACGTTGAAAAATTCGTTGAAATTCTTCATCAGATAAATTTTTTTGTTTTTCCGCATCTGGTTTTGTATGATCGGCTGACCAGAAATAATCTTCAGGAATTTGCTTTCGGATTTGCTGCCAATTCTGTAGAAATTGTTTTCCGATTTCTTCTTTCACAGGGGATTCATAAATAATGGCAAACCAAACAAAGACGTGTGTGCTCCATAATCCGATTTGAAAATGGGGGAGCTTCTTATAACCCCGTTTACTGTTTGCAAATGCAACCCATGTGTCATTGGGAGGATGAACGGTACGGCGGGCATGTTTTGCTACATGATAAAATATTTCATCTCCCGTCAAAGCAGACAAAGTAGGTGCAAAATGCTGTCCCAGCGCTTCAAGTTTTGGGCGCACCCGTTTTTTTAGCTCATCCATTCTCGCTTCTAAACCGTCTATTTGAAAAACTTCAAAATCTTCCTTCACAAATGGCACAAAATCCATAAAAATCCTCCTTGTATTGTTTGTCCACATTGTAGCACAAACCGACAGAGAAAGAAAAATAATGTGGGTGAAATATTGCAAAGAAAAAGGTGAAAAACTTGATTTTCTCCATTTCTTTACAGTATGCTAAAAAAGGTGATTGAATAGAAAGTGGGTAAGATAGATGAACTGGCATGAAATAGATCAAAAAGCAAAGCAATGGATTTATGAGGCTGGTGAAAGAATTCGCCAATCATTTCAACAAAAGCTGGTCGTTGAAGCGAAATCAAGTCCAAACGATTTAGTGACGAATATTGACCGGGAAGTAGAGCGTTTCTTTTGGGAACATATTCGCAAAACGTTTCCGGAACACAGCATTTTAGGAGAAGAAGGTTCCGGTCATGAATTGAAATCATTGGACGGTATCATTTGGATAATTGATCCGATTGACGGCACAATGAATTTTGTACATCAAAAGCGGAATTTCTGCATTTCGGTTGCTGTTTTTGCGGATGGTGTCGGTCAAATAGGACTGATTTATGATGTCGTCAGAGATGAAATGTACCATGCGATAAGGGGGAACGGCGCCTATTTAAACAAAACGGAGCTTCCGCCGTTACAAAAGAAAACAATAGAAGAATCCATCATCGGCTTGAATGCATCATGGCTGGTGGAAAACAGACGAATTGACCCGGCAATTTTAAGTCCGCTTGTCAAACGTTTAAGAGGAACGAGATCATTTGGTTCAGCCGCTCTTGAATTTGCCTATGTAGCCGCAGGCAAGCTGGACGGCTATATTACAATGAGACTTGCTCCTTGGGATTTTGCGGCAGGTTTAATCCTTGTCGACGAAGTAGGCGGGGTTACGACAACGCTTGACGGAAAACCAGTCGATTTGCTTAAAAAGCAAAGCATTTTCACCGCTAATCAAACCATTCATCAACAAATTATCGAGGAGTATATTAAAGGGAAAATATAAAGCTGCAAATGCTGTTGACAGCTTATAGATCATCATAGCTTGCTAAAAAACAAGCATGAAGAAAGCAGTATAAAAAGTTCTCTTATAAAAATATGAAAGAGTTGGTATTGGTTTGGCAAACTTCACATCGTGATGGCAAGCGAGAAAAATGGAACAAGTGTGGAGCAATTGAAATGTTGTGGCAATCAACGTTTTGTAAATAGGGCTAAAAAATCGGGTCGTTTAAAAATTTACATAAAATGGAGCTTCTTTGTATCCATTCCATTTCAGGCTGGTCTTTTGAAAAAGGCTATTGTAAATGAGTTTTAGCTAAAACCGAACATATTGTGAAACAAAAGATGGGTCTTTTGTAGGTTTGAAAGAAACTAATGCCATGTAATAAAGCCCCTCTATCAGTAGAGGGGACGATCTATGTATCATAAACCGTTTGAAAGTATAAAATGGCCGATGCCGAGATGTAAATTCTTTATAATAATCCTTTCTCTCGCATTTTCTTTTTCTGGGTAAAGCCGAGTCCAAATACAATAATAATTCCAATGATGCTAACAACTACTCCCAACAGGCTGCCAGCCCCTATTGCAAAGCCGACCGACACAATAAGCAGCGCCGCAATGGTGGCGAGAACCCAAAATATCCATTTTCCGTTGCCCATTCCCATCCTCCTTTCATCAATCCAAGACGAAAACCATTAATAGCCTTTAAGCCTCTTTCCATCTTTAGTTTATCGAAAAACGTTCAACGTTTCCACAGTATTTATGGTATAATAGCCTAGGTTCAGTTTAGCAAATAGGAGATGACAGTGTGAAAGTTAGAAACGACTTACGCAATATTGCTATTATCGCGCACGTAGACCATGGGAAAACAACATTGGTTGACCAATTGCTTCGCCAATCAGGAACGTTCAGGGAAAATGAACAAGTGGCGGAGCGTGCTTTAGATTCCAATGACTTGGAGCGCGAGCGCGGAATCACCATCTTAGCCAAAAATACGGCGATTGAATATAAAGGAACGACCATTAATATTTTAGATACGCCTGGTCATGCCGACTTTGGCGGAGAAGTAGAACGAATTATGAAAATGGTCGATGGCGTGCTGCTAGTTGTCGACGCCTATGAGGGCTGCATGCCGCAGACAAGATTTGTTTTGAAAAAAGCGTTGGAACAAAACTTAACACCGATTGTCGTCGTGAACAAAATTGACAGAGAGTTTGCCCGGCCTGAAGAAGTTGTCGATGAAGTGCTTGAGCTGTTTATTGAGCTTGATGCAAACGATGATCAATTAGAATTTCCGGTTATTTATGCTTCGGCCATCAACGGAACGGCAAGCACTGATCCAACTAAACAGGATGAAAATATGGAAGCTCTATTTGATGCGATTATCGAACATATTCCTGCACCTGTTGATAACAGCTCAGAACCCCTTCAATTCCAGGTGGCGCTGCTGGATTACAACGACTATGTTGGGCGGATCGGCATCGGCCGCATTTTTCGCGGAGAGATGAAAGTCGGACAACAAGTCGCATTAATGAAGCTTGACGGAAGTGTGAAGCATTTCCGTGTTACGAAAATGTTTGGATTTAAAGGATTAAAACGATTGGAAATTGAACAGGCAAAAGCTGGTGATCTTGTCGCTGTTTCTGGAATGGAAGACATTAATGTCGGGGAAACGGTTTGTCCAGTTGATCATCAAGAGGCGCTACCTGTTCTTCGGATTGATGAACCGACGCTGCAAATGACGTTTTTAGTTAACAACAGCCCTTTCGCAGGCAGAGAAGGAAAATATGTGACGGCGAGAAAAATCGAAGAAAGGCTGCATGAACAACTGCAAACAGATGTTTCGCTAAGAGTGGAGCCGACGGATTCCCCGGATAAATGGATAGTATCAGGGCGAGGCGAGCTTCATTTATCCATTTTAATTGAAAACATGCGCAGGGAAGGGTATGAGCTGCAAGTTTCGAAGCCTGAAGTAATTGTAAAAGAAATCGATGGAGTACTTTGCGAACCGGTTGAACGGGTGCAGGTGGACGTTCCAGAGGAATACACAGGTCCTGTCATGGAATCATTGGGCGCGCGCAAAGGGGAAATGGTCGACATGATCAATAACGGAAATGGACAAGTCCGCTTGATTTTTATGGTGCCATCGCGCGGATTAATCGGCTACACGACCGAATTTATGTCTTTAACAAGAGGATACGGCATCATAAACCATTCGTTTGACTCGTATCAGCCTATGCAAAAAGGACAAGTTGGCGGAAGGCGTCAAGGGGTTCTTGTTTCAATGGAAACTGGAAAAGCTACCTCTTATGGCATCCAACAGGTCGAAGATCGCGGAACGATTTTCGTTGAACCCGGAACAGACGTATACGCTGGGATGATCGTAGGTGAACATAATCGTGAAAATGACCTTGTTGTAAATATATGTAAAGTAAAACAACAAACAAATATCCGTTCTTCGACGAAAGAACAAACGGTCGGAATGAAAAAAGCTCGGATTATGTCGTTGGAAGAGGCGCTTGAATATTTAAATGATGATGAATATTGTGAAGTCACGCCTCAATCGATTCGTTTAAGAAAGAAAATCTTGGATAAAAACGAGAGGGAAAAAGCAGCGAAAAAGAAAAAACTGTCAAGTCAAAGCTAATGAGTGAAAGGGGGAGGGACGTAGTGACAGAAGAACAAGTAATTGAAAGGCTGTCTTTTTTTGCACGTCTTTTCCGTGTTTATGAGCAGCATGATGTCGGAATGTGGTTTTTGTATATTACCATTCTGATTTTATCAATTATTGTATATAAACTGGGATTTGCTAAGAAGCTCCCGATTTTAAAGTCTGCTATAATCTATTTATTTCTCGCTTTGGGCTGTACGGTGCTGACGTTTTTGGCAATTTTTCTGCCGATTGCAGAAGGATTGGTAGTCGCTGTCCTTATTTTAAGCATATATAAAATTCGGCTTTACTATTCGAAAAAAAATGAAAACAACACATAGCTTTAAAGAAAATCAAAACAGATGTCGGTATGTGCCAGTGCGCACCACCTTCATCTGTTTAACTTTTTTCTGAGTATTTTTCTGTTCTCAAAAAAGCTCATTCCTTTTTCTTTCGCGGTACAAACGGAATTTTCCAGTTGAAAGTCTTTTGTTTGTTTTTTCCGTAATTCGATTATAGCAAGTATTGCACATATATGTATGAATCGGTCTATTCCTCAGCTGTTTTGCCTTCAATGATTCGTCATCAATTGTTTCGATTTTATCGCATAAAACACATTTGACTTTCATCTTGCATCTCACACTTTCTAATCAAATTTTTAAGCTTTGTACAACGTTGTTCGTTTCAGTATCAAAAGGCTTCGATGATAGTTTGGATTGCTTCCAAACAACACGCCTCTATACTCTCTCGCCTCTCGCATAGTATATCACGTTTTGCCTCCGCTCACACAATTTCTTTTGCAACTTTGCAAAAGAATCAAGTCAGCAGCGGCTTTATACGACTTACATACAATACAATTTCTATAAGAAAAAACAGAAAAATAAGCTATTGAGCCACTTTCGAGCATTGCAAAAAACATTGTGAGACAGGTCAATACTCTTTATCCAAACCAAAGCCATTTGCATTTCCGTTCCGACTTGGGATCGTGAATCATCCGGCGATAGTCAAGCTATTATTAAAATGAATAGACATACTGATCTTCAGCCGCGCAGGTCGATAGTGAAACAATGTTTTATGAGTTGTTATTTTATTAAATATGACAAAATATCATCGGATTTTGACTAAAAGGTGTTGAAAGCAATGAAAAACGCTTAAGCTTCGGACTTAAGCGTTTTAATGTCTTTATTGTTGTTTTTGGTTTGATTGATCACGCTGTTCTTTATTCAGCTCTTGATTTTTTGACTTCGGAAGCTGATCTTTTTCATTCATCGGCTGCTTTTGTTGATTGTCTGTCGCGTCACCAGGAAGATCCGGCATCAATCTTCCGACGATTTGAGCGAGCTCATCTAGAATGCCGCCAATGGGCCGGCCGTTTTGAATTTCCTCTCCAATTTGGCGGATTCGTTCATTTGTGTCTGGATCGGCAATAACTACAGCATAAGCCCCGTAAGGATCGTTTTTTAATGATTCTGCAACGGAATACTTAATCGATTCAACTTTTGAACGATCCAGCTTTTTGTCGACATCAATTCCGACGACTGCATAATTTCCAAGAACAACTGCAGTTGCATCATTTACATCTGGAACATTTTCGGCTATTTTTGCCAAGCGGCGGGCGATTTCCTGGCCGGATTTGCGATCAACATTTTCCCGCACGGAATCTTTGACAGTAATTGTTCTTGAATAGTTTTCACTACGATTTTCCTCTCGTGCATTTTCGTTTGTGGAACAACCGTTTAAATATAAGCCGACAAGCAAAATAAACATCAAAAAGCTGCGCATGCTATCACTCCTTTTCTTACAAGTAAGGTGTAAAGTAATCCATTACTTATTTCGTGCTTCCGTCTTTGACGAATAACATTGGTTCTAGTTACAAAACTTATAAAGAAGCCTGAATCTTTCGGAGTTAACTCCCGACTGGATTGTAGAAGACATCGGCTTAGGCAGCATCTTTCTTTATTTATTGTTTAATAAACCTTCTATCTTTATTCATAAAGACATATATTTTAGCTAAGGAAGCCTCCAATAATTTCGGATGAGGGAGGAAGAAAGATTGGGCAAGATATATGTGCTGGATACGAATGTTTTGTTGCAGGATCCGAATTCCATTTTTTCCTTTGATGAGCACGAAGTTGTAATACCTGCCGTTGTTCTTGAAGAGGTGGATTCCAAAAAAAGATATATGGATGAAGTTGGACGAAATGCGCGCCAAGTTTCAAAAATCATTGATCAGTTGAGGGAACAAGGGAAATTGCACGAAAAAATTCCTCTGCCAAACGGCGGATCTTTAAGAATTGAATTAAATCATCGTTCGTTTCATGATCTGCAGGAGATTTTCGTGGAAAAAACAAATGATAACCGAATTTTGGCAGTAGCCAAAAATTTATCATTGGAAGAGCAATCAAAGAAAGATGGAAAATCGGTAATTTTAGTCAGCAAAGATGCTTTAGTGAGAGTGAAAGCAGATGCGATTGGACTTCATACTGAAGATTTTCTGAGTGACCGTGTAGTAGAAATTGACCATATCTATACAGGGTTTCTTGACCTTTACATAAGTATGGAAAACTTAAACCGATTTTATGAGAAAAATGAGCTGCTGCTGTCGGAAATAACCAATCATCCTTTTTATCCGAATCAATTTATTTTGCTGAAGGATGCTTTAGGAGGCAAATCATCTGCCATTGGGATTGTCGATAAAACAGGGAAAAGATTGAAAAAGCTTGTTTTTCAGCATGACCATGTTTGGGGAATTCAGCCGAGAAATGTTCAACAAACGATGGCATTTGAACTATTAATGAGACACGATATTCAGCTCGTGACTTTGATCGGCAAAGCAGGTACAGGAAAAACGCTTTTGGCTTTAGCGGCCGGGCTGATGCAAACAGAAGACATGGAATCATATAAAAAGCTTCTTGTCGCCAGACCAATTGTTCCAATGGGAAAAGATATCGGTTTTTTGCCGGGAGAAAAAGAAGAAAAACTGAGGCCTTGGATGCAGCCAATATGGGATAATTTAGAATATTTATTTAATACGAAAAAAGCTGGCGAGCTTGATGCGATTTTAGCAGGTATGAATTCGATCGAGGTGGAGGCGCTGACTTATATTCGCGGCAGGAGCATCCCGGAACAATTTATCATCATCGATGAAGCGCAAAATTTGACGAAACATGAAGTGAAGACGATTTTAACAAGAGTTGGCGAAAAAAGCAAAATTGTGTTGATGGGGGATCCAGGACAAATTGATCATCCTTATTTAGATGAATATAACAATGGGTTGACCTATGTAGTGGAAAAATTTAAAGATCAAGCAATTGCCGGGCATGTAAAATTACTGAAAGGCGAACGATCCCAATTGGCGCAAATAGCAGCAGATTTGTTATGAAAAAGTGAGATGCTGTAGTTTCAAAAGCCTCAGGGGTCAGAGATAAAAGTGTGAGCTTTGCAGAAGCTGATTTATCTTAAGCTCTTTGCAGCATCCAAAAAGATTTTTTGCGCTAACATTTGCGATTCTGCTCAAATTGTGAGCAATGGAAAAAAAGGGATTGTCCAGAAAGTCAAATCGCCATTGGTAATAAACACCGATATATCAACGTTTCTAAAACATTAATGGGGGCGTCAATAAGCCGTAAAACGACTTATTAGACACCCCCAAAAATTATTTTACGATTATTGCTCTCACCTTTTTAATTGGATCATGGCGGTTCGAGCCATCTCCGTAAATGATGTGGACAGGGCCGTCTTCTTTTAGCGGTTTTCCTTCCTTGCTGAATGCCAAAATGCATTCTTCTGCTTTTTCAATCGGCATTTCGACTTCGCCGTTTTCGGTTTCAAAAACGACCGTTTTGGCGTTCGTTAACGGTTCAGCATTTGATAAAAACGGTTTAAGCGGCATGCCGAAAGTCCCGGTAAGCACCTTTTCTTTTTCAAATTTTTGTTCCGTTTTTAAAGTAGGCGGAAATACAGCTCCCTCCTGAATCTCCCGTTGCCATTGATTTGCTGTTTTTTGCACATAGTCCTCTTCTATGTTTTCCTCTTTGCGGCCTTGATCAAAATATGTATTTAAATCAATGCGGCGGTCATCAAAGATCCAAACACCTGGGTCCAAAGTAATTGGAAATTTTACATTCCCTTTTATTTGAATAATATCGCTCATGAGCATCCCTCCACGTTAAAGTATAAGCGCTTTTATGGATTTTGTCACATTCCGTTGCCCATTTCAGTTCAAAAAGGCGACAGTCAGGCGGCTGAGTCCAGACGCGGCAAATCAATCAGACGAATTCTTCTAGCATTTTTTTGGAAGGTTCATACATATATATGAACAACTTTAAAATTATTAGGGAAGGAGGGTGCGTGTTTCCTTGCAATTTTCCTTTATAACATTTAATATTAATAGATAGAATAGGGATTCCTTAATGGGGAACGGAGGGATTCAGATGGCATCATTTGAAATGGTTCTTAGTCACCGGGAAAAGGCTCTTTCGCTTTTAAAGGCGGATGCAGATAAAATCATGAAATTGATTAAAGTACAAATGGACAATTTGACAATGCCTCAATGTCCTCTTTATGAAGAGGTTTTAGATACGCAAATGTTCGGATTATCTCGGGAAATTGACTTTGCTGTCAGACTAGGCCTGATTGAAGAACGCGAGGGAAAAGCTCTGCTTGATGAGCTTGAGCGTGAGCTGTCAGCTCTGCACGAGGCATTTGTACGAAAATAAAAAGCTTGCTCAAACCGGTAAAAAAAAGGTTTGGGCTTTTATTTTATCTTTTCCATTTCTCATATCGACCTTCCACAATAGGTGTTCCTTCGCAATTTTTATTTTGCCATTGAGAAAATGAATTGTTCAAAGTATAATAGAAAATAAATTTTCTTTACACTTATGAAAACAATGACTGTGTATTTATTTTGCAACAAGAAGAGCAGCAAGTCGTAAGGAAGATGAACATGTTGAAACGAATTTTAAAATCATATGATTATTCGCTTATTTTAGCAGTTTTCTTATTATGCGGTTTCGGCTTGGTCATGGTGTACAGTTCAAGTATGATCATGGCAGTCACGAGGTATTATACGGAAAGCGATTATTTTTTTCGCAAGCAATTGTCCTCGCTCCTGCTTGCAACGATAGCTTTTCTAGTTATGATGTTTTTTCCGTACCGCGCTCTGCTGAACGGAAAATTTATAAGAATTTTGTTTTTTGGATCGATTGCTGTTCTCGGGCTGTTATTTATTTTTGGACATGTTGCCGGCGGTTCGCAAAGCTGGTTTAAAGTTGCCGGAAGAGCCATTCAGCCGGGAGAATTTGTCAAGCTTTCCGCCATTATTTATTTATCAGCTGTATACGAAAAAAAGCAATCGTACATATGGCACTTTGGAAAGGGAGCATTGCCTCCGGTAATCTTTACCGTATTGATTTGCGTTTTTGTTATGCTTCAGCCTGACATTGGGACATCATTCATTATTGGAATGATTGCCTTGTCTATTATTTTATGTTCAGGTATGGGCATCAAAAACATGTTAAAGTTAGTATTGCTTGCTTTATTTTTCTTATTGCTGCTAAGTCCGCTCATTTTATTTAAGGCCGATGATATTTTTAGTAAAGAACGTCTTTCCCGCTTTACAGGGTATACGGATCCATTTGAACATGAAGACGGAGCAGGCTATCAGCTCGTCAATTCATATATTGCGATCGGATCCGGAGGTCTTACTGGACTGGGGCTGGGGGAAAGCGTGCAAAAATACGGATATTTGCCGGAAGCGCACACTGATTTTATTATGGCCGTTGTAGCGGAAGAGCTAGGTATTTTCGGTGTATTATTTGTTCTTACGCTTTTGGCGTTTATCGTTTTAAAAGGCCTCTATATTGCAAGAAAATGCACCGACCCGTTTGGTACATTGATTGCCGTAGGAGTTTCAAGCATGATCGCCATTCAAACGGCCGTCAACTTGGGAGGAGTGACAGGACTGATCCCGATCACTGGTGTTACATTGCCGTTTGTCAGTTATGGAGGCTCATCGTTATTAGTACTATTAATATCGATGGGATTGTTAGTGAATGTTTCAATGTTTGTCAATTACCGGGAGCAATATAAAAAAGAAAAAGAAATTGCAAGCATGTAATCGTTCCGCCATATGCTGCTCTAATTTTATTTTCTTGAAAATCTAATATACACTGCAAGGGGGATTTATATGACGAACAGAAAAATTGAAAAAATCTTAGTAGCAAACCGTGGAGAAATCGCGATTCGGGTATTTCGAGCTTGCAATGAATTGAATATCCGAACCGTTGCAATTTATTCCAGGGAAGATTCAGGTTCTTATCATCGATATAAAGCAGATGAAGCTTATTTAGTTGGCGAAGGAAAAAAACCGATCGAAGCATATCTCGATATTGACGGTATCATTGAAATTGCAAAAGCTCATGACGTGGATGCTATTCATCCCGGATACGGTTTTTTATCTGAAAATATCGAATTTGCTAGAAAATGCGAAGAAGCCGGAATCATTTTTATCGGCCCTAGAACAGAGCACTTAGATATGTTTGGCGATAAAGTGAAAGCTAGACATCAGGCGGAAAAGGCCGGAATTCCAGTCATTCCAGGCAGCAACGGTCCAGTCAAAAGCTTGGATGAAGTGATTCAGTTTGGTGAAGAATACGGGTATCCGTTTATCATTAAAGCTGCTCTTGGCGGCGGAGGCCGGGGTATGCGCATAGTCCGTTCAAAGGCTGGAGTAAAGGATTCTTATGAACGAGCTAAATCGGAAGCAAAAGCTGCATTCGGAAGCGACGAAGTGTATGTAGAAAAGCTGATCGAAAATCCGAAGCATATTGAAGTGCAAATCATTGGTGACCACGATGGAAACATTGTTCATCTTTATGAGAGGGACTGTTCTGTCCAACGTCGTCATCAAAAAGTCGTGGAAGTTGCTCCAAGCGTTTCTTTAAAGCAGGAATTAAGGGATAAAATTTGCGAAGCGGCTGTACGGTTAATGAAAAATGTCAACTATGTCAATGCAGGTACGGTGGAATTTTTAGTTTCCGGCGATGACTTTTATTTCATCGAAGTAAATCCGCGTGTTCAAGTAGAACATACGATTACTGAAATGATTACAGGGATAGATATCGTTCAAACACAAATTCTTGTGGCAGAAGGCCACTCAATTCACAGCCCGGAAGTTGGAATTCCAAGACAGGAAGACATTAAAACATGGGGATATGCTATTCAAGCAAGGGTGACGACGGAAGATCCGCTGAACAATTTCATGCCGGACACTGGAAAAATTATGGCGTATCGTTCCGGAGGCGGCTTTGGCGTTCGATTGGATACCGGAAACAGCTTCCAAGGCGCTGTTATTACACCTTATTATGATTCATTGCTTGTAAAAGTATCGACATGGGCGCTATCGTTTGAGCAAGCTGCCAGAAAAATGATTCGAAATTTAAGAGAATTTCGAGTTCGCGGAATAAAAACAAATATTCCTTTTTTGGAAAATGTCATTAAACATGAGAAATTTTTATCTGGAGAATATGATACGTCCTTTATTGATTCATCACCTGAGCTGTTCGTTTTCCCGAAACAACGAGATCGGGGAACAAAAATGCTCACATATATTGGGAATGTGACGGTGAACGGTTTTCCAGGCATCGGGAAAAAGAAAAAACCAGTATTTGATGAGCCACCAATTCCGCACGTAAAATTATCGGAGCCTATTCCAGAAGGAACGAAACAAATTTTAGAGAAAGAAGGAGTCGACGGCCTTGTTAAATGGGTAAAAGAACAAAAACAAGTGCTGTTGACGGATACGACTTTCCGAGATGCTCATCAATCATTGCTGGCAACTCGCGTGCGTACAAATGATATTAAAAAGATTGCTGAACCTACTGCGAGATTGCTTCCAAACCTGTTTTCGCTTGAGATGTGGGGAGGAGCAACGTTTGATGTTGCCTATCGCTTTTTAAAAGAAGATCCGTGGGAAAGACTTCAAATTGTCAGAAAGCATGTGCCAAACTTGCTTCTGCAAATGCTTTTGCGCGCATCGAATGCTGTCGGATATAAAAACTATCCAGATAATGTAATTAAAGAATTTGTCGAAAGATCAGCGGAAGCAGGCATTGATGTGTTCAGAATCTTTGACAGCTTAAACTGGGTAAAAGGGATGACCCTTGCCATCGATGCCGTCCGTAAAACCGGAAAAATTGCCGAAGCAGCCATCTGTTATACAGGGGATATTCTCGATCCAACAAGAAGAAAATATGATTTGAATTATTACAAACAGATGGCAAAAGAATTGGAAGCATCAGGTGCACAAATTTTAGGCATTAAAGATATGGCAGGACTGTTGAAGCCACAGGCGGCATATGAGCTTATTTCAGTGTTAAAAGAAACGGTCGATCTGCCAATTCATTTGCATACACATGATACGAGCGGAAACGGCATATACACATATGCCAAAGCGATCGAAGCAGGAGTCGATATTATAGATACGGCGTTGAGCTCAATGGCCGGTTTAACTTCTCAGCCAAGTGCCAATTCTTTATATTATGCGCTTGAAGGTTCGGAAAGAAGACCGAATGTTAACATTCAATCATTGGAAAAGCTGTCTCAATATTGGGAAGAAGTTCGCAAATATTATCAAGACTTTGAAAGCGGCATGAAAGCTCCTCATTCAGAAGTTTATGTACATGAAATGCCTGGCGGACAATACAGCAATTTGCAGCAGCAGGCGAAGGCTGTAGGTTTGGGTGACCGCTGGGAGGAAGTGAAAGAAATGTACAGCCGCGTCAACCAAATGTTTGGCGATATTGTCAAAGTAACTCCGTCATCAAAAGTTGTTGGTGACATGGCGCTCTTTATGGTTCAGAACAATTTAACGGAAGAAGACGTATATGAGCGTGGAGAATCGCTTGACTTCCCAGATTCAGTCATTGAATTTTTTGCCGGATATCTCGGCCAGCCGTACGGAGGCTTTCCGAAAGAGCTCCAGCGCGTGATTTTAAAAGGCCGTGAGCCGATTACAGTTAGACCTGGGGAGCTATTGGAGCCGGTTAATTTCCAAGCATTAAAAGAAGAACTGGAGCAGCTGCTCCATCGTGAGCCGACGCCTTACGAGACGATTGCTTATGCACTGTATCCAAAAGTGTTCACGGAATATTTGAAAACATATGAACAATATGGAAACATTTCTGTTTTAGATACACCGACATTCTTCTACGGAATGCGTTTAGGCGAAGAAATTGAAGTGGAAATAGAAAAAGGAAAAACGCTGATTGTGAAGCTAGTTTCCATTGGCCAACCGCAGCCTGATGGAACGCGGATCGTGTACTTTGAATTAAACGGCCAGCCGCGTGAGGTTGTCATTAAAGACGAGAGCATCAAATCAACTGTTCAGCAAAGAGTCAAAGCAGATCCGCAAAACCCTGAACATATTGGAGCGTCTATGCCTGGAACAGTAATTAAAGTCTTGGTAGAAAAAGGCGAAAAAGTAAATAAGGGCGATCATTTAATGATCACTGAATCAATGAAAATGGAAACGACTGTTCAAGCTCCATTTGCAGGTGTTATTAAAGATATTTATGTGAAGAGCGGAGAAGCTATTCAAACAGGTGATTTGTTAATCGAAATCACTAAATAATAAATTTTGTGCCAGCCATTTTTGGCTGGTTTTTTTATGTAAAATTTTAAAATTTAAAACTTCGTTTCGAAAAAACTATTGAAAATGATTTTCACTCATGTTATTCTTTAATTAATGATGAAAATCATTCTCAAGAAAGGCTGTGACGACATGACAATGCTTTTTGTCGGTAGTACGGTTTTGATTTATAGCATTTTAATCGGATATGTTTTGAAGCGAGTCGATTCAAATTCATAAATAAATTTTTCATATATTACATAGCGGGGATTGGCAAAAAACAGTCAATCTCTTTTTTATGGGAAAACTGAGCTTTTTAACAGTCGCTTGGGAGGAAGCGAAGCGGGTTTTTTCTTGATCCAGGCTCCTGAAAATAATTTTTTTGCCTTCATTTACGGGCAATATGGTAAAATCAACATGAGGAATTGACGAAAAGGAGCCTGAGGTATGGGAAATGTAGTTGAGCAAGAACAAATCAGCAGCTTGATTCAAATATTTGAAAAGCTTCCTAAAGAAGTCAAAGCTTCCTATAAACAAAAATGGAAAGAATTAATTGAAAAAGAGATGCAGGATCAAATCCAAATTGCATTTATGGGCCATTTTTCGGCAGGAAAATCATCGCTGTTAAACAAGCTTGCAAACGGAACCATTTTGCCTTCGAGTCCGCTTCCGACCAGCTCCAATATCGTCATGCTGGCGAAAGGCGAACGTTTGACCCGTGTGCATCTGTTTAATGGCAAAATGTATGAATCGAAAGACGATTTGGATAATGAGCTGATCAGCAAGCTGTGCAAACAAGAAAATGAAATTGAAAAAGTATTTATTCAACGGCCTTATTTTACGATTCGTGAACATCTGATTTTAACAGATTCGCCGGGAATTGATTCGACGGATGACGATCATCGCAAAAGAACAGAATCGGCGCTCCATTTAGCGGATTACATCGTATATGTGACGGATTATCATCACGTTCAGTCGGAGCTGAATTTTTCTTTCTTGTCAAAGCTGAGGGGGATGAATAAACCGATCATCGTCATCATCAACCAAATTGATAAGCATCAAGAAGATGAAATACCTTTTTCAACGTTTAAAACAAACATTGAAGCCTCGCTGACAGCTATCGGAATTGAAAAGGAAAATATTTATTATACGACAACGAAATCGCCTGAGCATCCTTTAAACGAATTTAAGCAGTTAGAGGAGCGGTTAAATGGGCTAGTCGATAATAAAAAGCATTTAGTGCGAAAAAATGTATTGGAGCAGGCAAAAATTTTGCTTCAACAAATGAAGGAGGATTTGTCTAAAGAGAAAGCGGAGAGCCTTCATCTCTCATTGGATGAATGGAATCAGCTTGATCAGCTGCTTCAAAACAGCCAGCAAAAATTGTCGGAAATAGAACAGAAGCTCAAACTGATAGATGAAGACATTAAACAGTTTGAAGCAGCATTTGATCAAGAACTTGATGGTTTGTTGAGAAACGCCAATCTTATGCCTTATGATACAAGGGAAAAAGCGGCAAAATTAATTGAAACCCAGAAAAAAGATTTTAAAGTTGGTTTGTTTTTCTCAAAAAAGAAAACAGAAGAGGCAAAACGAAATGCACTTATTCAATTTTATGAAGAGCTGGCCAAAAATGTGGAATCGCAAATTGTATGGCACATCATCAATATGGCGAAAAAATATTACGAAAAGCATCATATCGACCAACCTTCTCTTTTACAGCAAATACTAAGCTTTTCGATCGAATTTGATGAAAATATGCTGCTTGACGTGATCAAACCAGGGGCTGAATTAAACGGTCAATATGTGCTCCAGTATGGGAAAGATGTTTCAAATGCTGTACAGCAATTGTGCAAACGAGAAGCTCAAAGCTTGCGCGATCACATGATCAAAGCGTTACACAAGATGAATCAAACAGAAAGAGAACGGATGAAGCAGGAGCGGGAACAGCTTACAGTCAAACTGATGCAAATGTCTAAAGCGATTGATGAGAAAGAACAATTTATGAATGAGTTTAAACAGCTTTCCGACATATTAAATGGTCAAGGAACTGTTGACAATATCGATATCGAGCGATGGAAAGCCGAACATCTGCAAAAACAAATCATGGAATGGAATTCTCTTCAATTCCTTATTTCGAATGAAAAGCAAAGAAAAGATAAAAAAATAGAGAAAAAAGAAACCGAACGAAAACATGAAGCGGCGAAGAAAGTTCAAATGATAAATAAGCTGCAAAAAGGGATTGAAATTTTAAATGAGACTGGGCTGGAGCATTCAGCCAACCGCTTAAAAGAAAAACTTTCTCAAATTGAGAACCGCTCCTTTCAAATTGCAATTTTTGGCGCGTTTAGTGCAGGAAAATCGAGCTTTTTAAATGCCTTGATTGGTGAAAAAATTTTCCCTTCCTCGCCAACTCCAACAACCGCTGTTATCAATAAATTAACCGGTGTTAAAGATGGCAAAAAACACGGGGATGTGGAAGTAGTCTTTAAAAATGAGCAGCAAATTTTAGAAGAAATTAATGAATTGCTAGCACCGCTTTCTCTTAAGGCGGAGCGATTTTCCGGTTTGCGCGAAGCGATGCTTCAAGCAATGAAACGAACGGAAGATGAAATGGTTCAACGAAGGCTGAACACCTTTTTAGAAGGAATCTCATTTTATGAAAAAGAAGATCAAAAAGTGAAATGGATCAAGGCAGATGAGCTTGAGTCATTTGTTGCAAAAGAAGAACGGTCATGTATGATTCAGGATGTAACGATTTATTATGATTGTGATCTGACTAGAAAAGGGATTACTCTTGTTGATACTCCAGGTGCGAGTTCATTTCACGGCCGGCATACAGAACTTGCTTTCCAATATATAAAACATGCGGATGCCATTATCTTTTTAACTTACTACAACCATCCATTTTCAAAAGGAGATCAGCAGTTTTTGGATCAGCTTGGTCTTGTAAAGGACGCCTTTACGTTAGATAAAATGTTTTTTATCATCAATGCAATTGATTTGGCGGAACATGATCAAGATGCAGAAGATGTTCGAAATTATGTCGAGCAAATGTTATTGTCCCATTCAATCCGAGAGCCGAAGCTTTTTCAAGTTTCAAGCTTACAGGCATTGGAAAAGAAAAAGATTTCAAAGGTTCGAGACGAGTTTCCGCATTTTCTCAAGTCGTTTGAACATTTTATCCATCATGAATTGATGACCGTTTTAATTCAAGCGGCTGAACATGAATTTCAACAGGCGGTCTCAGAACTTTCAGATATGATCAAGCTTTTGGAGCTTGATGAAAGCGAACGCGATCAGAAAATTCTCGAATTGAAGGATCAGCTCAATCGCATGCAGGAATTAATTCGTACGCAATCAGTTGACGAATACGTTATAACATTCCAGCAGGAAACGGAAGAATTGAACTATTACGTAAAACAGCGGCTTCTTCATAAACTTCCGGAGCTGTTTAAAGAGGCGTATCATCCTGGCAAATTTACAAACAACACAAAGGGAGAAGCAGCCATTTTAATGGATTGTTTTAACGAAATGATAGAAGGACTGAATATTCAGCTCCAGCAGGAAATGAACGCTACAACACTTCGTATTGAAAATTATTTAAACGGAATATTGCAAAAAATCAATCAGAACCTTTCCGACATGGTTGCTAAACAATGTGAAGCAGTTCCGTTTTCAAATATAGAAGAGGTTCAATGGGAAGAAATCCGGATCCAAGTTTCCGTTTTCCCTTACATTCAATTTGATGTTTCAAAAGCACATAAAGTGTTCCGAAATACGAAATCATTTTTCGAGCAGAACGAAAAGCAAAAGCTGTTTGATATTCTAGAGCAGAATTTGAAAGATACGATTGACATGTCGGTGAGAGCTTTTGAAGAGCATCTGGCTCGCCATTACGAAGCATTATTGAAAAAGGAAATCGAACAGCTGAAGGAAAAAATGATTCAGGAAGGAAAACAATTTATTCAAGCTAGATTAAAAACGTTGACAGCACCAAATGATGTACAATGGATGAAAGAAAAATTCAATGAATTAACATCGCTTTCATAAAGAGGGGCAGAAGCTCCTCTCTTCCTTTGAAAGTGCTCGAACTCAAAAATTAGGGGGAAAAAAGATGGCAGAAGTACATAAAGAGATAACAAAGCATTCAAACCGCCAGCACGAGATCGTGAAAAGGTTTTTGCATCTAGAAGAAAAACGGGAGCAGGCAATCGATGAAGCTGTAATGCTTTGCGAAAAGGGGCTTCATTTTTCCGTGCAAACGATTAACGAAATTACAAAAGAAATGAATGAGCTGGCCAGAACCACCGGAATCGTTCCGCAGCGAAAATACGTAACGGAAGAAATGGTAAAAGAATATGTAAGTCGGAAGCAAAGCTGAAAGGAACTGGATGACCCAGTTCCTCATAACATTTATGGAAGAGTCTTTATTTTCTGGATGCTAACAGAACGTGCAAAATGGTTTGTGGAAATGTTTTTTGCCGGGAGAAGCCGCAAAAACCAAGCTCATCCCTCTGATCAAAAAGCGGATGATCTCATGGGGCCCCGCTCTTGATGGAACGCTCATAAACGTTGTTAGTTTATTGTGTTCTAATACATTAAAGGTCCCGGTGAATGTTCACAAACGTTGTTAGTTTATCGCGCTAATACATTAAGGCTCCGCTGAATGTTCACGAATGTTGTTAGTTTATCATGTTCTAATACATTAAAGGTTCCGGTGAACGCTCCGAACGTTGTTAGTTTATTGCGTGCTAATACAATAAAGGGTTCCAATGAAAGACCAGAACGTAGTTAGTTCTTCTTCAATAATATGAGTTAACACATAAAGCCCTCTGAACGATAAAAAATGCTGTTTCCAAATATAAGCAACGCGAAAAAACTTAAAATCAGCCGCTTGTTGTTCCTTCATGATCAATCCCTTTTTGAAGCTGCAATGCTTTTTTGGCTAATTCATCAGCCGTTTTGTTTTGCTTTTCGGGAATCCATTTAATAAAAAACAAATCGAATTGATCGATGAGCTTTAACGCTTCTTGAAGATGGCTGTTATAGCGTTGATTTTTTGCATAACGTTTAAGCACTGCTTGCTCCACTGCCTGTGAATCGGTCCTGAAAGAGACGATCTTATATCCTTTTTCAAGGCAGATCATAAGTCCTTTGACTAATGCAGCAAATTCAGCTTCATGATTATCCATGACACCAAGGGGGAAAAAATATTTTTCTTGAATGTTCGTCCCTTTTATATAAATACCGGCGCCGGAAAGTCCGGGATTTCCTTTTGCCGCACCATCTATGTAGACTTCTACCAATCAATTTCACTCCCTTAGAGGAATTTTTTTAAAAATGAAGAATATAACATGACATCAAGATCATGATAAGGATGAAAAAAGCTTAAAATAGATGTGAGGAGCTTTTGATCTTATTAAGTAAAACATCTATTTGATTGCCTTTTTCTTTTCAAAAAAATCGATGTGATTATACCATACAATTCGATCAATGTCTGTAAAAACCCTTTTGAGTGAATCGGTTGCAAGGTTGAACAGAATATGGTATAAAAAATTAGTCTCTTCAATTGAGAATGCGAAAGATACATTTTCGAGAAAGTACAATCTCTTTTTGTGAAACAGCATAATGATAAATAAAAAAACAGTGGAGATGGAATGATGAAAGATCGTGCGGCTATATTTGAAAAAGTGACTGAATTAATGGATGAATATTGCGTAAATTGTTTTTTAAAAGCTCATTTTCGAAAAGAATACGGAAAAACATATGCCCATTCATTTTGTATTAATAAATGTACGGTGGGACAGCAAATTAAAGAGCTGGGGAAAAATTTGAGGGGGACACGCAAGCGCGGCGATCGAAAATTCAGTAATAAATAAAAATTCCGAAAATAAAAAATAAAAAGAGGCAAAAGCCTCTTTTTATATTTGAAGATCAAATGATCATCGATTATAATTTTACAACGTTCGCTGCTTGTGGTCCACGATTTCCTTGGACAATTTCAAAAGATACCGCTTGACCTTCTTCTAAGGTTTTGAAACCTTCGCCTTGAATTGCAGTGAAGTGGACAAAAACATCGTCTCCGCCTTCAACTTCAATAAAACCATAACCTTTTTCATTGTTAAACCATTTTACTTTACCATTTTGTTGCATATTTCGATTTCCTCCTAATACTTTCCGCACAAAGCCGTGCTTAAAAAATTTTTTATCATTTAACAGGAATATAATGCAACAAGCAAGGTCTCAAAACCTTAGGCTGCCTATATTCAGCTAAATGATATATCTACTATACACTAACCAATTATTGAAAGTCAAGTTTATTCCAATCATTCGAATTTTTGTCAAAACGCTAAGATGGAAATTGATTAGGAATAAATCAGCTTAATTGCCGGCTACATGACAAGGATGCTTTCACCGTGAAAATCGGTGCTGTTTTCTCGCAAAAAAAAAAAGCATTTTCCAGGTAATACGAGGAAGTTAATACGATAAAGCGACATCATTTTATAAAAAAACGAATGTCTTATTGACACTCGTTTATGAAATATGTTCATGAATATATTTAGACATTCGTTCACTTTCTAACTTTATGTCGTCTAAAATGGTGTCCACAGCGTTTGGATGGTACAGTTGAAAAATATTTTTACGCATCCGTTTTAATTTATCAGGTGAATGCAATAATTTGTTCACCTCATCAATCATATCAGATACATTGTTGACGATGACCGCAGCACCGTGTTTTGCAAAGAATTCCGCGTTTTCTTTTTCCTGCCCAGGAACCGGGTTGTATAAAACGAGAGGAACCGAAAGGGAAGAAGCTTCTGTTAACGTAATTCCTCCGGGTTTTGTAATCAACAAGGAAGCAATTCGAAACAGCTCGTCCACTCTTTCGACGTAACCCAAAACTTTCAATTGATCTCTGCTTGCTTTAGCAAGAGGGGCTAAGCGGTCTTTGAGCGCATGATTGTTTCCGCATACAACAACGGTTTGGACGTTTTCTGAATAGCGCATCGCTTCGCAAATTTCTTTCACATTTTTTAAGACGCCGTGAGCACCTGCCATAATAAGCAAAATATGTTTGTTCTCACTTAATCCATATTTACGGTACAACGGTTCTATCTCAATATTTTCTTCAAATCGGCTGCGTATAGGAATTCCGGTAACTTTTACGTCTTTTTCGTCGATCCCTAAGCTGAGAAGTTTTTCTTTTACATCTTCACATGCAACATAATATTTATCTATGTTTTGATGCACCCAAATTTTATGTAAACAAAAATCTGTCATGACATTAAAGGTCGGAATCACGTGACCGGTGCGTCTCCGGTATTCGGGTACGACGATCATTGGAAACGTATTGATGATGATATCGGGTTTTTCAGCAGCAATCACTTGTTCAAGTTTTTTTCTGCCCATTGTGTAATAAACATTCATGACTCGTTTATTGTACATTTTATCTACACCATAATAAAACAAACGGTAAAACTGTTTTCCAAACGAAAAGCTCTTTAAATACAGGTATTTTGTGAATTCAGTAATGAGTGGATGAGACTCTTGATATAGATCGCAAACGATGACGTCCATACCCCGTTCCATACATCGCTTTTCCAGCGTCTTTGCCACTTGAATATGCCCGTTTCCGTACTTTGCTGTCAAGATCAAAATTTTCTGCTTATTCATAAACGATTTCATCACCTCAATTTCAGAACGTCGTATTTTAATCCGACCAGGTTGCTATTATTATTCCCAAATATAAGGAGTTTCTTGATATACATAATAGTTAAGCCAGTTGACAAACAGCAAATTCGCATGCGACCGCCAGCGATTGTAAGGCGATTTCGTCGGGTCGTCATTAGGGAAATAATTTTTTGGGATTTCGATGTCAAGTCCTCTCGCCAAATCTCGTTCATATTCATCTCTTAATGTTGTTGCATCATATTCAGGATGTCCGGTTAAAAAAATAAATCTCCCGTCTTTCGAAGAAATAAGACATACACCCGCTTCATCCGAATAAGACAAAATCTCTAAATCTTTTTGTTTTTTCACTTCTTCCACATCGATGTCCGTATGGCGAGAATGAGGAACGTAATAGATTTCATCGAAACCTCTTAACAGCTTGACGGAAGGATCTGATATTTTATGTTCAAAAACGCCGAAGCATTTTTTCGGCAGCATATATTTATCGATGCCGTAATGATAGAATAGGCCTGCTTGAGCACCCCAACAAATATGCAAAGTAGATGTCACATTTTCTTTCGTCCATTCAAAAATGTTCGTCAACTCTTCCCAATAATTAACAGCATTA
The DNA here is from genome assembly GCF_037965815.1 of Aeribacillus sp. FSL K6-2833. Lineage (GTDB taxonomy): Bacteria > Bacillota > Bacilli > Bacillales > Aeribacillaceae > Aeribacillus > Aeribacillus composti. The sequence goes on along the minus strand of NZ_CP150189.1, from coordinate 2,223,827 downwards.
AAAGGCATTTTTTCAACAGGAGCCCCTGTTACAATCAACCCGTCGAATTTTCGATGCTTGACTTGATCAAACGTTGTATAAAATTGTTCTAAATGCTGCTTTGCCGTTGTTTTTGGCGTATGGGTTTTCGGACGCAAAAACGTGATATTAACTTGAAGCGGAGAATTTCCTAAAAGTCTGAGAAGCTGGGTCTCCGTTTTTTCTTTTTCTGGCATTAAATTTAAAATGGCAATATTTAATGGGCGGATATCCTGAGTGTAAGCCCTTTTTTCATCCATCACGAAAATGTTTTCCTTCTCCAATATTTCTTTTGCCGGCAAATTTGCTGGTATATTAATTGGCATGTATGTGCACCTCCGGAATGTAATCGAAAAACAAAAAAATGAATCATGTGCAGAGCGAAACAGAACATGATCAGACTAAGTTTTGCTAATATTATAGATAGTTTAAAATGATATTTCAATTTTAGATTTGTTATTATTATGACTGTAATGTAAAATCAACGTAAATGGAGGGGGAGGCGTGATGACTGTTTATGACTTTGATGTAAAAACCGCAGATGGGCAAACAATATCACTATTACAGTATAAAGGAAATGTCATGCTCATTGTCAATACTGCAAGTTATTGCGGCTTTACGGAGCAATACAAAGATTTGCAAAATTTATATGAAACATACAAAGAAAAAGGATTTGTCGTACTGGCGTTTCCGTGTAATCAGTTTGGCAATCAGGAGCCGGGAACGGACGAAGAAATCCAAACATTTTGTGAAAATTATGGTGTGACATTTCCCGTCTTTTCAAAAATTGATGTGAGAGGCCCGAATGCCCATCCTTTATTTGTGTATTTGACCGAACAAATTCCAGGCGTGTTTGGAACAAAGATGATTAAATGGAATTTTACAAAATTTTTGATCGACCGCGACGGCAATCCGGTAGAGCGATTTGTTCCGCAAACAAATCCGAAAGACATCGCTCCTTATATCGAAAAGCTTTTGTAAATTCTCCATTATTTCACTGCAAGTGCTTTTGGAAAGAATTTTGCAGACTGGCATGTTAAAATGGAACTAGCTAAGAGGAAGTAGGGAGTGACATCTTGTGAACATTAAGTCGATTGAACCTACCCCAAGCCCTAATACGATGAAAGTAATTCTCGACCAAGAGCTTCCGGCAGGTAAAAGGAACAATTATAAAAAAGAAAATGCTCATGAAGCACCAAAGGAAATCCAATCCATTTTAGCAATTGAAGGGGTGAAAGGGGTTTATCATGTTGCAGATTTTATGGCCATTGAACGAAACAGCAAATATCATTGGCAGGATATTTTATCAGAAGTAAGAAGCATTTTCGGCGAGCAGGTTGAAGATAACAGCCAGGACGCCTATTCTCCTGAAGAAGGATATGGCGAAGTAAAAGTGTTTATTCAAATGTTTCACGGCCTGCCGATGCAAGTAAAGCTGACAGACGGACATGAGGAGCGCCGCTACGGGCTGCCTGAACGCTTCCGAAACATGATCATGGAAGTTCAAAAGCATGCGAACAACGTTGTTTTAGAAAGGGAATGGAAGGAGCATGGCGTCCGCTACGGAGATTTGGATGCAATCGGCCAGGAGGTTGTCGATGAAATATCAGCAGCCTATCCGGATGACAGGCTGGAACGCATAAAAAATAGAATCATTCATCAAAAGGATGAAAAGGAAACGTTTAAGCGATTCAGCTACAAAGTAACGGTTGACATGCTTGATGATCCTGATTGGCAAAAGCGGTTTGCCCATTTGGAGCAAATGGATCCAACGCTTGAAGATTTAGATGTGCTGGAAAAAGCGTTGAATGATGAGAAAGCATCGATACGAAGACTTGCAACGGTCTATTTAGGAATGCTCGAAGATCCGGCTGTCCTTCCTTTGCTCTATAAAGCGTTAAAAGATAAAAGCGTTACTGTTAGAAGAACAGCAGGTGATGCGCTATCTGACATCGGGGACAAAGCGGCTATTCCTGAAATGGCGAAAGCATTGAAGGACAAAAGTAAACTTGTTCGTTGGCGAGCAGCCATGTTTTTGTACGAAGTAGGAGATGAATCTGTTTTAAAGGAACTGAAGGAAGCGGAAGACGATCCAGAATTTGAAGTGAAAATGCAAATAAAGATGGCAATAGAAAGGATCGAAAAAGGAGAAGAAGCAAAAGGATCCGTTTGGAAGCAAATGACCGAAAGCCGGCAAAAGTAGCATATTTCTGTTTCATAAACGAATAATGTTAAATATAGTAAAAATTAGGGGGATTGAAAATGTCAATGGCTTATGAAGAGTATATGCGTCAGCTCGTTCAACCGATGAGAGATGAGTTGACAAATGCTGGATTCCGCGAATTAGTTACACCTGAAGAGGTGGATCAATTTATGGAATCAGCGGAAGGGACAACGCTCGTCTTTGTGAATTCCGTTTGCGGCTGCGCAGCGGGACTTGCAAGACCAGCGGCAACACAAGCTTTAGTAAGAAGCGAAAAAACTCCTGACCATCTCGTAACAGTTTTTGCGGGTCAAGATCGGGAAGCGACGGCAAAAATGAGGGAGTATTTTATCGGTTATGAACCGTCGTCGCCGTCAATGGCTCTTTTAAAAGGAAAAGAAGTTGTCCATTTTATCCCAAGACATGACATTGAAGGCAATACGCTGGAAGGAGTTATGGAAAATCTTCTTCAAGCATTTGAAAAGCATTGCTAATGATATTCAGCTTCTTAAAAGTAAAAGAGCTCATGGTCTTCCATGAGCTTTCAGTCTGTAAGTTCCATTACAATTAAATATGCAAGTGTAATAAAGCTACCTATTATGAACATTGCATCATACATATGTACTTTCCTCCAATCAACTAGAAAAAATTTTGCAGGATGAGTTGAACGGTCATTTTCTGCCGGTTTCCCAAATTGTCGGCTTCCGATCTGCTGCCTCCAACTTCTGATTTTTATTTTACCCTTTTTTCTCGTTTTTTTGAACCCATTTCTTTTCAGTCAAAAAACTCTATCAAATATCTATTTTGATTAAAATATGATAGAATGATAGTATCGTTTGTTCATTTGGCGGAAAGGATGTTGGGAACTTGAAAAATTGGATTCGAAAATCGCTTGTCGTTTTATTTACACTCGCAACATTCGGGCTTGTAGCGCCTCCGTCCGCCTTAACCGTCAATAAACAGGCTCCTGACGCAAACTATGCACCGGAGGCCGAAGAGAAAAAACTATTACTGCATCGTGATTCACAAGATCAGTCAGCAATAGAACAGCCAAACATTGTCGATCAATTTTTGTTTGAAGCGGAAAAACAATCATTTGAAAAATTCGGCAAAAAAATCAGCGGTGTGATAGAAGATGAGTTTCGCAACTTAGTTTTGCCGCAAATGGAAGAAGTGATCAAAACCTTCTTGGCAACGGAGAAGGAAAAATTTGCAGATTTGGCTATATCCCAAAAACCTGCGAATGGAAAAGGAGAAAAAATTTTTCACATTTATGATCGTACGAGCGGAAAAGACTTGATACGATTTCATGTTCGCGTCGATCATCCGCCAAAACAAGGCTATTGGTTTGATTTTCATTACCATACATACCATGACCACTTTCAAACCCATTATGCATTGGGGAAAATTTATTGGGACACAAACACACCTCCAAATTGGATGCAGTAAAGGAAGTGATTGAAAATGGCGTATTCACTTGAAAAGCTCCAAAAAAAAGCGATTGAATTATTGGAAGATCGGGGAGTAACATTAAAAGACATTGGACAAATCGTGTTGGAGCTGCAAAAAAAATACATTCCCGATCTGTCTCTTGAAGAATGCACATACCATGTTGAAAAGATTTTAAGAAAACGAGAAATCATTCATGCTGTCTTGACAGGAATTGCTTTAGACAAGCTTGCGGAACAAAAATTGCTTCCTGAACCTCTTCAGCAAATTATCGAATCAGATGAACCGCTATATGGAATTGATGAAATTTTATCGTTATCGATTGTAAATGTTTATGGGTCAATTGGATTTACGAATTATGGCTATTTAGACAAAGAAAAATTTGGAATCATCAAAGAGCTGAACAATAGCCATGACGGGAAAGTCAATACATTTTTAGACGATATCGTGGCAGCCATTGCTGCAAGTGCAGCTAGCCGCATTGCTCATAATAACGAAGATGTAAATGATAAGCTGGAAGAGATAAAATAATTTCAGAAAGTGTGCAGCGGGAAATAATTGGCGATTCGCCAATTTTTCCATTTTTAAAGATGGAGATTGCAAAAATAAGCTGCATGAGACGGCTTTTTCGATCCGGATTTTGAAAAAATTTTTTCGTTTGACAAACGGTTTAATAGCAATGAGAGAACGAGCCGATTGTAAACTAAAGTAACATTTCAACTAAAGGATGTGTCATCAATGGAACAATACTTAAATTTATGCAGACATGTGCTTGAGCACGGGGTTAAAAAACAGGATCGGACGGGGACAGGAACCATCAGCACATTTGGATATCAAATGCGTTTTGATTTGGCTAAAGGGTTTCCTCTTGTTACGACGAAAAAAATTCATCTAAAATCGGTCATTTATGAGCTGTTATGGTTTTTAAAAGGTGATACAAACGTAAAATATTTACAAGAACACGGTGTCCGAATTTGGAACGAATGGGCAGATGAGAACGGCGACTTGGGCCCCATTTACGGCTACCAATGGCGTTCGTGGACAGGTGCAGACGGAAATACCATCGACCAAATCTCAAATGTCATTGAACAAATTAAAACGAATCCACATTCACGGCGATTGATTGTAAGTGCTTGGAACGTCGCTGATTTAGATAAAATGGCTCTACCGCCGTGCCATGCGTTTTTCCAATTTTATGTTGCGGAAGGAAAGCTTTCGTGTCAGCTTTATCAACGATCCGCAGACCTTTTTTTAGGTGTGCCGTTCAATATTGCTTCCTATGCGCTTTTAACGATGATGATTGCTCAAGTTTGCGACTTGGAGCCCGGGGAGTTTATCCATACATTCGGCGATGTTCATATTTATAACAACCATATTGAGCAAGTAAAATTGCAGCTGACGAGGGAGCCGCGGCCTCTTCCGACAATGAAATTGAATAAAGAGGTAAAATCCATTTTTGATTTTACTTATGAAGATTTCACGCTGGAAGGGTATGATCCTCATCCTCACATTAAAGGTGAGGTGAGTGTATGATTTCCTTTTTGTTTGCGATGGATGAAAACCGGCTGATCGGAAAGGACAATAAGCTTCCTTGGCATCTTCCGAATGATTTAAAATATTTTAAAGAAACAACGATGAACAAAAAGATCGTCATGGGCCGTAAAACCTTTGAATCGATTGGACGGCCCCTTCCCGGAAGAGAAACGATTGTGTTAACAAAGAATGAAAAGTTTTCTTGCGAAGGCTGTCTCGTTTTTCATTCGATAAATGAATTTTTGCAATTTGCCCAAAACAACAATAAGGAAGAAGAAATGTTTGTAATTGGCGGAGCGAAGATTTTTGAAGCGCTGCTTCCGTTTGCCGATCGGCTCTATGTAACAGAAATTGAGGGGGAGTTTGAAGGCGACACATATTTTCCAAAAATTGATTTTTCTGAATGGAAGCTTATTTCCCAAAAAGATGGAGTAGTTGATGAAAAAAATGTTTATCCGCACCGCTTCCTTGTGTACGAGCGAAATAAATAAGAACGGTCTGAGTCAATTTGAAGTCAAGGAAGCATTGCTTCTTTTGCCGGCTTCTATAGGACATTAAAAAAGGCGCTCAAGCGTCTTTTTTAGTTGTGCCATATCTTGCATTGCAAGTAATACATATAAGAATCATATAATTTCACATGTAAAATTGGATTCAATCGGTCAAAAAAGCCGATTTCTAAATAAAAACAATAGATGTAATTTTATTTTTATTTGAATCGTGTTATAATTTAAAAATTAAGAAATTGTTTAAGGGCAGGGATGTACGATGACGAATTTGACAAAAGTTGAAGCATTCGTCCAAGTAGAAGATATATTAAAAGCGCATCAATCATTAAAGGATGTTGTGACACATACTCCATTGGAATTTAACCAAAGATTATCTGAAAAATATGGTTGCCGGGTATACTTGAAAAGGGAAGATTTGCAAGTTGTACGCTCTTTTAAAATAAGAGGAGCTTACAACAAAATGAAACATTTGACTCCTGAGGAAACGAAAAATGGGGTTGTCTGTGCAAGTGCTGGAAATCATGCGCAAGGAGTCGCATTTTCGTGCAGAGCGTTAAAAGTGCATGGAAAAATTTTTATGCCTTCCACAACTCCAAAACAAAAAATATCTCAGGTGGAATTGCACGGAAGAGAGTACATTGAAATTGTGTTGACAGGCGATACATTTGATGATGCGTATAAAAAAGCGCTTGAATGCGCCGAAAAAGAAAACCGTACGTTCATCCATCCGTTTGACGATAAAGATGTCATTGCGGGCCAAGGCACCATTGCTGTTGAAATTTTAAATGACAGCGATGAGCCAATTGATTTTTTGTTTGCTGCTATCGGCGGCGGAGGGTTAATGTCTGGCATCGGCACATACTTTCAAAGCGTATCGCCGGAAACAAAATTAATCGGCACGGAACCTTCCGGCGCACCAGCTATGGCGAAATCACTCGAAAAAGGCGAAGTAGTCGAACTGGATGAAATTGAAAAATTTGTGGATGGAGCGGCGGTCCAGCGGGTAGGAAATCAGACATTTTCCATTTGCCGGACAATTTTGGACGATCTTTTACTTGTGCCGGAAGGAAAAATTTGTACAACGATCTTGAACTTATATAATGAAAATGCAATTGTAGCAGAACCAGCAGGTGCGCTTCCAATCGCAGCGCTTGATTTTTACAAAGATCAAATAAAAGGAAAAAATGTCGTTTGCATTCTTAGCGGAGGCAATAACGATATTGAGCGCATGCAGGAAATTAAGGAGAGATCCTTAATTTATGAAGGCTTGCAGCATTATTTTATCGTTAATTTTCCGCAGCGTGCGGGTGCTTTACGTGAATTTTTAGATGAGGTATTAGGTCCGACGGATGATATCACTCGCTTTGAATACACGAAGAAAAATAATAAAGACAGCGGTCCTGCGCTTGTCGGCATCGAAGTCAAGCATCGGGAAGATTATCGCGGATTAGTCGAAAGAATGAAAAAGAAAGGTTTTCCTTTTACAGAGGTTAACAAGGACAGCAACTTATTCAATTTGTTAATTTAAAATATTTTTGTATATGACAAATTTTTGCAAAATTCGCTCCTATTTTGTTGTATAATAGAAGAAACGGGTAAAAAGAGGATTGATACTTTGCTATTTAAAAGCCTAGAGTTCAAACTTGAAAATGGACAGAAGGTGAAGATTGTTGAAATCCCAGTATTGGAGGAGGATAACTCTTACCGTTTCATGTTAAATATTCATTTGCAGCTTTTTATAGCGAACATTTGCAAAGAATCAAAGCCAAAAAGCCTTTATAATTTTCGAAGCTATTTGAAGCATGCTTTAAAGTGGAAAGATTATGAATCAATTTTTCAAGACAACCGATTAAAACATAACGCTTAAAGAAATATCCCTTGCAGATATTTGATTATCGGCAAGGGCTTTTTATTTTTTTAAGCGTTTTGGAGAAGAAGGAGAGATCTGCGAAATTGACCGTTTTTGAATTTTTAAGTTTCAAAATATGTTAGGACGGGTAAAGATTAGAGACTGTTTCTTTTCTTTTGATCAGAAACGTGATAAGGTTGAAATATTATTGTTTGATAGGAAGTGAATATATTGACACAAAAGGTAAGGATCGTTACCGATTCAACAGCAGATTTAGATAAAAATATTTTGGAGGAATACAATATTGAAGTTGTTCCGTTAACCTATACATTGAATGGTGTATCTTATACGGACGGCATTGATTTTGAACCAGCGGAATTTATTGAAAAAATGATGGAATCAGCAGAAATACCGAAAAGTTCTCAGCCTTCTCCGATCCATTTTAAGGAAATGTATGATCGCCTTCATGCAGAAGGTTTTCAAGTGCTATCCATTCATATGTCCGGTAAACTGAGCGGAACAGTGCGCGCCGCACAGCAGGGGGCAAGCCTGACCGAGGGAGAAGTTACGGTCATAGATTCCAACTATATATCTAGCGCTTTAGGTTTTCAAGTGATTGAAGCGGCAAAAATGGCAAAAAAGGGAGCAATGTTAGACAAAATAATCTCTCATATAGAACAAGTACGAAAAAACACTTTTCTTTATGTATCAGTAGACACTCTCGAGCATTTGGAAAAAGGGGGACGGATTGGAAAGGGAAAGGCTCTATTAGGATCGTTATTGAATATTAAACCGATCGCTTCTTTACAAGATGGGATCTTTACGCCAATCACAAAAGTTAGAAGCCATTCGCAAGTTGTTAAATTTTTTATGAAGCAATTGATTCAAGATATAAAAGATCGCGATTTGCTGAGGATTGGGGTGGCGCATGCCAATGCATTAGATTTGGCGCTGCGCTTAAAAGAGGAATTGTTGAAGATCACAACCGCCGATAAAATTGATATTTGCACAACGACACCAATCATTTCCATTCATACCGGCAAAGGAGCTTTAGGAGTTTCTTACTATGTGAAGCCATAAGTAAAAGCTAGTTTTTTGAATCTTTTATGAATCATTTTGGAATTTGTTTTCACTTGAATGAAAATTTGATACACTTTCGATGAGAATAGGTGAAAGGTGAATGATCGATGAAGAAGAAAATGTTCATTTCCTGTTTTCTGTTATTGATCTTTTTAACGGCTTGCAGCGGAAATAAAATAAAAGATCCGTTGAATTATAAAGTGGAAAATTTTGAATTTACGGATCAAAACGGACAGCCCTTTGCTTTAGCAGATTTAAAAGGGAAGGTTTGGGTAGCTGATTTTGTTTTTACAAGCTGTGAAACCGTTTGTCCGCCGATGACAGCCCATATGGCTCAATTGCAGGAAAAAGCGGAAAAAGAAGGTGTTGAAGTCGAGTTTGTATCATTCAGCGTTGATCCGGAAGTAGATACACCAGAGAAACTGAAACAATTTGCAAATCAATTTTCCGATTCTCTTGACAACTGGCATTTTTTAACCGGATACAGCCAAGAGACAATTGAAAACTTTGCAAAAAACAGTTTTAAAACGATCGTTCAAAAACCGGAAAGCGATGATCAGGTCATTCATGGAACGAGCTTTTATTTAGTGGATCAAAACGGAGTTGTTTTAAAAAGCTACAACGGTGTTGAAAATACGCCGTATGACGAAATCATCAACGATATAAAAGCTGTTCAATAAAGTTTAAAGTTGGCCTAAAGCGTCTGACTGCAGGGGGAAAGGACCCTCTGTACATGATGCCTTTGGGTCAATTTTAAACTTTTTTTCGTATGATATAATAAAAAGAAAGAGATCGTCACAAGGTGATAGGAATGCTGTCGAAAAAATTTTCTCTTCTTATTATGGCTTTTTTCTTATTAACCGGATGTGTCCAAAAATCCACTGCTTCTCCTTCAAATCAAGCGAAGGCGGAAGAGGAAGAGAGCAAACCGATTGAAACTGAAATCGCTGTCGCGGGGAATGAAAGTAGGTCCAGCTCTTTTCAATTGCAAGGAGATATCAAAATTGTTGCACTTGGCGACTCCCTGACAAAAGGAGTGGGCGACCGAACAAAAGAAGGCTATGTTGGTCTTGTTTCAGATGAATTAGAAAAAAAGGAAGACATTTCATCTGTTTCAACAGTCAATTTTGCAGCGATGGGGCATTCAACGGAAAATTTGTTAAAAAAGCTTGATGAAGATCAAGTAAAAAAGGAATTGGAAGATGCCGATCTCATTTTCATGACGATTGGTGCAAATGATTTAATGAAAGTCGTGCGGGAAAATATTTTTGAATTAACAGTTGAACTTTTTCAAGAAGAACGCCTTCTTTATGAACAACGTTTAAGAGACATTATGAACAAGATCCGGTCGACAAATGAACAGGCAGTCATTGCGTTTATTGGGCTTTATAATCCGTTTGCGTGGAAATTGGCAGAATTTCCGGAAATTGATATGATTATTTCGGAATGGAACGAGCGGACGAAACAAATTTTGCTCGGAGATGGACGTGCGGTATTCGTTTCAATTCAGGATATTTTTCAAGAAGGAGAGGACAAAAACCTCTTATATACAGATGAATTCCATCCGAACGAGAACGGATATGTATTGATTGCGGCAAGGGTTATGGAAACATTGGAAAATGGAACAAAAAAGGATTGAAGTAAATGAATAAATGGAAGCTTGCATTTTTTATCTTGTTGTTTTCCAATTTTTTGATTATTCTCATCTCCTCTGGTCTTCTGCTTATGCCTGGGGAAAAGCCGCCTCTGAAAAAGGAAGCGGAAGGTAGTAAAGATTTTGCTGTCTTTAAAGTGGAAACAGATAAACAGACAGTAACTAAGGTCATCAATGATTATTTAAAAAAGGAAGCCGTTCATCAGCCTCTCACATACTGGGTTGAAATTACGGATGATATTAAACTGTACGGCAGCCTTCTCGCTTTCGGCCGGGATTTGGACATGGTCATGTCTTTTGAACCGAGTGTACAGCAGGGAAACGTCATTTTAAAGGTGAAAAGCTTATCGGTTGGGAGACTTTCCGTTCCGGTTTCTTATGTGTTGAAATATATTGATTCCCAATACCACTTTCCAAAAGAAGTGCAGATTGATGCAAAAAATCGCCAGATTGTAGTCTTTCTTGATCAGCTGGCATTGGAAAACGGGTCTAAAATTCAAGCTGAAAAAATTGATTTGGAGGAAGGGGTAATTTCAGCAAATTTGTATGTTCCGCTCCCTCTCAAATAAGTAAGCGGGTATCAAAACCCGCTTTTGTTTTGTCAAAATTGAACACGAAGACCTTTTGGATAAAAGTTTTTAATGGTTCCTTTCGTTTCTTTTCCCCAACCGATCGATTCGCCGTCTATTGTCATTAATATCCATCCCCTGTCTACACCCAATGGAGATGAAATCGTTTCTCCCGTTAAATAAGCCTGCCAATCTTTTTCGTTCGTTGAGAAGGAATAACTGTATTTCACATCATTTGGTGTGAGTGACAGGGCAAGATGATGATTCGGTTCAAATCGTTTCTTTTTGATTTCTCCAAGATGGAGACCCGCCCGCAAAACGTTCAACGAAGTAATATCTGGGCATTTTTCAGGTAATACATACAGCTGTTGTTTTTTCAAGAAAAATGCCCCGGTTATTCTTTTCTTTAAAAAAGAATGTTCGAATTGCTGAAACTCAGCTAATTGCTGTTTTTTGACATTTGATTTTAAATATGAAACGCTGCTTCTCGTATTGTTTTCGCCATTTTTGATTAATTTCGCAACGAAATGCCCTTCACCTTTGATTTTATGCGGCCAAAGGCGGATGCATTTTGAAATTTCTTCAAAATTCGTTTTTGTCCATTCCACTCTTCCTCGATCAAAACCTTCACGTTTAGGAATTTCAACAAGAGACATTTCTGGATGCATGCTTACAAATGCCTCAATAACCTGTTCATTTTCTTCAGGAGAAAACGTGCAGGTGGAATAGACGAGAGTTCCGCCGGGTTTTAACATTTGAAACGCTAAAGATAACAGCTTTTTTTGCGTGTACGAGCATTTTTCAACAAGATCCTCGCTCCAAAATTCGATGGCGTTATCATCTTTTCGAAACATTCCTTCTCCAGAGCACGGGGCATCAACTAAAATTTTGTCGAAATAATTCGGAAAGTGTTGAACCAGTTTTTCGGGCCGTTCATTTATCACAATAGCGTTTTGAATTCCGAAACGTTCAATATTTTCCGATAGTGCTTTCGCTCGTTTGAAATGAATTTCATTTGAGATAAGAATTCCTTCATTTTCCATCGCCGCGGCAATTTGCGTCGATTTTCCTCCTGGCGCAGCGCACAAATCTAATATTTTTTCTCCGGGTTTTGCCTGAAGCACTTCAGCAGGAACCATAGCACTCGGTTCTTGTATATAATAGAGCCCAGCTGCATGAAAAGGGTGTTTTCCGGGCTCGTCTTGTTTTTCATCGTAATAAAATCCGTCTTCACAAAAGGGAACTGAAGAAAGAGAAAAAGGTATTTTCCGAATGAACGTTTCTTTTTCTATTTTTAGACGATTGAAGCGCAGTCCCTTGATCGGTTCATCTCGCAAAGCAGAAAAAAAATCATCTGCTTCATTTTTTAACAATTGTTTCATTTTCCGGCAAAAATCATCAGGTAATGCCATATTTCAGATCTCCTTTCCTAAAATATTATAGCGGAATATGAAACATAATGGCGAAAATTCTTTCTGGCGAATTCTTGACGGAGAGGTGAAGATAAGAGAAAATAAATTGTTAGAGATGAAACATTTTTATAGAAAAAGAAAAGCAAGGGAATTTGGTGTAGGGGTGATGTATTTGAAAAAAATATATTTAATTGCTAGCATCGTCATGTTCCTCCTTGCTGTTTATTTTGGCGGTATGGCATATAAACAATACCTTGCTGGAAACTTAGATTACAATTTAGACAAAGTTTACATAAATGTCGGTTACTGCGCCTTGTTTTTAAGCATTGCTGTATATGTACTTCATTTGCGCGAGCATAAAAGTTAAAGAAAAGCGAGATAGAAAGGGGATCCAGAAGGATGAAAAACGTCCTTTGATGGATCGCCTTCTTTCTTTCCTGTAAAAGTAAAAATTTTACATCGTAGTTGATTCTTGATACATAAAAATTTAAAGTCAAAGATATGCAGGTGAAGTTATCATGTTACGTTCAAATAAACAAAATATCTCCCTCATATTGCTGCTTTGCAATGTTTTTATCGCTTTTTTAGGAATCGGACTCGTTGTTCCGGTTTTGCCTGCTTATATGAATGAACTAAATTTATCGGGCGTTTATATGGGATATCTCATAGCAGCATTTTCAACTGCCCAGTTGTTTTCCTCGCCGGTCACGGGGATTTTTACTGACCGTTTTGGCAGAAAGATTATGATTGTCATCGGTTTAGTTTTGTTTGCTGTATCCGAATTTTTATTTGCAATAGGTTCTGCGTTCTTCTTGCTTTTGATTTCAAGAATAATTGGCGGAATCAGCGCGGCATGTATTATGCCCGCTGTTACTGCGTTTATTACAGATATCACCACTTTAGAGGACAGGCCGAAAGCGCTTGGATATTTGTCTGCCAGCATTAACGCAGGTTTTATTATCGGGCCCGGCATCGGAGGATTTGCAGCAGAATTCGGCATTCGGGTGCCGTTTTTTCTTGCGGCATTTATTGCGCTTGTCGCAGCCGTTTTTTCCATTCTCCTTTTAAAAGAACCGCTTCCAAATGATAACATTCAACAATTAGATGAAAAACAAACTCGTCTTCAATTTTTAAGCGAATTAAGCAAATCGATCAAACCTCCGTATGTTGTACCGCTATTGATCGTGTTTGTTTTAGCATTTGGTCTTTCCGCATATGAAACGATGTTCGGTTTGTTTGTCGATAAAAAATTCGGTTTTTCGCCGAAAGATATTTCCATCGTCATAACAACAGGAACGATTTTTGGACTCATCGCCCAAATCGTTTTCTTTGACAAGCTAGTGAAGTATCTTGGCGAGAAAAGGTTGATTGAAATTTGTTTATTAGGCGCTTCCGTCTTTATTTTTCTGTCAACCTTAGTTGACGGCTACTTTTTCATTATGGCTGTAACGTTTGCTGTATTTTTAGCATGCGATCTTCTTCGACCAGCTGTCACCACTCTATTATCCAATATGGCAGGAGATGAACAAGGGTTTATTGCCGGCATGAACTCTACTTATACAAGTTTAGGAAACATTGTCGGTCCTGCGATTGCAGGAATTTTGTTTGATATCGACGTCGATTTTCCATACGTTTTAGCTTCCATCGTTTTGCTTTTAGCCTTCATGATGGCAGCGTTATGGCCATTTCGTGATAACATGGAGCAAAAAAGGAAAAATTCTTAATGGAACGAATATACTAGTTTTTGCACTTCGCTATGCTTGAGTTGCAAATCAATTGTTTTGTTCTTTTTAATCGTTTTATAATGTATTGTAGGAAGAACAAGTTGATCTTTACTTTTGCGATGAGAATGAGCAGGCAGGAAAATTAGCTAAAGGGAGGGAAAAATGATGAGCAATGAAAAATATGAATTGGCTACTTTTGCGGGTGGCTGCTTCTGGTGCATGGTCCAGCCTTTTGACGAGCTTCCGGGAATTATTAAGGTTGTTTCCGGATATACGGGAGGACATAAGGAAAATCCGACATATGAAGAAGTGTGCTCGCACACGACGGGTCATGTGGAAGCCGTGCAAATTACCTTTGATCCGAACGTGTTTCCATATAAAAAGCTTCTGGATATATTTTGGCAGCAAATTGATCCGACTGATCCGGGCGGACAATTTTATGACAGGGGAGAATCTTACAAAACGGCTATTTTTTATCATTCGGAGGAACAGCGCGAGCTCGCGGAACAATCGAAAGAGCTTTTAGAAAAAAGCGGACGTTTTGAAAAACCGATTGCGACCGAAATATTGCCGGCAAAACCTTTTTACCCAGCCGAAGACTATCATCAAGATTACTACAAAAAAAATCCTTTTCACTACAAACGGTATCGTCAAGCGTCTGGACGGGATGAATTTATACGCAAGCATTGGAGCGACTGGGATAAAGAAGAGCTGAAGAAACGATTGACTCCGATGCAATATGAGGTGACGCAAAACAACGGGACGGAGCCTCCATTTCAAAATGAATATTGGGATCATAAAGAAGAAGGGATTTATGTCGACATCGTCTCGGGAAAACCGCTTTTCAGCTCGCTCGATAAATTTGATTCAGGCTGCGGATGGCCAAGTTTTACAAAACCGCTTCATCAGCATGAGATCGTCGAAAAATTAGATACATCTTACGGCATGATCCGAACAGAGGTTAGAAGCAAAACGGCGGATTCGCACCTTGGACATGTTTTCCCTGACGGTCCAGAACCGACAGGCCTTCGCTACTGCATTAACTCGGCTGCGCTTCGCTTTATCCCGAAAGATCAGCTCGAACAAGAAGGCTATGGTGAATATAAAAAACTGTTTGAAGACGATCAAACAGAGTAAAGATTATATGAAAACGAATGGGCACAAAAACATGTGCCCTTTTTTTATTAAATGTTCAAATTTATGTAAAATTCCGTTAAAACCTATATACATCGTAAAACAAAATTAGTATCATATATTAGGTTGAATTTTTATGGATGAAGGAGGGTGAAAATCGTTTATGAATAGCGGTTCTTTTTTAGATCCGGACGGACCCGAGATAGGTAAGGCAGTATGTATGCGGAAAGAGGCGCTGTTCGTAAGCGATGACACTCTTGCGCGTGCAGACTGCCTCTAGCAAAGGAGGTTAAAGCATGCTGAACATTTATATGTCAAGCGCGAACGGCCAATTGAAGGAAATTGAAGATATTCAAAACGGTTGTTGGATCAACATGGTGGCACCGACTGAGGAAGAAGTTCATTTCGTGTCAGAACGGCTGCAAATTCCAATAGACTTTTTTAAAGATGCACTGGATGATGAGGAAAGATCCCGGATTGAAAAAGAGGACCACAATGTGTTGATTATTGTTGACATTCCGGTTATCACGGTAGATGACATCGGGCAAACGTTTTATGAAACGATCCCGATCGGAATGATCATTACTGACAGTTGTTTTATTACAGTATGTTTGCAAGGAAACCCAATCTTTGAACAGTTTGCCAGAAACAAAGTTAAAGGTTTTTATACGTTTATGAAAACGCGTTTTGCTTTTCAAATTTTATATTTAACTTCAACTTATTATTTGCGATATCTGAAACAAATTAATCGCAAAACGAGCGAAGTAGAAAAAGAGCTTCATCAATCGATGAAAAATAAAGAATTTTTTTCATTGCTCAGTCTGGAAAAAAGCTTAGTTTATTTTACGACATCGCTGAAATCCAATAATATTGTCATGGAAAGGCTGCTGCGATTAAATTACTTGAAAATGTATGAGGAAGATCAAGATCTTTTGCAAGATGTCATTATCGAAAACAAACAAGCAATTGAAATGACAGAGGTATATTTAAGTATTTTAAGCGGAATGATGGACGCATTTGCATCAGTCATTTCCAACAATGTCAATATTGTCATGAAATTTTTGACGGCAATTACGATCGTCATCTCTATTCCGACATTAGTAGCGAGCTTGTATGGGATGAATGTGCCGATACCGTTTCAAAATCATCATTTTGCGTTTTTTATTCCCATTTCCATTTCATTGCTCATGTCAAGTTTAACAGCTTATATTTTTTGGAAAAAAAGATATTTTTAAACTTGTACAACCATAACTGGTCAGATGACTCTGAACTAATACTAGCAGCTTATGTCGGAAAAAGACGAATTTGCCCACTCCTTTTCTTTCGTTGACCGCTGCCATGTCTATAGTAATCTCAAATAATCTAAAATTTGTAAAATTGATTTTTTAAGACAATCACAATGCGGTCGCAGATGAAGTTCCTCCTCATGTTTCTTATAGGACGATATCATCTGCCCGCTTGCACAACTGGTGTTTCCAATTTTCAACTGCAGGGCGTTTGTTCCAAAGAATTTGGAAAAATAGGCATGTGCACATACCTGAAAGTCCAAAAAAACATAATGTAAACTGAAACCTAGATTAAAAAATGAGGAGTGGGGCAAATGCATTTTCACCATCACGATTTTCACCATTGTGGACATGGATACGGTTATCCGGTACATGGTGCCGGATATGGCTGCGGATCTTCATTCGTTTTGATCGTAGTATTATTTATACTTTTGATCATTGTCGGCTGCGCTTATGTAAAATAAAAAAATCCTGCCTGTTCGGGCAGGATTTTTATCTGTATTTTATGTAAACTTAATTTAAAAAATAGTTGACATATATCCTTTCTTTTTTTACCATTTAAGTATTACAGAAAAGGGGGATTACGAAATGAGAATCGATTGGGTTGAATTAGCCGAAAACGTACTATTTGGACATAAAATAACATATGAGGAAGCTGCTGCAATTTTGGACTGTCCTGATGAAGAATTGCTGCTTCTTCTGCATGGTGCTTACAAGATTCGAAAAGCATTTTACGGGAATAAAGTGAAGTTAAATATGATCATGAATGTAAAATCAGGATATTGTCCAGAAAACTGTTCCTACTGTTCCCAATCTTCTGTATCAACGGCTCCGATCAACAAATACCCGCTGCTTTCAAAAGAATCCATTTTAGAGGGGGCCAAACGGGCACAAGAGTTGAAAGCTGGAACTTTCTGCATCGTTGCAAGCGGAAGAGGGCCGACAAACCATGAGTTAGAAAAAATATGCGAATCTGTACGCGAAATAAAAGATACATACAACTTGACGGTTTGCGCATGTTTAGGAATTTTAAAAGACGAACAGGCGGAACGATTGAAGGAAGCTGGTGTCAATCGATACAATCATAACTTGAACACATCAGAAAGATATCATGAACATATAGTCACTAGTCATACATATGAAGATCGCGTAAACACAGTTGACAAAGTCAAACGTGCAGGGATTTCTCCTTGCTCCGGTGTGATTATCGGGATGGGTGAATCGAAACAAGATGTTATTGAAATGGCTGCTGCTTTAAAGAAGATCGACGCAGATTCTATTCCGGTTAATTTTCTTCATCCTATTGAAGGAACTCCGTTGCAAGGAGAAAATAATCTTAATCCTCGATATTGTTTAAAGGTGCTTGCCTTATTCCGCTACATGCTGCCGACAAAAGAAATACGCATTTCCGGAGGAAGGGAAGTAAACTTGCGCTCGCTACAGCCTTTTGGGTTATATGCGGCTAATTCTATTTTTATCGGAGACTATTTAACAACTGAAGGACAGGAAATGTCAAAAGATCACGAAATGTTAAAAGATTTAGGCTTTGAGATTGACTTAAATCCGCTTCCAGAAACCGTTCAATAAGGAAACGGTGTCTTGGCATAATGGATCGTTGTTTTTTATTCAGTGGAGAATAAATATGGTCCATTCTATAAAACAATAAAAAATCTTTTTCCAGCTGCAGCTGAAGAAAGAGCATTTTTTCTCTTTAAAACCGCTCCATAAAAAGGCGGTTTTTTTATTTTCGAAAATTTATCAAAACGTTATAATGAAACAAGCAAATTTTTTAGGAAGGTGGAAATATGAGTTCTTTTTATCATTATTTGATGACGTTCAGACATCCTAAACCGAAGGACAAAATCAGCAAGTTTGCAAACGATGCTTATCTTGACCACAGCTTTCCGAAAAATTCAACTGATTATGATGAACTCAGCACTTACTTGGAATTAAATGGATCATATTTGGAAAACATGTCTGTTTTTGATGAAGCTTGGGAAAAATATGTTCAATTGATTGAACAAAAACATTGACTGAGCCTTCAAAATAGTCCGCCCAACTCAAAAAAGTTGTTGATGCATATAATGTGATAATCGAAAGAGTGATGGCATTAAAGGGGGTGCCTTCATACTGAAAAGAAAAAAACCGAAGTTCAATATTGGCGATCAAGTCGTTATTACTTTGTACGGTACTTTGGGGACGATTACAAACATCCATACGATGGACGAAGAGTTTTTATATGAAATCAATTACAGTGAAATTTTATATTTTGAACATTCATTACAGTTTTTATCAGAATATGATGGGACTGTGTTTGAGTCAGAAACGGTTGAAGTGGAACTGATGTTTGGAATTGGAGATCTTGTTTATGTGAAAGGCTACGGTGATGAAATTTTCAAAATTGTCGGGTACCGGACGGAATTGTGGAGATATAAAGACGATGCGTGGGAGGAAGTTATTTATGAATTAGTGCGGGTGCGCGACGGGGAATGGTTGGAATCATCTGCGGATGAATTAAAGCTGGCCGTTTCGAAAAAAGAAGCAGATCAACATTTGCAAAATATTCATATTATCCGACATATTGCTGGGATGGACGCACAGAAAAATGCTTCTGCTCCGATGAACAGCCAAAAAAACGAAAAGAAAACAAAGCCTATGCAGCAGGAGATCATTGATTCCCTCCTTGATCTGTATAATGATTACAAAGGTCTTTACGATTTATTTGGTGATAAAAAATATAAGGAAATGATGGACGTTGTCATTCAATATTTGAAAAAAATGAGCCGCTTACCATGATCTTTTTTTTGAAAAATTTTCTAATGAAAAAACTGCAATGGATGACAAGTAATAGAAATAGAGGAATGGAAGATTACCAGGTCTTCCAATCTTTTTATTCAAAAAATTTTTTAAACTGAAACCAATGCAGATTTTTTTCGTAAAAACAAGTAATACAAGAAGGAGGGAAAAGGTGTATGTTGAGAAAATTCATCAAATCGTTTTTAGGCCATCGCCCTTACCATTATTCCAGCAGCAGCCACTACCACAAAAAGCATTATCCTAAGTCAAAATACAAACATGATCCAACTTCTTACGGCCATCATTATTATAAAAGAAAACATCGCTCTGGGTTTGGATTCTTTTCCGGTTCGTATAGCAGCTGATGATGGAAGTTTGGAAAAAGTTTTGGAAGCCGTTTCCGCTTTGGGGTGAGCGGCTGCATAAACCAGGATCTGTTATTGATCGATACGTAGTCCAAAAATTTTTAGGAGTAGGGAGCTACGGAATCACGTATCTTGCAGAAGATTTGTCCACACATCAAAAAGTCGTTTTGAAGCAGCTCCGAAAGCGAAGAAAAACAACGGGTGAACGGCCTTTTCAAAAAGAAAGGGAAATATTGCAAAAATTAAGTCATCCTGCCGTTCCAGCTTTATACGCTGAAATCAATGATGGTAGCCATCAATATCTTGTCATGGAATACAAAGAAGGGCTAACATTTGAGCAATTAATCTTTCAATTTGGAAAAAAATATTCCGAAAAAGATGCTTTTCATTATTTAACAAAAATTCTCGAAGTTGTCCAGTATATACATGATCAAAACGTTGTCCACCGTGATTTAAGAATACCGAACATTCTTCTTTACAACGACAGTATTTCCATCATTGATTTTGGCTTGTCCCGTTTGATTACAGATGAAGAAGAGGAGAGTTTTCATAAATGGGAGCCGGAAAAGCAAAGGATGCGTAAAATTAGCTTTCAGACGGATTTTTATGCGCTGGGGCATTTCGTATTGTTTTTGCTTTATTCATCATTTGATCAAAAGGGAAAAAAAGAAAAAAGTTGGGAAGAGGAGCTAGATATTTCCGTAGAATCAAAGAATATTATAAAAAAGCTGTTTGGAATGGATGGTTCATACAGATCAGCAGAGGAGATTCTAGAGGATATTCAGAAAAATTCCGAAATAGGGGGAGAATAAATGTCTCTATTTAATAAAATTTTCGCGGGCATTGGGATTGGAGCGGCAAAAGTAGATACGAAGCTTACCTCCTCAACGTTCTATCCTGGCGAAGAGGTGAAAGGCATTGTTGTCATTAATGGAGGAAACGTTGAACAAAAAATTGACGAAATTTACTTGTCCGTTCTTACGCATTATATAAAAGAAGTAGATGATCGTAGAGAGAAGAGGCAAGCAGAAATCGCTAAAATACAAATCAATAAACCTTTCGTCATACTGCCGAATGAAACGAAAGAAATTCCGTTTTCATTTCAGCTTCCGCTTGATACTCCAATTACTATCGGAGCATCCAAAGTATGGATTCATACCGGATTGGATATTAAAGGAGCGATCGATCCGAAAGATACGGACTATATCGACGTTGTTCCCGGCGGCTTAATGAAGGAAGTATTAAACAGTATAAACCGAATCGGATTTAAGCTCCTTCAAGTTGAAAATGAAGCAGCGCCATATCGTTTAAGAAAAAGGCTACCGTTCATTCAAGAGTTTGAATTTTATCCGACTTCCGGTCCATTTAGAGGCCGTTTAAAGGAGCTTGAAATTGTTTTCTATTCGATAGGCGAACACGATATTGAAATGATTATGGAAATTGATCGAAGAGCAAGAGGACTTTCCGGGTTTCTCGCCGAAGCGCTAGATTTGGATGAAAGCTACGTTCGAGTTCGTGTAAGCAGGCAGGACGTGCCGAATCTTGATAGCAAGCTTATCAATATCATTCGCCAATATAGCTGATAAACAAGGAGAGCCTAGTTTTTTTGTATGAAAATTTTTCAATCATGTCCAATTTAAAAGGCTGTTGTCATAAAATCCGACGGGGAATAGAATCAGTCGGTTATGGCGTAAGTCGGTGTATAACAAAGCTCTCATATTAGCGACAACGGAGAAGACTATTCCGTTTAGAAAAGCTGTCAAAGTAGCTGTGCAGTCAAATTACGCGGCATTTTTAACTAGCTAAATTTATTGTGGCCGCGATAAAATCGGACCAACCCAAAATGGGAGGAAGAGGGCGCATTAAGGCTGCGAAAATGGAAGGGGTGTTGGGCAGCACATATCGTCACCCCTCTGCTTTTGCTGCTCAGAAATAGAAGCCAGCTATCAAAAATTTATGGCGATGAAGAACTTAAAAATCAAAGCTCTCTATGTATATAAAGACGGAAGGAAATGTATCCAGTTCACACACTCTCTTGAAAAGATGAATGAACGGATTTATCAATGCGCGGCAACAGTAAACTTCTTAACTTGAATAAGAAAATACCAGCAGCACGCAAAGGAAATTCTCCTCCACCTTATTAAAAGGCGGCCATCACTACTATTTAACATCAAAAAGAAGCATCATTCTTTTATTGCTTTGCTCGGTTAATTTTACTATTGTTCATGAACCCATAAATAGTTAAGAAAACAAAAAATATACATAAGACTGTAAAAGTGATGCTATAACCTATATGACATAAGACTGTAAAAGTGATGCTATAACCTATATTATGTTCGCTGTAATTGTCATAAGCAAACATCCCCAACACGATCGAATTGATCAACAAATTTAATAGTATGAATGGATGTATTTTTTTATCCACTGTTTTCCACCACCTCCCCAACTATCATTCTATCATAGGTTTCAGCAAAAATTGTTTCGAATATCAGCGATAAAAAGAATAAGACGTTTTAAACGATTTGCGTTTTTCCTATTTTTTACTATACTAAGAAATACAACGAAACGAAGGGAGGAAAAAGCGATTACCTTTCCCACTTTCGCTAAAAAGTGGCATATCTTCGCTGCCTTAGATGAATAAAACATATATATTTTTCATCCTGCTTTTTTATTTAATAACGAGTTCCTTTGCGATTAAAAATGAGACAGTTCGCCATGTTGACGATACAATTGTTCAATCAATCGAAGGGGTTCGAAATGATCCATTCACTTCCATTATGTTCTTTTTTACAGAAATTGGTTCATATCATATTCTTCTCCCTGTCACTATTTTCATAAGTATTTATTATATATTTCGAAAAAAATGGATCACGTTCATTATTCTTTACATAAATTTATACGGAGTTCGTTGGATGAATGAAATGATAAAAGAAATGGTGAAAAGAGAGCGCCCTGATTTTGATCGACTGACCGATATTTCCGGCTACAGTTTTCCAAGCGGTCATACGATGAATTCAACAGCTGTCTACGGTTTGATCGCTTATTTAATCAGCACCCGCATAAAAAAAGGAAAGCGGGTCGTTTTTGCTGTTTCCAGTATTTTATGTCTGTTGATTGGATTAAGCAGAATTTATTTGGGAGTTCACTATTTAACAGATGTTTTGGCGGGATTTGCGGTTGGATTGTGCTGGCTTATGTTTATCTTGACAATATCAGAAAAGGTTCGACAAAAGTAGTTGACATTCGCAGCAGGAATTCCCTCCATTGACAGCAAATAAGTTTGGAAAATTGTATTTGGAGGGGACAAGGTTGGCACTGAATCTTCTTAAATTGTCTAATCCATCGACCGATTATGATGTGACGATCTTTCAAACACCAAACATCGGGGAGAAAAAAGGGTATCGGCCCGTATACCGCTTAACTGTCCGTGCAAAAAATCATCAGGAAGTGCTCAAAAAAATTTTTCGGAAATTTAATATTTCGGAAGCGATCCCTCCGGATTATAACGGACGTTATATTTGGACAGGAGACATTGTTTTTATTGATGAAGGAAAAAATGGAACAAAGTATTATAAATTAGTGACCGGCGGGTGGAAAAAAATTCACCGCATTCACGTCCGGTGATTGGAGGATGCAAAATATGCTGCACGGATTCTCATGAAAAATCTGCTATGTTATGATAATATTACTTCAATTATTTTAAATGAAGGGGCTTGATAACATGAGCATTCATATTGGTGCGAAAAAAGACGAGATTGCTGACAAAATATTGCTTCCCGGTGATCCCCTTCGGGCCAAATATATTGCGGAAACTTTTTTGGAAAATGCTGTATGCTACAACAAAGTTCGAGGAATGTACGGTTTTACCGGAACTTACAAAGGAAAGCGCATCTCTGTCCAAGGAACAGGAATGGGGGTTCCATCGATTTCGATTTACATTCATGAACTCATGCAAGAGTACGATGTGCAAACGCTTATTCGCGTTGGCTCCTGCGGTTCCATTCAAAAAGACGTCCGCATCAGAGACTGCATTTTAGCTATGAGCGCATCAACGAATTCCCAAATGAACCGCATAACGTTTGGCTCTGTTGATTATGCGCCTACCGCTAATTTTGATTTGTTGAAAAAAGCTTATGATGCTGCAGTATCAAAAGGAATCGACGTCAAAGTCGGAAGCGTGTTCACGACGGATTTATTCTATAATGATCAAGCGGAGCACGAAAAATGGGCTGAATACGGAATTTTGGCACTTGAAATGGAAACGGCTGCTCTTTATACACTTGCTGCGAAATTCGGCAGAAGAGCATTATCTGTTTTAACGGTCAGCGACCATGTCCTGACTGGGGAAGAAACATCTGCTGCCGAAAGGGAATCGACCTTTAACGAAATGGTTGAAATCGCTCTTGAAGCTGCTATACAGGAATAACACGGCATGTGCGGCGTCATGCCGCTTTTTATTTTTAAAAACATGTTCACAAAAATTGAAGGAAACGGCTTAGCTCCATTTATTACATTTTAGTTTTTGAAAGATCGTCATCTGCTCCTTTCTTTTATTGAACGTTATGATAAGTTATAATGTAAGAACCGTTTTTCTTCTGTTTGGACAAGTGTTAAAATAGGAGTGAGAGATTATACAAGGTGGGAATTTTTATGCATAAAATCATCGCAGTCACGATTCTTGCAGCTTTGATGCTTGCCGGATGCTCAATGCCATTTGATAAGCTTCCTTTTTTTCATGGAAGCGACTATGTTAAAGAGAATGAACCGCAAGCAAAAACAGTAGAAAACAAAGAACTCGTCCAAACAACGGAAAAAACCGTCCAAACAGAAGAAATTGATCCGGAGTTTTTGCTTGAGGAGCAATATTTTAATGTCGTACAAACGGTTAACGGTCAACCCGTTATTCAAAATCCTGACAATATTTTAGTTCTTGTCAATAAAGATTTTTTCCTTCCTGTCGACTATAAACCAAATGATTTGACAGTGCCAAACATACCGTTTTCATTCGGGGACGAGGAAGTTCCGAAGCGTTATTTGCGTAAGGAAGCAGCTGCGGCACTTGAACAGCTTTTTCTAGCTGCGAAAAAAGACGGCGTGATTCTTTTCGGAGCCTCAGGCTTTCGTTCGTACGAGCGGCAGGTTGAGCTGTTTGAAGCAGAAAAAAAACAAAAAGGGGAGCAAAAAGCAGTTCAAGCAGTAGCAAAGCCTGGTCAAAGTGAACATCAGACAGGGTTATCCATTGATGTGACGAGTGAAAGTGTAGATTTTCAAATTACTGAAAAATTTGGGGAAACGAAGGAAGGTAAATGGCTTCAACAAAACGCCCATAAATTTGGCTATATTATCCGCTATCCGAAAGGGAAAGAAGCGATCACAAAATATAAGTACGAGCCTTGGCATATTCGCTACGTCGGAAAGAAAGCTGCAAAAGTCATATATGAAAATAATTTAACACTTGAAGAATATTTCCAAAAAGTAAAGAAAATTTAACCGAAGCTCTCCCGCTGATGCGGGATTGATTTTTTCATAAACAAGAGATGAAGGATGAAAGAGCGTTGATTTAACGTTTTGACTTGTCATTTCTTTGCCGACAGAAACACATAGACTGTTTGACGATATTGTAATTGTCGGACATAATGGAATGGATGGATTAAAGGGGGAGTTGTGTTGTATATTAAAAAACGAAATTTTTTCATCGCTATTGTACTGACGGTCATAATAACTTGCGGTTTTACGCTCACATTACTCAATTTTACGTCAGCATCTGAAAAAGAAAATGATAGTTTTGAGAAGCTTTATTCAGCATATGATACGTTAAAGCAAGAATATTATAAAAAAATAGATGATGAAAAATTGGTAGAAGGTGCTGTCAAAGGGATGGTAGAATCTCTCGACGACCCGTATACGTCATATATGGATTTGAAAGAATCAGAAGGATTTGAAGAAAATATATCTTCAAGCTTTGAAGGAATCGGTGCAGAAGTAACAGAGACGAACGGCTATATCATGATCGTCTCACCGATAAAAGGCTCGCCTGCCGAGAAAGCAGGGTTGAAGCCGAGAGATAAAATTTTAAAAGTTGACAATAAAAGTGTTGAAGGAATGTCTGTGAATGAAGCGGTATCTCTTATTCGTGGCGAAAAAGGAACGAAAGTAAGCCTTGAAATTGAACGGGATGGCGTCGGCACGCTGACCTTTACGATTACAAGAGATACGATTCCGATTGAAACAGTTTATAGTGAAGTAGTAGAAAATAAAATTGGAAAAATACAAATCACAAAATTTTCCGAGAACACTGGAAAAGAATTGGCAGATGTATTGACAGAGCTGAAGGAGAAAAAAGTAAAAGGAATTGTCCTCGATTTAAGACAAAATCCTGGGGGATTGATGGACCAAGCCATAACGATGTCAAATATGTTTGTTGATAAAGGCAAAAAGATTTTGCAAGTTGAAGCAAAAGACGGATCAAAGGATATTTATAAAGCGGAAAATCAACCAATCGTTGATGTTCCGGTCGTAGTCATCACAGATAATGGAACAGCCAGCGCAGCCGAAATTATGGCCGCGGCTTTGAACGAATCGGAGGGAATTCCGATTGTAGGAGAAAAAACGTTCGGAAAAGGAACCGTTCAAAGCGCTAAAACGTTTGAAGACGGTTCGTCGATGAAATATACGATTGCCAAATGGCTGACACCTTCAGGCAAATGGATTCACGAAAAAGGAATAGAACCTCAATATAAAGTGACTTTGCCTGAATATGCTCATTTACCATATTTAAATCCGGAAAAAACGTTGCAGGAAGGCGACGTTTCAACAGAAGTGAAAACAGCTGAGAAAATGCTTCAAGCTTTAGGCTATAAAACAGATGTGGACGGATATTTTGATAAAGCATTAAAAAATACTGTTGTTGCTTTCCAAAGAGACCATCAATTAAAACAAACGGGCAAAATCTCACAAGATACGACAATCAAACTGATGGATTTAGTAAGAGAAAAAATTGAAAAAAATGATACCCAAATGAAAAAAGCAATTGAAGTATTGAAATCGAAGATGGAATAAAATTGACAGCAGCGGCTTGGTCTTCCGGCCGCCTTCTTTATTTTCAGATTTGTTCAAGCATATTGTTGACATTGAAAGGACTTTATTTAGGGAAAGTCCTGTTGCAAAAGCTTTACTTAACTGATTTTTTCTATACGATGAAGCAAGAGGGAATGATTGCTAATACAACTAAGGCATCCAAATATATGTAAAGAGATCGCAAATAAAAAAGGGCAAGTGACAAATATTTTGCTTTTAAATTCTTGCCTACCTTCTCCACTTTTCATTTCATTTTAAAAAATTTAATAATCATAGACCTCCCTATCGTTCTGCCATTTTCATTTCATTTTTGTTGAGCTTTCATATAATGCGGCGAACGTTCGCTTCGATATTTTTGAATGGTGTTAAGAAAAGGGATTAAAGCAAAATGCGGAATCGGATTTGTCTGCATTTCATCTTCAGTTTCAGGAATATGTTGAAGATCCCTTTTGGCAGTGCGGAGTTTATCCATACGAAAATTGGATGAGTGGAGGCTGGTTAACAAAACCGGCCTCATTTTACTCAGATGGGAAAAGATCAATTTCCGTATAATGATGATCTTTTAATTTCACGAATTTAATTTCAAGAATTCCGTCAGAAAAAACGGCTTTTGTCCCTTTTCTTTTCACAGGTGCAGGAAATACAAATTTTTTTTGTTGATTTTTTTCCGGATAATTCATAAGATGCAAATGGTGTTGGTTATGTTGGATTTTTATCATTTTTTTTAAATCATCATTCATCGGAAGTTTAATATAGATAAATTCATCTGTCTCATAAAATTCAGGTGAAGGAGGAGCTTCTTTATGATTCATAATAGGAAAAGGACTGGTGAATGGGAATTGCTCCGTATAGTGTGAACCAAACGCTTGCTTCATTACTTCCTGAATATATTGTTCAACCTGTCCGGCATTCATGTTTTTCCAAAGATTCATTGCTCACACATCCCTCTTCGACCCTAATTGTTACATTGTAATATATGACTGCTGCGGAAAGATCGTTCAAAACAATTTCTTGGAAAAAGCGATCGAAACAGAATATAATGTGTGATATGGGAAGGAAGATGATCTAGCATGAGATCAGGAATCATGTATATTAGTCTATCTTATATTTTATGGGGGATATTCCCTATTTATTGGAAAGTATTAGATCATGTGTCATCTGAGGAAATTTTGGCTCATCGAATCATATGGTCTTTTGTTTTTGTGTTACTGTTGCTTTTGTTCCAAAAACGATTTGCTGATTTTTTATATGAGTGCACCAAAATCATTAAATCACCCAAGATTTTGTTAACGTTGGCTCTTTCATCCTTCTTGATCAGCGCCAATTGGTTTGTTTATATTTGGGCGGTGAATCATGACCGTGTACTTGAGACAAGTCTTGGTTATTACATAAATCCATTGGTGAGCGTACTATTAGGAATGATCTTTTTGCATGAAAAACTAAACAAAGGGCAGCAGACCGCGTTTTTGTTTGCGGCTTTCGGAGTGCTCATATCAACTGTCCATTATGGCCATGTCCCGTGGACATCGCTTATTCTTGCGAGTACATTCGGGTTTTATGGACTGGCTAAAAAAGTGATAAAATTAGATTCTGCTTTTGGTCTGGCGCTTGAAACGTTTGTTGTGTTTCCAATTGGAATCATTTATGTGCTATACTTAGAATCGTTAGGAAGCAGTGTTTTTTTTGAATGGGATGCATCGACCAACTTTCTTCTAATGGGAACAGGCGTCATTACGGCGATCCCTTTATTGCTGTTTGCGAAAGGTACGCCTAAAATTCCGATGTATTTTCTCGGAGTCTTGCAATATATTGCGCCAACGATCACTTTTTTTCTCGGCGTTTTTCTTTACCACGAGCCGTTTACTGTTGTAGAATTGATCACCTTTGTTTGCATTTGGACAGGCATCATCATTTTTACAATGAGTGAACCTTCTTTCAAAACGATATGGAAGACTAGAATCTCAAAGTAACCTCATGCAAGCAGGTTCCTCGAGGTGAATAAATGTGAATGATAACGAACTTCTTCATGCATACAGAAAACTTTGGTCAAACCGAACTCTTTCAGTAGGGTCAGATGAGAAAAAAACGTTGGAAGAGGCGATTAAAAAAGAACTCCTCGATGAAATGACTCACCCTAGAGTAAGAAAAAGTCCAGATAAAAAATTACTAGATGCGCTGAAACGCATTATAGCAGCCGACATTTCACCGGAAGAGAAGCTTGAATTAATCAGCAAGCATATGGAGATGTATGAGAAAATCTTAACAAAATAAAGAAGGTGGAAGCTTTGAAACCGATTGATCCGATAAGGGTTCAAAAAATCATTGATTCTTTTTTACATAAAGAGGTGTATATTCATCTTGAAACGACAACCGGTGCTTATACTTCACACCACAATCAAAACAGCATGACTATTGTCGCGTTTGTCCGAAATGCAAAAATTACATTTTCACAAGGTAAAATAAAAGGAACAGGACCATACCGTGTCGGATTAAAAACAGAGGAAGGCTGGGTGTATGCTGAAGGTCTTACCGATTATACCGTTGATGAACAAAATCGCCTGCTCATGGCCGGCCACGATCGAGATGGAAAGCTTGCCATTGCATTACAAATTAGTGAAACTCCATTTTCTTAAAAAGGAGAGAGGAATAAATGGAAGAGAGGTTATTAGTGATCCTGCCTCATCCCGACGATGAATCGTTCGGAGCAGCAGGACTGATCGCTTTAAAACGGAAAGCAAACGTACCTGTCACGTATGCTTGCTGCACTTTAGGCGAAATGGGCCGCAGCATGGGAAAGCCTTTAATCGCCAATAGGGAGACATTAAAAGATATTCGAAAAAAAGAATTGGAGCAGGTCGCAAAAATTTTAAATATAAACGATTTACGAATGCTCGGCTATCGGGATAAAACATTGGAATTTGAAGATGAAGAAAAATTGGCAGACCACTTTGAACAGATCATCCGGGAAGTCAAACCGACCCTTCTTGTCACATTTTATCCTGGTTATGCTGTTCATCCAGATCACAACGCTTGTGGTGAGGCGGTTATTCGTGCGGTGAAACGCTTGAAAAGGGAGGAGCGTCCAACCGTTTATTGCATAGCTTTTTCAAACGATCGATTTGAACATATAGGCGAGCCGGATGTAGAAATCGATATATCTGAAGTTGCAGATATAAAAATACAGGCATTGAAGGCTCATCGATCGCAAACGTATTCCATCGTAGAAAAAATAGAAGAAGGAGGAAAAGACCTCCCTCAATTTCAACAATTTTTTCATAAAGAAACGTTCTGGATTTACCCATTTGATGATGAAAAATAAACGATCGAATAGGCTGCTTTGAAAATATTTACAATACAGGTCTATCATCCTCTTTTTTGAAAAAATGATGAATTTTATCTTATAATATAGTAAAATATGAAGAAAGTTGTCGATATAATAAGTAAGAAATTTTATTGTACGATAAACGAACATAGGATGTCTCATATGAGGAGGAAAGGCTGTATGAAGAAAAAAGTGTTGGGATTAACGACATCCGCGGTTCTTGGATCTTCGGTTTTCGCAGGAGTCGCTTCCGCTGAAACGATTCGAGTAGAAGCCGGGGATACTCTTTGGGGAATCTCGCAAAGATATAATACTACTGTTGTAAAGTTAAAAGAAGCAAATGGACTTACAAGCGATACAATATACATAGGTCAGGTTTTAAATATTCCTACAGAAGCATCGTCTTCTCCGAAAGCGAAAGTAACTGCTAATAATAAAACAGAGGCGGCTCCTAAACAAACTGGTTCGACATACACAGTGAAAAAAGGCGATACGTTATGGGGCATTGCCAAAAACAACGGAACGTCTGTCAGCGAATTAAAAAGGCTGAACGGATTAACCAGCGATTTAATTTATCCTGGCCAAGTGTTAAAACTATCTGGATCCAGCCAAGCTGTATCTAGCGAAAAGGTTAGCGCCAAAGAACAGGTGCAGGCGCCCAAACAAACCTCACAAACTTCAAATAAAGCAAGTTCACAAAATACATATACCGTCCAAAAAGGCGACTCTCTATGGAAAATTGCTGTAAAATTTAAATTAACCGTCAATCAATTAAAAGCTGCGAATAACCTTTCATCTGACGTTATTTATCCCGGCCAAGTATTGAAGCTGTCAGGCTCTTCAGCTGATAGTGCACGTCAAGTGAATTCCGGTACAAAAACGAATTCTGATTCATCTACTCAAAACGGCAAAGTTTTAGTTATGATTCAAGAAGCCAAAAAATTAGTTGGAGTTCCGTACAGATGGGGCGGAAATACGCCATCTGGTTTTGACTGCAGCGGATTTGTTTACTATGTATTAAACAAAGTGACATCCGTTTCTCGGTTAAGTACAGCCGGTTATTGGAACATGATGAAACCAGTAAGTTCACCAGATGTCGGAGATTTTGTATATTTTTCAACATATAAAGAAGGTCCTTCCCATATGGGAATCTATCTTGGAAATGGAGATTTCATTCATGCCGGATCAAGTGGCGTGCAAATATCGAATTTAAACCAAAAATATTGGAACGATCGATATTTAGGAGCCAGATCTTATTTTTAAAATTATATTTTGCGAGAATGAGAAACATGAAGCAATCAGCCGTTTGTTGGCTGATTGCTTTTTTAATCGGAAGAATGATAGAATCGTCTAATTTGCTGATACATCCATCTTACTGGAGATTTTGTATATGTATGAAATTTAGGGTTGTTAAAAATTTTCCGGCATTATTGACAAGAAATACAATTGTATATAAAAATTTATATTTTGCAACGAATTCAGCAAATGATATGGAATAATTTTAGAAAATAAGGCATACTCTGTTGATCTGAAGGAGGTGCTATAGGTATTGATTAGGAGCACGGTCATACAGGATATTACAGATATTGTAAATCTGTTCGGTGGGACGGACTCTACCATGTAAATATATTCAATTAATATCTACTAACATGAGGTGAAGAAGCTATTGGAAGTTAGTGAAATTTAAAGAAAACGTGAGAATTTTGAAGAAAATTAAAGTTTATAGAGGGAGGGCGAAATGATCCCAACACCATTTTATTATTATGCTTTTAGGCTGAGAAGTGATATCCAAGCTGTAAAGAATGCTTTACTTCCCCCTAAAACATCGGTCTGCTTGAGGGTCAAATCAATCGCTTACAAATAATAAAACGAGTGACTTGCGGACGACTGGATTATTTTTGTTAGAGAAACAGGTACTTTATCGATTGTGATAACTATTGCGAAATAACAAATATAAACTTGTTTTCAACCCTTACTCGTTTTCATAAAAAATTTCGTAAGAACCATATTTAAAATCATTTCTAAACAAAAGATCGAAGTCATCACGAGAAACCATGTCTTCTATCTACAACAATCATCTGGTAGACCGATTGATCATCCCTTGAAAGCAATGGTTAGATTTTAAAAAATTCTATACGAAAAAATCTTGTCTCAATCGAGGTGTAAATAGATATTGTTTTTGCACAAAAATTGTTTTATAATCATTATGGAATTAAATAAATAGCATCCTCATTCACCCGATGAGGTAGAGGTTGCGGCTTTTATGAGTACTGCGAACGAGATGCAGAGAACATTGAAGACTTCGCTGGAAAGGGAAAGCCGCCGAAGTTCGCACATTTCTCTGGATGTGCGGACTGGGGTTGCCACCGAACAGGGGCAGCACTGTCACGGTTTGCCTGAAGAAAAGCAGCCGTGGAGCGCTATCTTCACGGAAGGGTTGATACGGGTAATGTTTGTATTGCCGCCGAATCACCTTCGGCGGCTTTTTTGGTGCGCCCAGCATGGGTGTAATCTCTAGGGTGAAAGTCCCGAGCTGCAAAGGCAGAAGAGCAGTTAGCTTAACGCAAGAGGATGGTGCGGCTATTTTGCCTTGGCAGGTACGCCAAGTAAGTTCAAAGAATTTGGCGAATGGATCAGGCGAAGACTTCGAATGTGTTTATGGAAAGAGTGGAAAACGCTGAAAACAAGAATTCGGAAACTCAGAGGATTAAGTGTTCCAACGCATAAGCCATTCGAGTGGGGTAATACGCAAGAAATACTGTCGGATTGCCTGCAGTCCCATTCTACACAAAACCCTCGACAACTCCTACTGGAGTCGACAAGGGTTAAGAAGTCTATTCGAAAGATATCAATTTCTGCGTCATCTTAATTGAACCGCCGTATACTGAACGGTACGTACGGTGGTGTGAGAGGTCGGGGGTTAGTCACCCACTCCTACTCGATTATCACCCGGCTCCTTTCCATGACAAAGAAAAAAGGAGCGATGAAAACAATGGAAAGCGTTATTAAAAAGAAGGAAACAGCTACGACCGCCCATTCTTCGCCTAACCAGCTTCGACGCAAGCTAAAAACAAGGCATTTAACGATGATTTCTCTTGGTGGGACGATTGGCACTGGATTGTTTTTAGCCAGCGGTGGAGCAATTCATACTGCTGGGCCGGGCGGAGCGCTGGTAGCGTATATTGCAATTGGTATAATGGTGTATTTTTTGATGACCAGTCTTGCAGAAATGGCAGCTTATATGCCAGTTACTGGAACGTTTAGTACGTATGCAACTAAGTTTGTCGATCCTGCGCTCGGATTTGCTCTAGGATGGAATTACTGGTACAACTGGGCCATTACGATTGCCGCAGAGCTCTCTGCTGTGACTATAATTATGAAATTTTGGTTTCCTGATAGTCCTTCACTTTTATGGAGCGCTTTATGCTTAGTGGTTATGTTTCTGCTTAATTATTTATCCGTAAAAGGATTTGGCGAAGCAGAATATTGGTTTTCGCTCATTAAAGTAGTAACAGTCATTATTTTTCTTATTGTCAGCTTTTTAATAATTGTAGGTATTATGGGTGGTGAAGCGGTTGGATTTAAAAACTTCACCATCGGCGACGCTCCATTCCATGGTGGTTTCATGGCGACTCTCGGCATTTTTATGGCGGCGGGTTTTTCTTTCCAAGGAACAGAGCTGCTTGGAGTTGCAGCAGGTGAAAGCGAGGATCCGAAACGTAACATTCCTCGCGCCATTCGGCAAGTATTTTGGCGCATTTTGCTATTTTATATATTGGCTATTTTAGCAATCGGACTTCTTATTCCATATACGAATGAAAATCTAGCGAATAGCGATGTTACGGTCAGCCCGTTTACTCTCGTTTTTGACAAAGCTGGCATTGCGTTCGCTGCATCCGTTATGAATGCTGTCATTTTAACAGCGGTTTTATCAGCTGGAAACTCTGGTATGTATGCGTCTACTCGGATGCTTTGGGGGCTAGCAAAAGAGGGGAAAGCGCCAAAATTTCTGGCTAAGTTGAATCGCCGGGGAGTCCCTGTTAATGCATTGCTGGTTACTGCTTCATTAGGAACACTTGCTTTCTTGGCTTCGTTTTTTGGGGATGGGATCGTCTATGTATGGTTATTAAATGCTTCTGGTATGTCGGGGTTCATTGCATGGCTTGGCATTGCAATCAGTCACTATCGTTTCCGCAAAGCGTATGTTGCGCAAGGGAGAGATCTCCGTGATCTTCCTTACAAAGCAAAATGGTTTCCATTCGGACCGCTGTTTGCTCTGGTACTTTGCGCGGTCGTCATTTTGGGACAGAACTACAGGGCCTTCATGGGAGAATCAATCGACTGGTACGGTATTCTCGTTTCTTACATTGGATTGCCATTGTTTTTAGCAGTTTGGTTTGGCTATAAAATCGTGAAAAAGACAAAGGTCGTTCCTCTCGATGAATGTGAATTAGACTAAAAAGCCGCTTGAAAAGACGCATTAGTATCCAAAATCTGCACGTTCGGTGTTCAACGGATTTTGTATGCCATCACAACGACGAAAACGCTCGTATGGTGCAGGACAAGTGTAAACGAATGATGGTCCAATCAGAAAAGCCGCTCTTTCTTGATACGGAGCGGCATTCATCAGTTAAAGGGAAAGCTTCATCTTTTCCATCAAATGATTTGTTCTTTTTATTCCGATAATTAAGATTGTCTGTTCAGAGCTCCCAACATCCAGAGATGGGGGAATGGCGGAAAGGAGTCTTTCATTTGGTAAGATAGAAAACGATTGGATTGAATCCATTCCTCCCTATATAGATGTAACTTGACATGTTAACATCTGTATGGATATGTAGCTTGGACCGTTTTTCGACGGTCTGAAAATAGGTGTCTTTTCTTAATGTTGCCAAAATGTTAAATGATACATTTGAATTACAAGATCTATATATATAATTTTAACTAAGCTACTGGTATGCGAAAGTTGAGTTCAATATAAATAAATTTCTATATAATTTATTGATTTATAGGGGGCTGTCTAATAAGTCGATTTTTGGGCTTATAGACGCCCCTTTAACTTTTTTTAAAACGTTGATATATTCATGCTTATGATTTTCTGATTTGATGCATTTTGACTTTCTGGACAATCCCAGTAGTACAAACCACGTCTATGGTTTGTGCTGTCTGTAAAAATTATAATATTTTAAATTCAAAAGAATCTTAAAAATTAATGTGTTAAAAAAGGATATGATATAGTTATGTAGTGAAACAATATAAAAAAGAACGTGATGATTAGAAAGGAAATTTTTATGACGTCTTTAGAGCTTCATTTGCCAAAAGAAATAATAAATGTAATTGAATCTCGCAAAAAGCGGGTGCATTCTGATCAAGATCAAAGATTAATTGGACAAGGCGGTTTTTTGTCTGACGATCCAGTCATTTTGTATGATGCGCTGGTGGCATTGGCCCTTGGAAAAAATGTTTTGTTAAAAGGACCGACCGGTGCTGGGAAAACGAAACTTGCTGAAAAGCTGTCATCATTTTTTTCTCAGCCGATGCACAGCATTAACTGTTCAGTTGATCTTGATGCCGAAGCATTGCTTGGATATAAAACGATTGTCAATTCCAGCAATCAAACAGCCATTGAGTTTGTCGAAGGACCTGTTATTCAGGCGATGAAAAAAGGGCATTTTTTATATATAGATGAAATCAATATGGCGAAACCTGAGACATTGCCAATTTTAAATGGGGTGCTAGATTACCGGAGGCGGATCACGAATCCATTTACACAAGAGGTTGTGGCGGCGAAAGAGGGATTTGGTGTCATCGCAGCTATTAACGAAGGGTATGTAGGGACGGTTCCGTTAAACGAAGCGTTGAAAAACCGATTCGTCGTGATTGATGTTCCATATGTACAAAATGAAAAGTTAAAACAAGTGCTCACTGAGCAGTCTTCTTTAAAAGATGAAAAGCTGATAGAAAAGTTTCTCACATTATCCAGCGACATTATTACACAAGTAAAAATCGGGAAGGTTTCGGAAGAAGCAGCTTCCATCCGGGCTTTGATCGATGCCTGCGATTTGTCGGTTTATTTGCCCCCTTTAAGAGCGATTGAACGGGCCATTGCAGCAAAATTGGATGATGAGCTGGAAAAAAGAGCGATCATGAACATTGCAGAAACCGTTTTTGAGTGAGGGAAATCCGATGCATTATATAAAATTTAATGATGAAATCATAGATTCAATGTTAATGATGGAGCTGTCCGATTTAGCGCAAACATTGACAAAACGAAGAGATATCGATATCGCTTTTGCCGTTCAGTCTTACTTTCATCCAGCAGAACAAAAAATTTATATCAGCCATTTTTGGAACGATCGTGCGGAAGAAGACAAGCTTGCAGGATTTAAATCAGACATTTATTTGCGCGCAATTGGCAGCTATTATTATACGGATTTTCATCAAATTGCTGCATTTCATGATCTCGTTCGGACATTACATCATCAAAAATTTGCAAAACAGCTGTTGATGCTGCTTGAAGATGTCCGGATTGAAGAACTGGTTAAACGCGATCGTCCCGGGACAAAGCGCTATTTCCGCAAGCGGCTGAATATTTATAAAAAATATTACCGTGATCAGCTGAAAGCAAGCCTTGATCGGGGATTTGCAACCGATGCGCTCTTTGCGGCCCTGTATGAAATGGCTACGGCCACATCACCTGTTTTGAATGTACCAGAAATAAGCGTCCAAATAGATGAACTGCTGCCTTTCGTGAAGGAACAAGTGATGAACGTATACGATGCAAATAGCACGAAAGAAGTTTCCGATATTGTCCTGAAGACGATGGGGCTGTTGGATGAAGTGTTGAAAAAAGATTTGATCCATACTTATTTCATTTTGCCTGATTTATCGGAAAAAGATCTCCATACCTTGACTTTTGACGACATGAAACGAAAAGACCGGCTTCAAAATCAGGATGCACTGGATAATGTAAAAAAGGGCGATGAAGATCTTCATGATGAAAAAATGGCCATATGGCATCGTGAAACATCCACACCGACGAAAAGCTTTTTGCAATTTGATTTAGAACAAGGAACGCAAACGAATTTAATAGATGAACATGCAAGGCAAACTGAGACGGGAGATCAGGCGCTTGTGATTGTGGAAGGTTCAGCTAGACAGACTCAAAACAATTATTATGACGAAGTAAATGCTGATGAAAAGCTGCAAAAAGAAGTAGAGCAAGAAATACAACAACAACTCGGGAAGGAAAACAAGCATGCAAAAGCATATTTCCTGACGGCAAACATGCCAAAGGAAGCAGAAAAATCTGCGTATGAAAAGGAATTGCAGCAATTGATCGTGTACAAAAAACGTTTGCAGCGAATCATTCAAAAAACGCTTGAACATAAAAAGACATATCCAAAACAAGATGAACATTTCGGCAGATTGAATAAAAAGCTGTTGCGTCTATGGACGGATGAAAACCCGAAGCTTTTTTTCAAAAAAAGGAATCCTGCGAATGATCTTGACGGGGTGTTTACACTGCTCGTCGACTGCTCTGCATCCATGCACGACAAAATGGAAGAAACAAAACGAGGCATCATTTTGTTTCATGAAACGTTAAAGTCCGTTCGGGTTCCACATCAAATTGTCGGTTTTTGGGAAGACTCGGCAAACAGTACAGAAAACAACCAGCCGAACTATTTCAAAAAAGTAATCAACTTCGAAACTTCACTTAGCTCCAGCTCAGGACCAGAAATCATGCAGCTTTTGCCTGAAGAAGATAACCGCGACGGTTTTGCGATCCGGCATATGACAAACGAACTGCTTGCAAGAAAAGAGAAGCAAAAATTTCTTCTTGTTTTTTCAGACGGTGAGCCTGCTGCCTACGGATATGATCAAAACGGAATTGTCGATACACATGAAGCCGTAATGAATGCTCGAAAGCACGGTATAGAGGTGCTGAACATATTTTTATCCGCCGGAGCAGTTGAAGAAAGCAAAAGAAAGGTAATGAAAACGATTTATGGAAAACACAGCATCATGGTGCAAAATATCACAGAACTCCCGGACGTCTTGTTCCCGCTTTTGAAAAAATTGCTGCAAAAAACAATCGAATAAACCGCCAAAACATGGCAGAATACAACATGTATTCAAAAAATCAAGAAAATTATTATATAAAGATGCTAATTTTTAAGTAAATACTATTGGTCAATCTGATGAATAGTGTTAAAATAGCGGTGGAAGCGGTTATTTAAAAAAATATAGCTTGCTTCTTGTGGGATGGTGATGAGAATTTAAAAAAATTTTTTGTGGGGAAACAAAGCAGAAGAATTCTAATGATTAGTGATCATTGGGGGTTTTTAAGAAAATGGAAGAAACTTCGTCAAATTTAAAAATCGCATGGCGTGATTTTCACGGACCTAATTTAGGGTATGTCATGGACTTATATGAACAATATTTAGAAGATCCGAATTCTGTTGATGAAGAATTAAGAAACATGTTTGATGCTTGGGGGGCTCCTGAGGCTCTAACTGAACAATCTTATGTAAACTCCTCATCCACTGTAAGCAGAAATTTGTCTTATACGTTTGAAAAGCTGCAAAAAGTAGCAGCTGCTGTAAGGTTTGCAGAGGATATTCGGACATTTGGACATTTGGATGCTTCTATTTATCCTATGGGGATAAAACATAACGAAGAAGATGTTTTGAATGAATCAAGATACGGTCTGACGAAAGAGGACTTAATTGAAATACCGGCCAAATTGTTGAGTCCGTATACTCCTGATCATGTACACAACGGGTACGAAGCGATCCAATATTTAAAAGATGTTTATTCAAAATCGATTGCATTTGAATTTCAGCATGTCCACAATTTTGAAGAGCATGAATGGCTCAACGAAATGGTGGAATCTGGGAAAATTTTCAAAACTCTTTCAAAAGAGAAACGCATTTCTCTTTTGAAGCGATTAACAGAAGTTGAAGGATTTGAATCTTTTCTCCATAAAACATTTGTCGGCCAAAAGAGATTCTCCATTGAAGGTGTTGATATGCTCGTTCCGATGCTTGATGAGCTGATTTCTGAAGCTGTGAAAAGCGGAACGACAAATATAAACATCGGAATGGCGCATCGGGGCCGACTAAGCGTGTTGGCTCATGTGTTAGGAAAGCCATTTGAGCTTATTTTCTCTGAGTTCCAGCATGCACCGAACAAAGAATTGGTTCCGTCTGAAGGTTCAATCGGAATCAACTACGGCTGGACCGGAGATGTGAAATATCATTTAGGTGCGGACAGAAAAATTAAAGATCATAATGTTGTTCGTGCACGGCTCACGCTAGCGAACAACCCTAGCCATCTAGAGTTTGTGGATCCGATTGTGGAAGGGTATACACGTGCAGCCCAAGATAATCGTAATGTGCGCGGATATCCTGAACAAGATATTCACAAATCCATGGCTGTGCTGATTCACGGCGATGCAGCATTCCCTGGCGAGGGAGTCGTGGCAGAGACTCTTAACCTTAGTCAGTTAAACGGTTACAAAACCGGAGGAACAATCCACATTATCGCCAATAATATGATTGGATTTACGACGGAAAGCCATGATTCTCGATCAACAAAATATGCCAGCGACCTAGCCAAGGGCTTCGAAATTCCGATCGTTCATGTGAATGCGGATGATCCAGAAGCATGTTTGGCAGCTGTTTATATTGCCATTTTGTATCGCAATAAATTCCATAAAGATTTCTTAATTGATTTAATCGGATACCGCCGTTACGGGCATAACGAAATGGATGAGCCGATGGCGACAAATCCGTTGCTTTATGAAAAAATTAAGAAACATGAAACAATTTGCAAATTATATGCTAAACAGCTTGAAAGCGATGGAATTATTTCCTTAGAAGACGCAAGAAAGTTTGAACAAGAAGTGCAGGATCGGCTGAAAAAAGCATACGATAAAGTTCCAAAAAACGAACACCAAGAAGAGGAAATTCATATTCCAGAAACGGTCAGCCATGGTCTGCCCAAAATCGACACGACTGTGCCGGTGGATGTCCTTGACAAAATTAACAAGGAATTAATTACTTTCCCAGAAGGATTCACCGTTTTTAATAAATTGCAAAAAATTCTAGAACGCAGGGCAAAAGTATATGAAGAAGAAAGAAAAGTAGATTGGTCGCTTGCAGAAGCGTTCGCTTTTGCGACAATCTTGAGAGATGGAACTCCGCTTAGAATTACTGGACAAGATTCGGAACGCGGGACTTTTGCTCATAGACATTTAGTCTTGCACGATGTGAAAACAGGCAAAACCTTCTCGCCGCTGCATCGTTTGTCGGATGTTCAAGCATCGTTTGCGATTCATAACAGCCCGTTGTCTGAAGTTTCTGTATTGGGATTTGAATACGGATATAACGTATTTTCTCCGGAAACGCTTGTCATTTGGGAAGCACAATTCGGTGATTTTGCAAACGTTGCACAAGTCATATTCGATCAATTTATTTCAGCCGGCAGGGCAAAATGGGGACAAAAATCTGGACTCGTCATGTTGCTGCCGCATGGATATGAAGGCCAGGGACCGGAACATTCCAGCGGGCGTTTGGAACGGTACTTGACCCTTGCTGCAGAAAACAATTGGACGGTGGCAAATGTAACGACTGCTGCTCAATATTTTCATTTGCTAAGAAGACAAGCAGCGATTTTAACAAAAGAAGAAGTGCGTCCGCTCATCATTATGACGCCAAAAAGCTTGCTGCGTAATCCAAATACGGTTTCCGACGTTACAGAGCTGACTGAAGGTCAATTTCAACCGGTTATTGAGCAGCCTGGTTTAGGTCAAAATAAAGAAAAAGTAAAACGTTTAATTTTGTGCACTGGCAAAATATCGATAGAATTGGCGAATGGTCTGCAAAAATTAGATCAAAAAGATTTTCTTCATATTGTACGGGTGGAGGAAATTTATCCGTTCCCTGAAGAAGAAATTAAAGAGATTATAGAAAGATACCCT
Organism: Aeribacillus sp. FSL K6-2833; assembly: GCF_037965815.1. Classification (GTDB taxonomy): domain Bacteria; phylum Bacillota; class Bacilli; order Bacillales; family Aeribacillaceae; genus Aeribacillus; species Aeribacillus composti. The sequence continues at coordinate 2,182,869 of NZ_CP150189.1, read as the reverse complement.
AACTTGCAGGAAATCGTCTGGGTGCAAGAAGAGCCGAAGAATATGGGATCGTGGATTTTCACATATCCGCAATTAAAATCTATTGTGGGTGATAAGCTCGCTGTTAAATATATTGGACGTCCAAGACGGTCAAGCCCTGCAGAAGGAGACCCGACAATTCACAAAAAAGAGCAGAGCCGAATCATAACAGAAGCGCTTACATGGAATGAATGAGGAGGAAATTTAAAAAATGGCTGAAATTAAAGTTCCAGAACTAGCAGAATCCATTTTAGAAGGTACAATTTCTCAATGGTTGAAAAAACCTGGCGATAAAATTGAAAAAGGCGAATACATTCTTGAGCTGGAAACCGATAAGGTCAATGTTGAAATTACTGCTGAACATGCTGGTGTTTTAAAAGAAGTATTTAAAAATGAGGGCGATGTTGTCGAAGTTGGCGAAGTCATCGGAATCATCGATGAAGGCGCAAGTGAAGCTCCACAGGCAAGCAGCCCTCAGCCAGAACAAAAAGTAGAAGCCGCTCCAGAGCAAAATCTAGAGGAGCAAACAGTTCAAGTGGAATCGGAAGAACAGTCTGCAGGCAAACCGCGCCCAATCGCAACACCTGCAGCAAGAAAGCTTGCACGTGAAAAAGGAATCGACTTATCGGCCGTGCCGACGGCTGATCCGCTCGGTCGTGTTCGCAAACAAGATATTGCATATTATGAAGCGCCAAAAGCGGAAGAAAAAGCCCCTAATAAACCAAAACCAGAACCGCAAGAAACACAAAAGGCAACGGTTGCAGATCAGAAGCCTGTGGAACGGATCAGAATGTCCCGCAGAAGACAAACCATTGCCAAACGTCTAAAAGAAGTTCAAAATACAGCAGCTATGCTGACAACCTTTAATGAAGTGGATATGACAGCAGTTATGAACATCCGCAAACGGAGAAAAGATCAATTTTTTGAGGAGCATGATGTTCGTTTAGGCTTTATGTCCTTCTTTACAAAAGCAGTTGTCGCAGCCTTGAAAAAATTCCCTCTACTGAATGCGGAAATTCAAGGCGATGAAATTGTGTTGAAAAAATATTATGATATTGGAGTAGCTGTTTCTACAGATGAAGGTTTGGTTGTTCCTGTTGTAAGAGATGCAGATCGTTTAACATTTGCTCAAATCGAGCAAGAAATTGCCGATCTTGCAGCAAAAGCGAGAGCAAATAAACTTGCGCTTTCGGATCTGCAAGGAGGAACATTTACGATAACAAACGGCGGTATTTTCGGATCTTTATTGTCAACACCGATTTTAAATGGACCTCAAGTCGGTATTTTAGGGATGCATAAAATCCAGCTTCGCCCAGTTGCGATTGACGAAGAGCGCATTGAAAACCGTCCGATGATGTATATTGCTTTATCATATGACCACCGTATTATTGACGGAAAAGAAGCTGTCAGCTTCTTGGCAACTGTCAAAAAGCTGTTGGAGGATCCAGAGCAGCTCTTGCTGGAAGGGTAAATCACTAATGAAGGAAGAACGCATTCCGCGTTCTTCTTTTCATATGAAAACGAACGAATGAAGGAGTGGCAAACATGAATCATCTATCATGGAAAAACAAAAAAGCGAATAAAAAAGTTGTATGTTTACATACAAATGCAAAAAAGTATATGGTAAATAATGTATTGACACCTGGACAAACTTATGATGTCTTGAACGAAACGGAAGAGTATTATTTTATTATCGACAATTCCGGAAAAGTAGGCGGATTTTACAAGGAATATTTTGAAGAGGCAAAATAGCTAATCATCCCTTTATTTTTTCTTTCCTTTTTGAGAGGAGGTGTTGTTCGTGTTCGTTTATACTGAAGAGGATATTCGCAACATTGACAATCTGGCAGAAAAAAATGGCCTTTCTTCTATTGTGTTGATGGAAAACGCCGGGCGCTCTTTATTTCAAAAGCTTGTTTCGTATGTAAAAAAAGATGATCGCATTTTAATATTGTCCGGTAAAGGCAACAACGGCGGAGATGGAATTGTTTTGGCCAGATATTTAAAACAAAACGGCTACCATGCCGATCTTTCTTTTCCGCTTGGGGCACCGAAAAGTGAAGCAGCGAAGCATCATTTCGCTTTTTATAAAAACAGCGGTTTTCTCGAAACAGCCGAATATGAACAAAATCATTACCAAGTCATCGTTGACGCTTTGCTGGGGGTCGGTGCAAGGCATCCGCTAAGAGATGATGTGAAAAACATCATTGAATGGATTAATGGACAAAACGCTTTTGTCGTTTCCGTTGATGTTCCTTCAGGAGTTTTATCCGACTCCGGAGAAGCGCCAATAGCGGTTAAAGCAAACGTCACCATCAGCATCCACGGATATAAGCGATCAGCCTTTTTGCTGCCTTCTTCATCTTTTTACGGAAAAAAGGAAGTTGTGTCCATCGGCCTGAAGGAAGAAGGGAAATGGAAGGTCTGGACAGAAAAAGATGTGAAGCAAACATGGCCGAACCATCCGTCTTTTTCCCATAAAGGCACTTTTGGAACAGGCTATTTAATTGCTGGCTCCGACGAAATGCCGGGAAGTGTGCTTCTTGCTGCGAAGGGAGCTATGAGGGCAGGAATTGGCAAGCTTGTGATCGGCACAACACCATTTGTAGCCGGTGCCATCGCCGGGCAAATTCCTGAAGCAACTTATTTTTTTGAAGGTCTTATAAAAGCAGGAGATGGTGAATTCCCGGAAAAGCTGTCAGTATGTGCAATTGGACCAGGTATCGTTCCTGGAGAAGAGACCGAAAAAGCCATTCAATCCATCTTACAAAACGATTGGCCTGTTGTGCTGGATGCCGGTGCGTTACATAAACGCACATATCCGAAAAATAGACAACATCCTATTGTGTTAACACCGCATCCGGGTGAATTTAGCCGTTTAATCGATCAGCCGATCAGCTATATACAAAAGAACAGAATCGAAGCTGCTTCTAAATTTGCCGTTGAAGAAAATGTCATTGTTGTTTTAAAAGGCCAATATACAGTGATTGCATTTCCGGATGGAACAGGAATGATCAATCCAACTGGAAACATTGCTTTGGGCAAAGGCGGGAGCGGAGATGCATTAACGGGAATCATCGCTGCTTTTTTGTCCTATTATGAGAACAAAAAAGCAGCTGTGGCAAATGCAGTCTATTTACACGGTTTATGTGCAGATCTGTTTGTAAAAACGAAAGGTGTAAGATCAATGCTTGCGGGCGATATTCCAGACATTTTGCCGGAAGTGATGAAACGATTCGAATAGCCTTATCAATATGGCTTCCAAATGACTTTTTTTGCAGTTTGAAATCTTTGTTCCACTTCTGGCCAGTTGACGATTTTCCAAAAATTATCGATATATTTTTGCCGATCGTTTTTATATTGCAAGTAGTATGCATGCTCCCAAACATCTAATACAAGAAGAGGAATGACATCCCATTGGCTTAAGTTTTGATGCTTTTCCGCCTGCAATATTTCCAATCTTCTTGAACGGGGGGACCATACTAATATCGCCCAGCCTCCGCCTTCGATTGCTTTTGCAGCTTCGCTGAAATGCTTTTTAAATGCTTGAAAGCTTCCAAATGAATTTTTGATCGCTTCCTTTAATTCACCTTTTGGCTCGCCCCCGCCTTTTGGATTCATGACATTCCAAAAAATTGTATGCAAATAGTGGCCTGCCCCATTGAAAGCTGCTTCCCGTTCCCAATGTTTAATCAATGAAAAATCTCCTGTTCTCCGTGCTTTTTCCATTTCGATTTCCGCCTTGTTTAAACCGTCTACATAGCTTTGATGGTGTTTCAAATGGTGAAGCCTCATGATTTCTTCTGAAATATACGGCTCAAGCGCATTGTATCGATAGGGAAGAGGAGGGAGCTTATGTTGTCCTATCGGCACAGCCAAAGACCGGTCATCTTCACCTTCAATAAATAATCTGAATTCATCATACAATTGATTCGCCTGTTCATAAAGTTCGCTTTCTGAAACGGACTCGGCTTTGTCCAGCTCTGTTTTGAAACGGATTATTTTTTCCTCGAATTCGCTTGCAAAAGGGTGTTCTGAAATGATGTTTCCATAAAGATCATCACACCATTTTTTTAATTCATTAATATACGATTCACTCAAGACAACAAAATCCTCCTTTTCATTCAATCGTCCAGAATACTATATGAAGCAATTTGAAAAAGGGTGAACTAAAAGAAGCGCGTCTTTTTTTAGATGGAAGAGGGGAGCTCCTTAAAGCGGTTTTTCACCAATTAAAAACGGATGATTTTTTGAAGACGTGCATTTTTTTTGTGAGAGGAGAGGCTGGATGGGAAGAAATATGTTTGTAAATACTCGGTCTTGTTATTAAAAAAGAGCAGCTGCCTGAATTATGTATGAAAAATGCCATGCATATCAATGCAAAATAAGATCAGGGGATTGTCCCAAAAGGATACATCCATTGGAATTCAATAATCAAGAAATGCTGATATATCAGCATTACTGAACATGAAAAGGGGGATCCAATACCGTGAAATCAACTATTGGACAGCCCCTTAAGTCAATCTGCCCAAACATCGTTCATTGAACAGTATACTTTTCATCTTTTAAAATAAGCACGTCAGCTTCTTTAGCTTTTTTGGGAACTAATAGACAAACTCTATTTTATGACAGAAGTAAGTACATTCAAATTTCATTTTAACAACAAATACTATGTAACTTCTTGATTAGATCTGCCATCATAACAAAAATTTTATCATCATACGCATTTTCATCCTGCTTTAAAATGTCGTCTATATATCTTGGTATTCCTTTATAAAAGCTTTAACAAAGTCCGTGAAATGACAATCCAGTACTTTTTGTTTGCTTGAATCATAATACAACAATCAATAAACAGACGATTTTGGGATTTTTTTAATGTAATATTTTAAAGCATTCTCATAGCTTCTACGGTCCCTTGAACTATTTTTCATTACTGAATTTGATCAAGTAATCTCCGATATCTAATAAAAGACCATCACGGAATGTTGTTTTTGTCCCTTTTCAACAATATACATATATAATCTTTGGTAGAAATAAAAGGATAGCTCAAAAGGAGCATCTTTTGTATCCTCATATTCTTCAATCTCAAATAATAGCTTCATCTGTCTATACACCCTTTAAATTCATTTTGTTTACTATTTGTACAGATTTCATATATAAAATTACTTGATTTATCCCGTTACTTGGTTTTCCTTTAAAGATTTCATAATCTTCTTCATTTCTGTTTTTGAAAGATTTTTAGAAACAATGTTCATTTTATATCGCGATTTTCCCTGTAATTCCTTTTTGATGCTGTGCGTCCTTTAATTTGTAAAAAGCAGAGAAGACAACGCTTTTTTTAATTTAAAGCCGAACAGGGAAGGGGTGTTCTGCTGTATTATGGACAATTACTGTTTCTGTTGTTTTTCACAGAGGAAATGCCCGAGCTTTTCTCAATGCAGAAAGTACTAAAGCAGGCGGAACTCAACCTTTTAGGAGAAGTTCTCGACAACTGGAAAGCCCCACAGAAATCATTTTCTGTGGGGCCTAGATATTGTTTTTTAGACAGGCGCTATTCTGAATTATATATTTTAATTTAAGCTAATCCACACGCTTTTTACTTCTGTATAGTTGTTCAAAGCATATGAACCCATTTCGCGACCGATACCTGATTGTTTGTATCCGCCAAACGGAGAAGCTGCGTCAAATACATTATAACAGTTGACCCAAACAGTTCCTGCTCTCAAGCGATTGGCGACATAGTGAGCGTTGGCCACATCTCTCGTCCATAAACCGGCAGCTAAGCCGTATTCGCTGTTGTTTGCCCGATCAATAACTTCATCTAAATCTTCAAAAGGCAATGCAGCAATGACCGGACCGAATATTTCCTCTTTGGCAATTGTCATTTTATCTTCAACATCAGCAAAAATTGTAGGAGTGACAAAATACCCTTTTTCAGATGGCGTAGATCCGCCGGTCACAACTTCTGCGCCTTCTTCAATTCCTTTTTCAATATAATTCAACACTCTTGACTGCTGCTCTTCAGATACGAGCGGCCCCATTTCTGTTTCCGGATTCAGACCAAAGCCTTGGCGGATATTTTGGGCATGGGAGGCCATATCTGCTAATACATTATCGTAATGTTTTTTCTGAATAAACACACGAGAACCTGCACAGCATACTTGACCTTGATTAAACATTACACCGTTTAATGCACCTGGAATCGCTTTTGACAGATCAGCATCCGGCAAAATAATATTCGGCGATTTGCCTCCTAATTCCAGCGTAACTCGCTTCAGTGAACGTGCGGCATTTTTCATTATCAGCTTGCCAACTTCCGTCGATCCGGTAAAAGCAATTTTATCTACCAGAGGATGATCAACAATCGCTTGCCCAGCTGTTTCCCCAAAGCCCGGTACTATGTTGATAACCCCAGGTGGGAAACCTGCTTCTTCAATAAGCTCTGCTAAATAAAGGGCTGAAAGTGGAGTTTGTTCTGCAGGCTTCAAAACGACTGTACAACCAGTTGCAAGAGCGGCACCAAGTTTCCACATTGCCATTAGAAGCGGGAAGTTCCATGGAATAATCTGGCCGACAACACCAACAGGTTCATGTCTTGTATAATTGAAAAATGGTCCGTTGACAGGAATGGTCTGCCCGACTATTTTTGTAGACCATCCGGCATAGTAACGCAAGTGTTCAATGGCTAACGGAATATCTGCATTTCTAGTTTCCCGGATCGGTTTTCCGTTATCCAGCGTTTCCAGCTGAGCTAGTTCTTCTTTGTTTTCTTCCAGTAAATCCGCCAGTTTGTACAATAATCGGCTTCGTTCAGCAGCTGATATTTTGGACCATGGCCCGCTGTCAAAAGCAGCTCTTGCCGCACGGACAGCACGGTCAATATCTTCTTTGTCCGCTTCATAAACCGTTGCAAGAGTTTCTCCAGTTGCTGGATTAGGAGTGTCAAACGTTTTGCCGGAAACGCTTTCGACAAATTCACCATTAATGTACAACTTTTTTTTCCCTTTTAGAAACTCCGCTACTTTCCCTTCAACATTAGCGATTAATTGACTCATCGATCATCCTCCTAATTTTTTTTTTCGTTGTGTAAACTCTGGATGAACGAAATACAGTTTTATAATAAAGGAAAATTCAGAATATTTCAACCCATTTTTTAAAAATTACCAAAAATCTCCTGACCAACAACTGCTGGATGGCCGCAGAAAACTTAAGAAAACAACTTTATTTCAGTCATCAAGACAAACTATTTAAGAATAATCGTATAAAGAGAAATGAACTTCAAAGAGGTGATGACAATGAATGAGAAGCATCAAAAATCTTTTACGACCGTAAAATCATATCGTCCTTTTCATAGCAGATATGATCCATGTAAACCAATCGGTGTCAAATACTATTCCACACCGCCAAACCTTTTCCTCGGTTTTCAGCCGCCGAACTTGCAGCAATTTTCCGCAAAAGAAGCATTAAAAAAAGGGACTCTTTGGCGATTTTTTTATGACTATTACGAAAATCCGTATGAGAAAAAAGGGAGGTAGCCAAAATGAAGGAGCTTCCTCAAGAGTACTATCAGCTCCTTGAAGAAATTCAAGCGGCTGATTTCGTGCTTGTTGAATTATCGCTTTATCTAGACACTCATCCAAATGATATAGAAGCAATCCAGCAATTTAACCAATATGCCCAATACTCAAAACAATTGAAGCAAATGTTTGAATCAAAATTCGGTGCGCTGCAGCAATTTGGAAACAGCTTTTCAGACGCGAACTGGAGCTGGGGAACGATGCCGTGGCCATGGCAAGTATAGCTTTAATCCGTTTAACTATACTCATACGATGAAAGGAGAAAGAACATGTGGTTTTATGAAAAAAAACTACAATATCCTGTCAGGGTGAGTACGTGCAACCCAAAACTTGCAAAATATTTAATTGAACAATACGGCGGAGCAGATGGAGAACTTGCTGCCGCCCTTCGCTATTTGAATCAAAGATACACGATCCCCGACAAAGTAGTAGGACTTTTAACGGATATTGGAACAGAAGAATTTGCTCATTTGGAGATGATCGCAACAATGGTGTATAAATTGACGAAAGATGCGACACCGGAACAATTAAAGGAAGCAGGACTAGGCGAGCATTATGTCAATCATGACAGCGCCTTGTTTTATAACAACGCTGCTGGAACTCCGTGGACTGCGACTTATATTCAAGCAAAAGGGGATCCGATAGCTGATTTGTATGAGGATATAGCTGCCGAGGAAAAAGCAAGAGCTACTTATCAATGGATTATCGATATGTCAGATGATCCAGACTTAAATGACGGATTAAGATTTTTGCGCCAAAGAGAAATTGTTCATTCGCAACGTTTTCGAGAGGCGGTGGAAATTTTAAAAGAAGAACGTGATCGTAAAAAGTTTTTTTAAGAAGTTCAAGGAGCATCCAATCAGACGTACTTTCATCTATTGGATGCTCCTTTTATGTTTCAGGCAGAACATTGTTGGTAATATCCAAGATTGACAGCATTGATCGAATTTTTTTACTCTCTTTCTTTTAAAATAATACAAACAGCTGTACAATCGATCAATTGAAGCTGTTCACGTACAAAAATAGTGTATTTTGCATTACTTAATCCATTTTCTTTAGCCCATGAATAAAATTCAAAATCATATCCTCCTCCTTAATATTTATGAAGACATAGTATTTTCTACTTCTACTATGTCTATCCCAATTTTATCCTTGATATATCATCTAGGTTAGAAAAGAATGGCACACCCTAAAAATAAAAATGCAACAAAAAAGGATAAAAGTAACTCTCCTCCTTGAAAAATGGACACATTACTTAAATGGTTATTTATAACATACTGTATGGAAAATACACAGCTATCTATGCAAAAGAAAACTCAAAAATGTAAGTGATCCAGTTAGGTATTATGAGCGATGCTGCGAGTCCTTTAATAATTACCATAAATCTGAGCATATAAACGAGTGCTACTGCACTTACCAATAAAGAAAAATGTATAAGTCTGACCGAGAGCTATAATTTACATAGTCTCCTAAGAAATGATTAACTCCTAAAGAAACAAAGTAAATGATTAGGCTAGGAACAGCCATAGCAAAGAATAAACAAAAGCCTATAAGGAACATTCCTGTTAGAAGTTTTTTCGGGGACTTGAATAAAAAAGCCCTCTTGGTATGATTCGGGGGTGTCAATCGGATTAATTGCCCCCTAATTTGGATACCAAGGAGGACTATACATGAGTTCTATCTCAAACAAGAAGATTAATCAAGTCACCGATCAAACGCTCATCGTTGGCATGGATATCGCGAAAAAGAAGCATTATGCCTGCTTTGTGGATGAGCGAGGGAGGGTGTTAAAAAAGCCGTTTCCCGTTCTGCAATCGAAAGAAGGATTGGAATGGTTGTACCAGTGCATCGTGAAAGCGATGGAGGAAGTTGAAAAAACGGAAGTGATCGTTGGCATCGAGCCAACGGGACATTATTGGCTCAATCTCGCTTACTTTCTTGACGAGAAGGGCATTCCTCTCGTGATGACAAACCCGATGCACGTGAAGCGCTCCAAAGAGCTAGACAACGTAAGCGTCAAATAAAACCCACATTCCGATCATAGGTCATCCGTGTGATAATCTTCTTAGAATGATTCGGGAGGTTTTGCAATGACCCTAAAAGAAAAAAGAATAGAATGGAAAGCACGATATGATGCCTGGAAAAAGAGTGGACAGAGTATAGCGGAGTGGTGCCGGGATCAAGGAATCAAAACCCACCAAATGTACTATTGGGTGAGGCAGTTCTCCCGCGGTGGCAGTTGCACTGAAACGCCTGTCCAGACGCAGTGGCTGGCTGTTCAGGTAGAAGAAGCCTTGCCCTCTTCAGGTCAAGGTCCGATCTTTTTACACGTTGATGCGATCTCCGTTGAAGTACGGCCCGGTGCCAATCTGGATCTATTAACCGATGTGATTCGGGTGCTGCAACACCAATGTTGATGAATTCCCCGTTTGAACGTGTCTATCTGGCGCGTGGCAGTACGGATCTTCGCAAATCGATTGACGGACTGGCCGCTATTGTACAGGAATGCTTTGAACTCGATCCCTTTTCTCCGTGCTTATTCGTGTTTTGTAACCGGAAACGGGACAAGTTAAAGATTCTTCAATGGGAACATAACGGCTTCTGGCTTCATTATCGCCGTCTGGAAAAAGGGACGTTCCACTGGCCGTCGGAGAATGATACAGCGCCCATGTCTATCAGTTCACGCCAGCTGCGCTGGCTGCTGGACGGCTTGCCAATCGAACAAAAGCAAGCGCATCAGGAAGTGAAGGCACGCATCCTTCTATAAAACAAATAAATAAAAAAAGAATTCGATACTAGGCAAGTTGGATTCTTTTCCGTATACTGGACATATGGAAAAATCAGCGCAGACTTCAAAAGGCACAATTGAATATTACAAAGCGCTCAACGAAAAGCTCCAAATGGAAAAGGAAGAGTTGGAAGCGAAATTAAAATGGTATGAGGAACAATTCCGCCTCAGCCAGCAACGCCTATTCGGAGCTTCCAGCGAGAAGACCCATCCGGACCAGCTCTCCCTTTTCAACGAAGCCGAGTCCACGGCTGATCCAGCTATGGAAGAGCCCACCGTTGAGACGATGACATATAGACGCAAGAAACAACACGGCCAACGCAAACGCATGCTTGAAAACCTGCCTACAGAGACGATCGAATACCGTTTGTCTGATGAGGAACAGGTCTGTTCGTGCTGTGGCGGTGCTATGCATGAAATGAGCACAGAAGTACGCAAGGAATTGAAAGTTATTCCTGCCCAAGTGAAAGTAGTCGAACATGTGCGTCATGTATATAGCTGCCGTCACTGTGAGCGTCATGAACTGAACACACCTATTGTGACAGCGAAGATGCCGGAACCTGTTTTCCCTGGAAGCCTAGCGTCTCCGTCGTCAATGGCTTATACCATGACACAAAAATACGTAGAAGGTATGCCCCTGTATCGCCAGGAGAAACAACTGGAACGCTTTGGCGTGTCCATACCTCGGCAAACGCTGGCCAATTGGACCATTTATGGGGCTCAAACTTGGCTTAGCCTCATTTACGATGAGATGCATGAGCACCTCCTACAGAAGGATCGTCTGCATGCGGATGAGACAACCTTGCAGGTCCTGTCTGAACCGGACCGGCCAGCGATGTCGACTTCCTACATATGGCTTTATCGTACCGGTCGCGGGGATACACCAATCGTCTTATACGATTACCAGCAAACCCGTGCAGGCAAGCACCCACGCCGTTTTTTGGACGGCTTCCGGGGATATTTGCATGTGGACGGGTATGCGGGTTATAACGTCCTCCCCGATGTGAAATTGGTCGGGTGCTGGGCCCATGCCCGCCGCAAATTCACAGAAGCCCTGCAGGCACTGCCTGAATCGGCGAGCACTTCCACCGTCAAAGCAAAGGAAGGTCTGGCCTATTGCAATAAACTTTTTGAAATTGAGCGCAAGCTTAAAGATGCAAGTCCAGAGGAGCGCTATCAAGCACGGCTGGAGCACAGCAAACCCGTGCTTGAGGCTTTTTTGTCATGGCTTAAAGAGCAAATGCCGCGCGTACTGCCAAAAAGCGCACTTGGCAAAGCGATCAAGTATTGTCGTAACCAATGGGAGCGGTTGGAGGCATTTTTAGAGGACGGCCGTTTGGAGATCGATAATAATCGCGGGGAACGGTCAATTAAACCTTTTGTGATCGGTCGCAAAAACTGGCTCTTCAGTAATACGTCAAAAGGAGCAAGGTCCAGTGCGATCATCTATAGTGTTGTGGAGACAGCCAAGGAAAACGAGTTGGATCCATTCAACTACCTTAGCTATCTGTTTCAAGAGCTTCCCAATATAGATACGACAGATAAAACAAAATTAGCTGAATTCCTGCCATGGTCACCGACGCTTCCGCAGGAATGCCGTGTTCCTAAAAAATCTAAATAAAGCATACATGAAATCCCCATCTGAATACAGGTGGGGATTACTTTACCTCAAGTTTGACAGAGTACACTAAAGAAAAGCCCGAAAATACTGGTGTTTTGGACTTTACCCACAACACGTACCACTACACTTGTTAGTGGCACGTGTTTTTTTCTAATACTCTAGGAGGCGCTTGTGTGACAAGTGCTTCAAATGCTAGATTTGCTTGACCTTGTAATTCTGTACGAACGATTTGCTCTTCACCATTCACGCGTATTTTCGAGGCCTTCATCTGGCTTACATCATGCAAAATATCCTTTACACTTGTTTGGCATCCTATTTCTTTTAGCTTATAGGCCAAAAAGGATTCCATGACAAGCGCAAGGAAACAAACCATGATATGGCCTCGAATACGAGATTCCACTCGATGGTACATCGGGCGAAGTTCTAGATTCGACTTCAGGTTACGAAAGGCTTGTTCCACTCTCCACAACTCTTTATAGGCAAGTGCTGCCTCTTCATCCGTTAATGACGAGTTGGTCCGAATGGCGTACTTTCCGTCAAACTTTTCGTCATTGGATACCTTCTCTTCATCAATTTTGGCCGATGCTTTTTCTATCGTTAAAAACTTGGAATACGCACGGTTTTTGACGAGTCCAGATGGACCGAGTTCATCAAGCTTCGATTGAAGGTTTTCTAACACGACTTGACGACTCGCTCGATCACGTTCTTCAGCGTCCGGATTGTAACAGAGTACATACGTTTCGCCATCGATTTTCTTTGACTTCACTTTTAGATTCGGGAGAACCTTCTTATATGGCCCACGGATGGATAATAGCTCTTGGGCTTTCTTCGACTTTCGTAATTTGACACCCACAATATATTCCATGCCCAGTTCACGAATTTGATCTAAGTTGGCTTCACTAACCATTCCGCGGTCTCCCACTAGAATGACTTTCTGAATAGGATAGCGCTTCTTCAGGTCTCCAACCACCATGCCAAATGTCTTCGTATCATGCATGTTTCCAGGGAAGACTTGATGTCCAATCGGAATCCCTGTTTTGGTCATTAATAAGCCAATCACGACTTGTTTTCGATCTCCACGATGATCTTTGGAGTAACCATAGTGAGCCAGCAGTTCGTCTGCTTCCTCTCCTTCGAAATAGGTGCTTGTCGTGTCGTAAAACACGATATCTACTTCTAATGAGGTTAAATCGGTTAAATGTCCATAAAGTTGTTCCTCAATTTTTTCTTTTTGTTCACTTAAGAAGTCTAATGCACGATAGTAGTGATGGAGTTGGATGTCTGAAAGACCTTCTGCATAAATCGTGTCGATCCATTGTTTGAAGATATAATGCTTACTATTGGGATCCATGAGACGGTTTAACACCATGGCAAAAATGGCTTCGTCATACCGAGAAGCAGCCTCGGAATCATCCATGATTTTACGTAATAGCCGACCAAGCCCTAACTTTTCCCATACCTTTCGGAACAGATAAACCGGCCCAAACTCTTTTGTCCAAAGCACGGAGACAGAAGAGGAAGAGCCTTGCCCGTGAATTCGGTCAAAGTAACGCTCTGAAAATTTGGCTAATCCCTCGATTATGTTATCGACAGAGCCATTCTCTAATAAATGTTCTAACCTCCCTAGATTACAAAGCGTTTGTTGCCGAACTTTATTGTCTACACGAAATGTACGACATATTTGTAGATATTGACGAACAGAACCATTTTTATTTTTTTGCTTATTAATTCGAATATACATAGCACTAATAGTATAACATATATTACATATTATTGGATATACAAAAGTTATCCACATAACACTACATAATGATTATATTTTCGATAAAAAAAGTGGATAACTATTGGTATAATCACCTTTAGTTATCCACATGTAGTGAAATGGTGTCAAACTTGAGTTTACGCTTACCTCCAAAGAGCTAGACAACAATCTTCCAACCAAGGCTTTATAAGTCCAAGACACTGCCCCTTGAGTTTGAAAAATCTCCATTAACATTAGCGACTGTTCTAGCAGGGTCAATTTTTATAGAGATTGATTGGTTTTGAATAGCTTTTTGGACTCCTTTATGAACTGTTTCATCAGGCTTTGACTACTATTTACTCGAACTATCCTCGTAAATGCTGTTTTTTTAGGAATTTTTTTGTTTTTCATTCTGCTAAATGAAAGAATGATTCAAACAGTATTTGTATGTTAGTAAAATCGCGGAAAAAGAAGGCTGGAAATCAAGGTGAAACTGTTCCTTAGAAAGCCCAATAAAAAAAATGAACTTCCTGTAACCGAGCATACAAAATTTATGCTTCACGGCTGCCGCACTCTAAAACTACTGTATTCAGTTGTTCATTCCTTTTTAAAATGATCTTTTGATTTGAAAAATCAGTTAAATCAGCATCCGTTGAATGAGTGGCATAAATTAAAATTGCCTTGTTTTGCATGACGTAATTTTTCAAATAATCGAGAATAACTTTTCTTGACCTAATATCGAAATTGACAAAAGGTTCATCAAGGAGAATCAAATTAGGCGAAGATAGAAGTGCTAAAATTAAAGATAGTTTTTGTTTCGTTCCTAAAGACAGTTCGCGTGTAAGGGTATTTTTATATTTGTAGAGTCCAATTTTTTCTATAAGATCTTCTAGAGACGAATCTAATCTTTCCCCATTCAGGAAGGATAAGATCATATCAATTGTTTCAGCTGGTGTTAAATAATCGTATAAAAATGGTGTATTGCCAATTAAGGAGACTTCTTTTATATACTTTTGAAAATCGTCCTTTAATGAAATATTGTTTAACTTGATGTCCCCATCGAATGTTGTCATTCCACCGATGATATTCAACAACGTTGATTTGCCAATTCCATTTTCACCAAGTAATTCAACAATTCTCATGTTATCTATTTTTAAGTTAATCCCGTCAAAAATGTAGGCTGATTCACCATATCTTTTTTTTATATTGATCAATTCAAGCATGTCTTACCTCTCTTTTGTCAGAAAATTATATAATAATAAAAAATGTGAATAAACAATAAAGAAAAAGAGTATAGGATATATACTGCCGAATTTCATTGAATAAAAAGCTACAACGCTGCATGTAATAGAAGGCAATCCTAAAACGAATAAATCTTCTAAAGGATTAAAAAAATATACAAAAAAATTGTTTTTAATATCTTCTATTGATAATTTTTGAAAGCGATAGACTCTTTTTGAAATGATTTTTATTGTGTAGAAGTAAATCATTGTTGAACATAAAACAGTGACAGCTGAAAATAATGAAAATCCATAAAGGAGGAATACACCAGCATAATAACTGATTTGGATTACGATGAGCCTTCTTGACAGAAATTTAGAAAGCGAATTCTCATAATAAGTTTTTTGATCAAACTTCTTTATATAATAAAAATCGCTTAAATTACAGTCGTTTAACAGTTTTGAGCTATTTATGATTCCTTGAGATATCAAACTAATCATTGCGCTTTCAATTCCTAAATAAACCGAAATGATAATCAATTTATGAATATTAAAATAAAAATGAATCATACATATCAGAACTAAAGAAGCAACTGCAAACAAATAAGTATACAATATATATAAGTAGTAAGTTCTATTTTGACAAGATCGGGATAAAGCCGCTTGATACTGATCTAAATGCAGGTCATTTTTATACCGGATGAAATGTTCTTTCTTTTTCGTAGCGTTCGGCCCGTGAATAAATAAAAAGACAATCTGAGGATTGCTCCATAAAAATTTTACAATAATAGTAAAAAAAACAGCTATTAAGACGAAAATCTCGTATAAAAGGATGGTTATGTAACTAAAATGAAATTCTCTCATAAAAATCAACATAAAAAAACAATAAGACAAAATGTTTGTTCCAAATGTTAACAGCAATTTTTTAATAATCAGTAATTGAAATTTAATTTTGTGAGCTTTATACATCCATTGAGAAATATTCTCCAGTTCCACATGATCGTAATCATCATTATTAATATCAGTGAACAAAAGCGTTATAAAAAAATAGATAGTGGCGATATAAAAAGGATTTATATTTATTATAAAGGAATGAAAAAAATAAATGAGCAAATAGACAAAAATCGGTGCTAACATCGAAGCGAAAGTAATGACTGCATATACGTTATAAAGAAAGACCAGCAGCAATTTTTTATCGCCACCAGCAAACTTATTTAGAAAATTCCCAAATAAAATCTCGAAATTTGCTAATGCTTTTCTTTTTTTCATTAACCGCTTGTATTTGAAGTATTTCATCTTCTTCAATTCCCCAACATTTTCGCAACAATTTTTACTAGATTAAAAATTCCTACTAAAAAAACGATTATCGAGATTACGAACAATATTCTCATTTTAGCCTTAAATTTTTTTTCCATATTATGCACCTTCCTAAGATCATTGAAATTGCACAACAGTCATGAACGTTTGAATGATAAGCGTCAAACCATAAGTGGTCGAAAATATTATTGTACACAGTTTTATTTTTAGGCTGATGGAAGTGGAGCTGTCTAAATATGATAAATATAAGTAGAAAAAAACAACCAATAGGATTTGCGAACCTGGAAACCAGCCCAGCCATTGAATATCTTGCAGTTGATCAAAGCCAGCCAGTGAAATGATCGTCATATTTAATAAAATGGAAACAAGATTCGCAAAAATGATGGCTGATAAAAAGTTACTAAATGTAAACTTTTTATTCGTCATGACATTTGTAATATAAGTAACAAATATTGTTTCGATTATGATCACGGTAATTCCCGCAATCAATTGTATTAAAATTAACAAAGCAGTAACAAACGAATGTGCAAACAATGGAAAGCTCGCTTGCAGTTTATCAAATTGCTCAATCACTTGAAACTGTTTAATGGAAAAAAATGAATTCGCCACAACTGCTAGCACTAACAGGCAAAAAGAAAGTAAATTTATTATTCTTTCATTTTTTAATTTGAGCATATTTATCCCCTTTATAAGAAAAGGTGTCCCGCCTTATTACAAAAATTAAAACATTAGGAGGCTAAAGGCTATTACAGTTAGAGTCAATCACCATGAAACATAAGAAATTTCATTGAGACCATCAAGAATAATTCCGGCAGCAGTCAGATTAAATTCATAACTTATCCTCTCAAAATTGCTTTAATTTCACACAAATAATATTCTTTCCTCGTTTAAAATTGCAACTGAATGGGCTGTACTTAGTTGGTCAGAAATTTTTAGTTCTAGTAGACTATAAACAACAAATTATGCAATTGTACTGAAGCGGGAAGCCAAATTGTAATCAACCGAACTTGCATAGATAAGCAGCCTGTGAATTCTTATGTGATGAAACCCGAAAACAAAGTCATGTAATTTCTATTAAACTAGTATTTCCGAATGAGGTTTTTGGCAATTTATAGAAATATTATAATGAAGGTTGGATCCCTTGGTCAAGCTGCTCCTAAATTTTTCTAATGGTTTTCAAAAGGTGGCATATTAGGAATAATGATTTTAAGTAATCCATCTCATTAATCTACGTTTTTTCAGACAGAATCATCTTGTTTGTAACACTCATTATTGCGTGAATAAGAAATGTTCATGCCCGATGCTTCCGAGAAGCAATCGAAATTTTAAAAAGGTCAAGATTCGGTGGTAGAGGAAAAGACTTTCGGATTGACCAACAGACGAATGCCATTTCACTTTATGCTAAAACAAATATTTTAACAAATAGCTTGGAGGTCTTGTCATATTGTGTGACAATTCATTTTGCAAACAATGTTCTAAATGAAAAAAAGATATATTTTTATATGAACTTATATTATGATTAAAATAAAAGGATCGGAAAACTATAAGTTTACATAATTATATTATTGTAAAAAGGAGATGGATGGAGAGATGACGGAAAAAAGAAAACCTAGCGGCTTTTTATTGAAGCAGCGAGCTTTTTTAAAATTATATTTAATCACGATGACGGAAAAGAAGCGGCTGTATGGTTTTAAAATATTGGATGAACTGCGGGAAGAGTTTCGCCCGTATGGCTACCGTCCGAATCATTCTGAGCTGTACAAAGCGCTTCATGATTTAATAAAAGACGGCATTTTAAAACAAATTAAACGAAAAAAGGAAGGAGCCGAGTTTCAAGAGGTTGTCTATTATCAGTTTGTCGATTATGAAAAAGCAAAACAATATAAAAGACAACTAAAAGCAGAGCTGGACCGCTCAAAAGCAATTATTGAAAAAGCTATACGAGACAATTTTGCATAAATATGGAGGAGTATTATGATCAATCTTGCAAAAAAGCTGGAACAAATCGATGGCAAAGGATATAAAGCGTACAAACAGATTCAAGGCTCGTACAAGTTTCCTGATTTTGAATTGTTGATCGATTATGTACAGGGCGATCCGTTTGCAAGTCCTTCGAAAATCAGAATATTGATCGCTAGAAGCAAAACGGCTTTTTTACAAAAATGGACAAACAGCCGGCAAAGAAAGATAAGATGTGAAGATATGATTGTCCGCGAAGTATTTCAAGCAATTTCTAATTTGAAAAATAACGTACGCGGCTCTGGAAAAAGCGGGCTGATCATGATTGACAAACCGGGGCAGAAGGTGTTAGAACGGACAGCTGTTCAGATAGGAGAAAACGATATTACAGTTTGTCTTTCAATCGGTCTTCCGGCTAAAGGGAGAACAATATTAGGCAAGGAAGCCAAAAAAATATTTTTTCAACTACTTCCCGAAATTTTGCGGCATTCTGTCTTTTCTGTGAAGGGGAAAGATATTGAGGGCGCGATTCAGCTTTGCGACCAGCAAATGGCGATCCGCTCCTATATGAAAGAGAGAGGAATAATAGCGTTTATTGCAAATAATTCAATTTTGCCGCGTGCAAGCGGCGTAAGTGATCAGCCGTTGAAAGGCGCTGTTCCTTTTCAAAGTCCAAAGGAAATGGAAGTCTCAATTCCTGTTCCGCATCGGCAAGAACCGTTGAAGGGCATGGCTATATACAAAGGCATCACCTTGATCGTTGGAGGAGGTTATCATGGAAAAAGCACTTTATTAAAGGCGCTCGAGCATGGTGTTTATGACCATATTGAAGGGGACGGCCGTGAATTTGTTTTGACGGACCGTTCAGCATGCAAAATACGTGCCGAAGATGGCCGCAGTATAAAGAAGGTGGATATTTCCGCTTTTATTAACAATCTGCCGTTTCAAAAAAGCACAAAATCCTTCTCTACGGAAAATGCAAGCGGCAGTACATCGCAGGCAGCCAATATAATGGAAATGCTAGAAGCAGGAGCAAAAACATTATTGATCGACGAGGATACAAGTGCAACAAACTTTATGATTCGGGACGCCAGAATGCAAGCATTAATTCATAAAGAGCATGAACCCATTACTCCATTTATCGATAAAGTTTTACAATTGAAGCATGATTTTGATGTCTCAACAATTTTAGTTATGGGCGGATCGGGAGATTACTTTTCCGTTGCGGATCGCGTAATTAAAATGGATCATTATAAGCCTTATGACGTCACACATGAAGCAAAACAGATTGCCTGTCAAATTAAAACCGGAAGAAAGCATGAAGGAGGGGAGAAATTTGGAGAATGGAAGCTTCGTATTCCGGAATCAGGCAGCTTGAACAGCAGAAAAGGGAAAAAATCTAAAATTGCTTGCCGGCTTTCTGAAATTCAATATGGACTAGAAAAAATTGATTTATCTTATGTAGAACAGCTGGTCGACGAAAGCCAGACAAGAATGATTGGAGAAATATTATCGTATATCGAACGGACAAACCTTTTTGACAGACGCTTAACAGTATCACAATTGCTTGATTTCGTAGAAAATAAGATCAATCAGGACGGTCTCCAAAGTTTTTCGGTCCATTATGGTCATCAAGGTGAATTGGCGTATGTAAGAAGATTTGAATTAGCGGCAGCCTTGAACCGGATTAGGGCGTTAAAAATTCGGGAATGAAGAAAAGACTTTCTTCCATAAAAAATTTTTCTATCATCATCAACGAACTGACGGGTGCCCCAATTTTGACAGCGCAAAGAAAGCGAGAGACTCCGAGCATTTCTTTTGCTTAGACGGCCTCGACCGCAAGCTTGCCGGCGCGAAACGGGCGCGGGAGTCGCAAGCTTTGAATCTGTCAATGCTCGTTACGAAAACGATTTGGCATGAACTTGCTGGTTTTCCCGCTTGTCCGTTTTCTTTTTCTCTTTTAAATAATCAATTAAAACTAGCAGAATAACAATGAAAAAACAAATGCTTGATAATTGAAAAATCGTTCCTAAATCAACATAGGATGATAAGAAGCCTAGAAAAACCGCACTTATTCCTATTCCTCCATCCAATGCTGAATAATACATTCCGTTTGCGACTCCTCTCCGATCGGCAGGTGTTTTAGAAAGCACCCATGATTGCAAAACAGGAAGCAGTGACCCAAAACCGGCGCCAAATAAAATACCAGCTAAAACAAGCATTCCGACTGAGTATGTGAAAGATAAAACCCAAAAGGCGATAAATGTTAAGAATGAGCAAACAATGGCAAGAAGCCAAGGACCGCTTCGATCAAACCACCTTCCTGAAATTGGTCGTACAGCAGTTGCCGCCAACGCATTACATAAGTAGTATAAGAAGATTTGATCGATCCCTCTTTCTTGGCCGAATATGACGATAAACGTGACAATTCCCCCATAACCGAAAGCTGATAATAATGTAATCAGTGCAGGAAACGCCCCATGTTTATCAATGAGTGAGCGAAAAAAAGAAAAATCCTTTACATGCATTGATTTTTCTAAAACAGACTTTGGCGTTTTGTATTGAACTAATGAAAGGGCGATAATCGATATGACACCGAAAATGGCGGAACCGATGATGAGCGGCTGGAATCCTAAATGTTGAAAAAGCAAAATGCCAAAACTAGGAGCGATGATCATCCCAATGGTGATAGATAAACCATAATAGCCCATTCCTTCTCCGAGGCGTTTCGTTGGAACCAATTCAACAGCTGCCGTTCCATTTGCTGTTGTTGACCATCCCCAGGCAAAACCGTGAAGGAGGCGGACAATTAAAAATAAAAAAACAATCGATGTAAGCGAGTATGAAAGGGTTAAAAAGAGTAAGCCTACAGCTCCAGTTATAACGAGCCATTTTCGTTTCGCTGATTCAAGAAGAAAACCAATGAGCGGTCGAATGACAACAGCAGCGATGGAAAAAAGGGTTGTAACAAGCCCGATTTCAATGTCCGATGCTCCAATTGCTTTCGCTTGCGGCGGCAAAGTAGGCAAAAGCATTTGAAAGCTCATAAAAACAAATAAATTTCCGATAATTAACAAAATGAATGATTTTGTCCAAAGCGGCGGCTTGGCGGTATGAACGGCAGAATCCTTCATGGATTTGATGGCACCTCCTGCATCGTAAAAACAAAAATATTTAGATACTCGAACAATTACCAACTACTCTATTATACAAATTTTTCAAAGGAACTCAATGGATTGGTTGCCTTTTCTTTTTAATAGAAGCTGGAGAAGAAAATTCACAAATCGATGGAAAATCTAGAACAGCGATGGGTTGAAAAAATTGCAACTGACACATATTACAAAAAAAGCCGATTTTCTTTCAAACATGAGAAAGAAAATCGGCCGTTTTCTTTTATCGGTTTGGCATGATTTGTTGAATTTGACTGTTTGCAAATTTTTGTTGCAGCGGTTTGATGATGTTAGCGAATAAGTTTTGTCGTCTGCCAAATCCGTATAATGCTGCAGCCCCCAAACCGACTAAAGAAATCCACATCATGCTGTTTCTTTGCCGGTTCTTAGGAAACATGGAGCGTTTTTTTCCCATTTTGAAGAGGGACCCCATTTTTCTCATTATAAAAGCACCTCTTCCTAAGTTGTGTTTGGAAGAACATCTTCCAACAGTTATAGTATTGTTTTTTCACGATTCTTTATTAGTTACAGTTGATTCCAATTTTATTTTAGCTTCTAATCAGCTTTCTTTTCTACATATATTGGTACAAAGGGAGGGAAATTCTTTTGTACCGAAAATTCAGAAGACGACGAAGACGCGGCCCTCTGCCGGCTAAATATGTTTTTTTAATTACATTTGTCATTTTCAATGTTTTGACAGCATACAGCTTATGGCTGATCAATGCCATTATTGAACCGACATTGGTCAGAATAGCGGAAACAAAGACGAGGCAAATTGCCGAACATGCAATTCATGATGCTGTTTCGAAAAAAATAGCAGAAAAACTTGATATGAAGGAATTGATCATTATTCATGAAAAGAAATCAGACGAAACGGCGACTTACAGCTTTAATTCCCAAATTTATAACCGTCTTATTTCAGATGCGACCGTTTATATTCAGCAATATTTGGATGGGAATGTGGAGGTTGAATCGGAAGACGGCATCCCCGTCAATCAAAACCCAGATGGAAAAGGCCTGGTTTATCATATTCCACTCGGATTAATAACAAACAATGCGCTCATCTCCCATTTAGGTCCTGAAGTTCCCGTACGCTTTGAACTTATTGGTTCAGTTAATTCAGAAATTAGCACAAAATATAAGGAAATTGGCATTAATAACGCTTATTTAGAAATATATATGGACATTTTAGTTAAAATTAACGTCATTATTCCTTCGATTTCAAAAGATATGGAAATAGAAAATTCAGTGAAAATTGGTGATTTATTTATTGAAGGAAAAGTTCCGCAGTTTTACAACAGCGGCGGGACTGGTTCGGCACCTGCTGTCATTATGCCTGAAAAATCAAAATAATAATACGGAATAAAATGGATATAAGGGAAGAACATCCCTTTTTTACTTTTGGGCATTTAGGAAATATTAAACTTGTAACAACAAAAAGGAGGAATTGACATTGACAGTTTCAACTCAAGTTCAACAAACATTAGCAGGATTAAAAAGTGCTCAAGCAAGCTTTGAAACGTTTGCACTGCAAACGGAAAACAAGCAAGCAAAACAGATTTATCAACAGGCTGCGCAGCAAACACAGTCAATTGTTGATTTGATTAATACTCGCTTGCAGCAAATCCAGAATGAAGAGCCTCAATATAAACAACAGTAAAGGTTGGTATTTACCAACCTTTTCAACACATCACAAATAAGAGTGAGCTGGTCAGGATGAAACATTTTATATTCTTTTTCACTTTCCTTTTTGTTTTCTCAGCGTGCCAACAGAACGATATGGTCGATCCGACTTTAGAACAACCGACAAAAATCAATTATTCGACGAAGAACGCTCCTTTTAATCAAAAGGTCGCGAAAAAAGCGGAGGAAATAGCGGAAAGCTATGATGGAGTTCCCAAAGCCATAAGCGTCAATACAGATCGCAAGCTATTGCTTGCTTTTCAATTAGATCATATGAAACGGTTTCAATTAAAACAAAAGGAAAAAACAATTGAAAAAAAATTAAAAAAATCTTTCCGAGATTATGATGTCACCGTTTCAAGCGACATGAAAATTTATTGGGAAACAGAAAAATTAATTAACAAACTGGAAAATCTGGACAAGCGTGAAATGAACAAGAAAGTGGAAAACATTATTCAATTGAGCAGAGAAGAAACATAAGAAGGTGTTTTCGATGGCGAATGAGCAAAGAAAACTTCAAACGAAAATCATGCAGGAATACTATCAATTGGAGAAAAAAAATGAAACGAAAAGACCTGTTGTCCAAAACTGTTTACGAGCCTTTTTAGTCGGTGGAATTATTTGCTCCATCGGACAAGCGATACAGTTTTTTTACATGTACTTTTTTCATTTTACTCAACAAACCGCTGGAAATCCGACTGTTGCCACGATGATTTTTTTATCTATGCTTTTGACCGGATTTGGTGTTTACGACCGGATTGCTCAATTTGGCGGTGCCGGAAGCGCTGTACCAGTCACAGGGTTCGGAAATGCTGTTATTTCTGCAGCGATTGAGCATCGAACAGAAGGATTTGTCCTCGGTGTAGGCGGGAACATGTTTAAATTGGCCGGATCTGTTATTTTATTTGGAACATTTTCTGCATTTGTAGTTGCTTTAATCAAAACGATTTTAATTAAATGGGGTGGTTTTTGAAATGCTGAAAGGACATCGCACTTGGGTATTTCATAATCAACCCGTGATCATTTCAACCGCTACCGTTGGCGGGCCGTTTGAAGCAAATGGCAGACTAGCCGACGATTTTGATCTTCTTCACGAAGATTTGTGGTTGGGTGAGGACTCTTATGAAAAAGCTCATAAAGTGCTTTTTGAAGAAGCGTTTTACAAAGCAATAGAAAAAGGAAACATTGAAAAAGAACAGGTGGAATTTATTATTTCCGGAGATTTAGTGAATCAAATCACCCCTTCCAGCTTTGCAGCAAGAACGTTCGGCGTTCCTTATCTCGGCATTTTCGGCGCTTGTTCTACGTCGATGGAAGGGCTGGCATTAAGCGCATTTATCGTCAATTACGGCGGAGCAAAATATTTACTGACTGGTGCGGCCAGCCATAATACGGCAATCGAAAAACAATTTCGCTATCCGACCGAGTACGGTGGGCAAAAGCCACCGACTGCACAGTGGACAGTCACGGGTGCAGGAGCTGCTTTGTTAAGCAATGAAGGGAAAGGACCTGCCGTGACCTCGGCAACGATTGGCAGAGTGGTCGATTTAGGCATGTCTGATCCGTTTAATATGGGCGGTGCGATGGCGCCGGCAGCAGTTGACACGATAGAAGCGCATTTCCGCGATTTAAATATTGATGCGGACTACTATGATTTAATTGTAACAGGCGACTTAGGAAAAATCGGACGCAACGTCGCTCTTGAATTATTTAAAAAAAATGGAGTTCAAATGGATGAGGAAAAATTTCAGGATTGCGGTTTAATGATTTATCGGGAAGGACAACCAGTTTTATCCGGTGCAAGCGGGGCGGGCTGCTCGGCAATTGTCGTATACGGCCATTTATTAAATCGGATGAAAAAAGGCGAGCTGAAGAGAATTCTCGCTGTCGCAACTGGGGCGCTGCTTTCTCCGCTAACGTTCCAGCAAAATGAAACCATTCCGTGCATTGCACACGCTGTGTCCATTGAATTCAGGGGGTGAAACATTTGGTTGCGTCATTTTTTTGGGCGTTTGTCATAGGCGGATTAATTTGTGTAATTGGACAGATCATGTTTGATGTGTTTCATTTAACACCTGCTCATACATTAAGTACGTTTGTCGTGATTGGAGCCATCTTGGACGGCTTCGGGCTTTATGAACCATTTATCGATTTTGCGGGTGCAGGTGCAACCATTCCGATTACAAGCTTCGGAAATTCTCTCGTTCATGGAGCGTTGCAAGAAGCAGAAAAACATGGATTGATCGGCGTTTTAACAGGTATGTTTGAAGTGACTAGCTCCGGTATTTCAGCAGCTATTATTTTTGGTTTTATCGGAGCGCTTTTATTTAAACCGAAGGGGTGATTGGATTGACAGTAGCATCACAGGTCAAGCAAACGCTGGCCAGTTTAAAAAGCATTCATGCGGGATTGCAAAACTTGGCCATTACGTCAACTGATGAAGAAACGAAACGAGTTTTTCACGAAAACATGTTAATATCTGAAGAAATTATCAATGATGTAAAGTCTCGAATTGGAGAGCTGGAGTTTGAGGAACCTGAGTATAAAGGCTTTTGAAAAGAGGGATGAACATGCCAGAGTGGGTTGAAGTCATTATTCGTTCACTTGCCATAATAGCTGGATTATTTTTCATTTCCAAACTATTGGGAAAAAAACAGCTTTCCAAGCTTTCCTTTTTTGAATACGTCGTCGGCATTACCATTGGTGACATCGCCGGGACACTGTCAATGGATACGAATTTAAATTTAACAAACGGTATTATCAGCATTGCCATATGGGTGATGATTCCGGTTATTATTTCATTCATTTCCATGAAAAGTCCGTCGTTTCAGCAATTTATTGAAGGAAAACCGACCGTTTTTATTAAAAACGGAAAAATCATGGAGGAAAATTTAAAGAAAGAAAAATATCCTTTGGCCGCTTTGTTGGAACAATTGAGGAAAAATAATGTCCATCATGCCAGTGATGTGGAATTTGCTATTTTGGAAACTACTGGTGAACTGAGTATTTTGTTAAAAAAAGAAAAACAGCCTATAACGGTAGGAGATATCAAAACGAACGTTGCCCCTGTTAAAGAACCGCAAACCGTCATAATGGACGGAAAAATTATGGACGAAGCTCTTTCAACGACCGGTTTGAATCGAAGATGGCTGAAAGAAAAACTCGATCAATTAGGAGTCGCCGTCGAGAATGTTTTTTTAGCCCAAGTCGATTCATATGGACAACTCACTGTTGATTTATATGATGATAAAGTAAAAGTGCCTGAACCTGTTGAAAAACAGCTTCTTCTTTCATCCCTTAAAAAAGTGGAGGCAGATTTTGAATTATACGCTCTGCAAACTGAAAATACGGAAGCGAAAAACATGTATATAAAAAATAGAAAAAAAATAGCTGAAATGATCAAAACATTAACGCCTTTTTTGCAAGGTTGACTGAAAGGGTGGAAAAGTGAAAACATACGATTGCATCATTGTTGGCGGCGGGATCGCCGGTTTATCTGCGGCCATTATGCTTGGAAGGTATAAACATAATGTTTTAGTCATCGACAAGATGAACGGAAGATCGATGCTATGCAGAAGCTATCATAATTTGTTAGGGTGGCCTGACGGGGTAAGCGGACAGACACTGCGTACTCTTGGAAGAGAACATGCAGAAAAATACGGAGTAAAATTTTTGAAAAAGCTGGCAGCAAAAGTCGAAAAGCAAGGAAAAGATTTCCTTATCGAAACGGACGATCGCAGCATATACAAAACAAAAAAATTGCTGATTGCAACAGGGGTTACCGACCGCATACCAGAAGTGCTGTCAGAAATAAAGCATTGTTTAGGCATTTCGGTATATGTTTGCCCTGATTGCGATGGATATGAAGTAGATGGGAAATCGGTCATTGTAATGGGGGCAGGAAAAGCAGGAGCGAAGCTGGCTCTCTCACTAACGTACTGGACGAAAGACATTCAGTACGTGAATCATGATGGAGAAGAAATTAATGCTGCATTAAAAAATGAACTTTCTAATAAAAATATCGAATACATAAAAGAACGGTTAACGAAAGTGATGAGAGACGGTGAATGGTTTAAGGGAGTTGAATTGGAAAGCGGAAGACGCCTTTTGGCGGATAGAGGCTTCCTCGGATTTGGCGGCAATCGCGTTCATTCAGATCTTGCCGCTCAGCTCGGCGCCGAGCGATTAGAAAATAAGCATCTAGTCATCCATGCACGGACGAAAGAAACGAGCGTCCAAAATGTTTGGGCAGCCGGAGACGTTGCGGCTCACTCGGAACAAGCTGCAATCGCAATGGGGGATGGAATCCAAGCAGCGATTTGGATTCATAAACGGCTTTTAGAGGAACAACGGACTTGATGTTGATTGATAGATCTGAAAATTCCGAGCTGTTCAGGGCTCCATTATTTTGCCGATTTTACGACCGTAAAAGTTATCGACAAAGAATGACGAGCAATTTAGGAGCGAATGCTCGGATTTGTCTTGAATTAGTATTGGAAAAAGTTGACTGAACATAAAGCTAGGAGGGGGAGGACATCAATTGTTTTGAGCGCTGGAAGTTTCGATGCCCTACTTTATGTTGACATGAAGATATTTATGATTACAGCCTTTCAAGGCTGCAGAGAAAGTAAATGTGATTAAATAAGTGAGAATCCGAAAATGGAAGTTCTGCACATGATAGGGATTGAGCATTTGTTTTTGGCGAAAAAGCTCTCTTCAATCTTTAATTTTTTTACGATGAAGGCTCAGATGTTTTCAACTAAAGCCCCGAATTGTTGAAGTGTATGTTTCACATACTATTCTCCAGCTGTACATAGGAATTTTTATCAAAGACAAGAAATCATTCTATATTATTTGCACGATAAGATTCATTTGCAGCTGCTTTCCTTTGTTGAAGTAAAAATAAAAATACACCTAATAAAACAAAGAAGCCGCCTGCAATCTGCAAACCGACAACAGTTTCATCTAAAAGGATTGCCGCTAAAATTGTAGCTCCTATAGGTTCAAATAAAACACTCATCGAGATAGTGGCTGAGTGTACATACTTTAATAAAAAATTATATATTACATGAGCGATTGTAGGGACTATTGCCAGCAACAAAAAAATTCCCCATTCCTTTGAATCATAACCGCTGATCGGTAAATTTCGCAAAAAGGTTTAATCGTTAAAGTAACTGCAGCAAAAAAATACACAAAAACTGTAAATCCAATGAGAAATCAGCTTTACCGTATTTTGTCCGATTAATAAATAACAAACAATTGCCAAAACACTTAAAAAGGATAAAATATCACCAATAATGACTGATTGGCGATTAAGCCCAAAATCACCCCATCCAACCATAACTACTCCTATAATTGAAATCACGATAGCGATTAAAGTTGAAATAGTTGTTCTTTCTTTGCAAATTAAAAATCCTCCTAACAAAGCGACTATAGGCTGCAAAGAAAGTATTATCGTCGAACTGGCCACAGTTGTCAAAGATTAAAACCACAAAGCAAAATATAAGGCTAAAAAAACACCTGCAGCTAATAAAATCAGCCATTCCTTTTTGGAAATCTTACTAAATCTTTGCTATTTACATAGATCATTGGCAACAATAATATAGAGGCTAAATACATACGATACATACTTAGTATAGTTGCCGGTGCTTCCGACCATTTGACGAAGATTGCTGCAAAGTTACAGAAATGATCAGCAGAAATCCAACCGTTTTTTTCATTTTTCCTCATTTGGGTTCAATACACATTCTCATACGATTACGATACTGTAGAAACCCGCTTAATACCTAATAAAATCACGGGCAACAGTATACCTATGAAGTAGAAACTGTTTAACGGTATTATCTATAATTTCTCAAATTGCTTCTGCGAAATTATTTCAGCAGCGATCCAGAACGAATATTCCATATCCAGTGATGTTAGTTTATTCGAAAATCTATTACTCAGATAATTTCATCAATTAACTTTTTATATTATCTTTATAAACTGGTCAGCCCTGTATTAACTGTTCGAGCTGTACCAATACCTCATTAGTTTTTTCGGATTTAGAGGCTGATTTTCTCGCTCCTAAATCGATTAAATTCGATCAAATTCTGTTTTGCTTTTTTAAAGGATAAATTCTAAATAAACAGGATTTTTAATCAAACTTTCAATTTTATATAAGACGATTATTTATCAAACTTTATGTTACATCTGCATTTTGCAAATGAAGTAGATATATCGTTTAACTGAGCAGCCGTTAATCCTTTGGCTTTTTTGCTGCAAGCAATTCTTTTTCCTTGCCTAGGACAAAACATTCATATTGCACCGAAGCCCGATTGAAAAAAGAAATCGAACGGATTGCTCAAAGTGGTATTATGCACTGGTTCTATGGTCATAGAGATTCTTAAAAAAATTATGGCAATACGGATGAAAAAGAGCTATGATGAGTATATTACATATTCAAAAAATTACAATTATTGGGGTGAAACTATGGTCGCTCATGAAATTGAATACAAACTTCATGGAGACGATATGCAATTTGTCGAAATTGAACTTGATCCTGGCGAAAGCGCCATAGCAGAAGCCGGCGCCATGATGATGATGGACGATGGTATTGAAATGGAAACAGTTTTTGGTGACGGAAGTAATCAATCAAAAGGTTTATTAGGTAAACTTGTTGGCGCAGGGAAGCGTTTGATTACTGGAGAAAGCTTATTTATGACAGTGTTTACAAATCATCAGATGGAAAAAAAACATGTTTCCTTTGCCGCTCCGTATCCCGGAAAAATTATTCCGCTTGATTTAAAGGAATTCGGCGGGAAGGTCATTTGTCAAAAGGATTCATTTCTTTGCGCTGCAAAAGGGGTTTCCGTCGGAGTTGAATTTCAACGGAAATTAGGGACAGGATTTTTCGGCGGTGAAGGATTTATTATGCAGAAGCTTGAGGGAGATGGATTAGCTTTTCTTCATGCAGGCGGAACGATTATCCAGAAGGATTTGCTCCCAGGAGAAAAACTTAAAATTGATACAGGCTGTTTAGTAGCAATGACAAAAGATGTTGATTACAATATCGAATTTGTCGGCAAAGTGAAAACGGCATTCTTTGGCGGCGAAGGTCTGTTTTTCGCAACCGTACGTGGACCGGGTTCTGTTTGGGTGCAATCATTGCCCTTCAGCCGTTTAGCTGACAGAGTTTTGGCCGCGCAAAGTGGAGGCAAAGATGAAGGCAGCATTTTAGGCGGAATTGGGGATTTGTTTGATGGAGATTGATTATTTGCAATGACAAGAGGAAGCGGCTCATACGATTCCTCTTTTTTTTAATGAAAAAGGCCATAATAAAAACCTTTGTGAAAAAAATAAAATAGTAGTATAATATTTAAATATTAAAATTAATTGAAAATTAAAAAAGGAATTAAAAGCGGGGGGATTTATTTTGGCGCAATTACGCAGCAACATGATCAAGAAAGGGTTTGACCGTGCACCGCATCGAAGCTTGTTGCGCGCAGCTGGTGTAAAAGAAGAAGATTTTGATAAACCGTTTATTGCGGTTGTTAATTCATATGTGGACATTATTCCAGGCCATGTTCACTTACAAGAATTTGGAAAGCTTGTAAAAGAAGCGATTCGCGAAGCTGGCGGCGTGCCATTTGAATTTAATACGATCGGTGTCGATGACGGAATTGCAATGGGGCATATCGGCATGCGCTATTCACTGCCAAGCCGAGAAATTATTGCTGATTCTGTTGAAACAGTCGTCAATGCACACTGGTTTGACGGCATGGTCTGCATTCCGAACTGCGACAAAATTACGCCTGGTATGTTGATGGCAGCTATGAGGATTAACATTCCGACGATTTTTGTCAGCGGAGGACCGATGGCTGCCGGAAGAACAAGCGACGGCCGGAAAATTTCCCTATCTTCAGTTTTTGAAGGAGTAGGAGCTTATCAATCAGGAAAAATAGATGAAAACGGATTAAAAGAACTTGAAATGTACGGCTGTCCGACTTGCGGATCTTGTTCAGGCATGTTTACAGCAAACTCAATGAACTGTTTGTCTGAAGCATTAGGTTTGGCCCTGCCAGGGAACGGAACGATTTTAGCTGTTTCGCCTGAACGGAAAGAACTTGTCAAACAAACGGCAAAACAATTAATGAAATTGATCGAAATGGATTTAAAACCTCGTGATATTGTGACGGAAAAAGCAATTGATAACGCATTTGCTTTAGATATGGCGTTAGGTGGTTCGACCAACACGGTCTTGCATACTTTAGCCCTTGCCAATGAAGCAGGCGTTGATTATCCGCTTGAACGGATCAATGAAGTGGCGGAAAGAGTGCCTCATTTAGCAAAGCTTGCGCCGGCATCTGATGTTCATATTGAAGATTTACATGCAGCTGGGGGAGTTTCCGCCGTATTAAATGAGTTGACGAAAAAAGAAGGAACTCTTCATTTAGACTGCATGACGGTAACAGGAAAAACGCTCGGTGAAAATATTGCCGGATGCGAAGTAAAAGATTACAACGTTATTCGCCCAATTGATAATCCGTTTTCTGAAAAAGGCGGACTTGCCGTATTATTTGGAAGCCTAGCTCCAGATGGCGCTATCATTAAAACAGGCGGCGTTCAAGGAGGAATCACTCATTTTGACGGCCCTGCCGTAATTTTTGATTCTCAAGAGGAAGCGCTTGAAGGAATTGCGAAAGGAAAAGTAAAAGAAGGGGATGTTGTCATCATTCGCTACGAAGGTCCTAAAGGAGGCCCGGGAATGCCTGAAATGCTTGCGCCGACATCACAAATTGTTGGGATGGGTCTTGGACCGAAAGTTGCTCTCATCACGGATGGACGTTTCTCCGGTGCATCCCGCGGTTTATCGATTGGCCACGTATCACCTGAAGCTGCGGAAGGCGGACCGATTGCCTTTGTAGAAGAAGGAGACCGTATTGTGATCGATATTGAAAAACGGACGATTGATGTGCATGTTAAAGAAGAGGAATGGAACAAACGAAAAGCGGAATGGAAAGGCTTTGAGCCAAAAGTGAAAACCGGTTACTTAGCTCGCTATTCCAAACTGGTTACATCTGCTAGCACAGGCGGCATTATGAAAATTTGACGTCACTAACCGCCCCCTTTTTCAAAAAATTAAAAATCGGACAGATTTTCCTATATTATTCATAGCTGCACATATTTCTAGAAAGACGCGACAGTCGCGTCTTTCTAGCATTTTTCAGATGATCTCACTTGATTTGGCGAATTTTTCTGATCCAATACTGCTGGAAAGATGAGGGGAAGCAACATACAGAAAGTGTGAAACAAAGATCTGCTCATCTCGTTTTGACGCATATAAAACAGAGAAAGGATTCAGAAGAAGCACGAGAACGGATTGTTTTTTTCATTATGAAATTATGAAAGCCCATTTTTTAATGATTTCAAATGGGCTTTTTCATGTTTTAAAGTTGAAGGGGGCTGTCCAGAAAGTCAAATCGCCATTGAAAACAACACCGATATATCAACGTTTCTAAAACATTAATGGGGGCGTCAATAAGCCGTAAAAACGACTTATCAGACACCCCCTTCATCTATTTTTCAAGCGCTTACATTTCGGCTTCTTTATATCCAGTATTGGCTTTAAACGTCACTTCAGCATATTTTTTCTCATCCCGCTTGGCGGAAACAAGCGTACCAATCAAACCACCGATAAAACCTGCTGGTACTGATATGAGCGCTGGGTTTGTCAGCGGGAAAATAGGATCGCCGACAAAAAAGGCTTTTCCAGCTTCAGGATGAATGACATTTGGGCTGATTGACACTAATACAATCGCTGTAATTAAACCAGCCAGCATGGCAGTGACCGCTCCGGCAGTGTTAAATTTTTTCCAATAAATCGTATAAACAATGACGGGCAAATTAGCGCTTGCCGCTACACAAAACGCAAGAGACACAAGAAATGCAACATTTAATGATTGAGCGCCAAGGGCTAGCAGGATTGAAAATGCGGCAACGCCTACAGAAGCCCATCTTGCAGCTAACACTTGCTGTCTTTCCGTAGCTTTTCCTTTTTTAATGATCTGTCCATAAATGTCGTGCGCGAATGCGGACGCACCAGACAAAACTAAACCTGCAACAACAGCTAATATTGTTGCAAAAGCTACTGCAGAAACAAAGGACATTAAGAAATCTCCTCCAAGTGCTTTCGCAAGCAGCGGCGCCGCCATATTTCCAGCAGGATTTTCGGCTATAATCGTTTCTGAACCGACAAATTTGGCTGCACCGAATCCTAAGAAGATTGTCATGACATAAAAGATTCCGACAACCCAAGTTGCATTAACGACTGACGCACGTGCAGTTTGTGCATCTTTAACGGTAAAAAAGCGCATTAATATGTGAGGAAGCCCTGCCGTTCCCAACACTAAGGCCAGCATCATGGAAAGTAAATCGAGCGGATTTTTATATACAATTCCTGAATGCAAATAATTTTCGCCGTGTGGAGTCGCTTGTGACATCTCGTTAAACATGCCAACGATATTAAAGTTAAATTTCAATAAAACAAGGAATGAAATAATGACCGTTCCTGCCATAAGCAATAAAGCCTTTATGATTTGCACCCAGCTAGTTGCTGTCATTCCTCCAAATAATACGTAAATGGTCATCATGACTCCAACGATCAATACGGCGATCCAATACTCAATCCCCAATAACAATTTAATGAGTGCACCTGCACCAACAAGCTGTGCGATCATATAAAATATAACAATTGTGATGGAACTAAGAGCAGCTGTTGCACGGACTTTTCTCTCACTGAATCTTGAGTTGATCATATCTGCGAGTGTATATTTTCCTAAATTTCTGAGAGGCTCTGCAACGATGAATAGAACGAAGAGATATGCGGTTAAATAGCCGATGCTGTAGTAGAAACCATCAAATCCATTCAATGCGATGGCGCCTGCGATACCAAGAAATGATGCGGCTGATAAATAGTCTCCAGCTATCGCAAGTCCATTTTGCCACCCAGTCAAGCCTCCGCCGGCTGTGTAAAATTCGTTTGCGGTTTTTGTTCTTTTTGCAGCCCAATACGTGATATATAACGTGACTAAAAGGATGATTAAAAACAGAATAAATGCTGGTACACTCATGAAAGTGCAGCCCCCTTATTTTATTTTATATTTTCTTCAATAATTTCTTCCGCCAATTGGTCAAATGTTTCCGCTTTTTTTACATACATCGTAGCGAACACCCAAACCATGACAAAAAGACCAAGCGAATAGAGCCATGTCCATGTAATCCATCCGATTGCTTTATGCTCCAAGATGGATGTATAACCCGTGAGAATCGGCAATAAAAAGTAAGTGATGAGAAAAACGATTATAATGGGTACAATAAAATTCCGCTTTTTTTGAATCAACTGTTGAAATTTGCTCGTTGCAACAATTTTCTCATAATCGAGAACGCGCTCCCCCTGTTCTTTTTCCTTTCCGAATGTTTCCATTGTACCATCCCCTTTCTTTGGTAATATTCGTAATTTTTTGTCAATTACAATAATAAGTTATGCTAAAAAAATAGTCAATCATTTTTGTAAAACGTTTTCAAAATTTTGTTTGTAACATTTTGGAAGTGAGAGGCTGCATTGACACACAAAATGGAATCGTTTACACAAATGCGTTTGGATGTCCGGAAATCAGGAAGCTGAATGAATGCATAGTCAGTGATGGCCATTCAAAAAAACAGTAAAATCTATTGTAAGATTTTACTGTTTCGATCATTTTTATTTCCAATGCTTTCGCAAAAATTCATCCCGTCCGGAGATTTCCCGATCTTTTTTGTATGCTTCTGGATTTTTTTGATAAAAATTTTGATGATATTCTTCTGCTGGGTAAAATGGCGCAACCGGTAAAATTTTGGTTACGATCGGTTTATTGAATTTTCCGCTTTTGGCTAAGGCGAGTTTAGATTGTTCTGCCAGCGTTTTTTGCTCATTTGAATGATAGAAAATGGCTGTCCTGTACTGACTGCCTCTGTCGTGGAATTGTCCGCCGTCATCGGTCGGATCGATTTGCTGCCAATAAATTTCAAGGAGCTTATCATATGGGAACACCGTTGGGTCAAATTCGATTTGTACCGCTTCATAATGCCCAGTTGTCCCTGTTTTGATCTGTTCATAAGTAGGATTTTCAACATGCCCGCCCGTATAACCAGAAATGACTTTCTCAATGCCGTCCCACTGGTCAAAAGGTTTTACCATGCACCAAAAACAGCCTCCGGCGAATGTTGCTTTCTCTAGCTTCTTCTCCAATTTCTTCACTCCTGGTCCAGTTAGAATGAGTTAAAGTTTAATAATATCATAAAGTTAATGGCAAATCCCGAGATTAAACAGTAAAATTTTAAATTGCCCAGCGATAATAGCTATCCATAAAATGGAGGCTATAGAATAGATCGCGGTTCGTTTTCTAAAATTTTTATATTTCAAGATAAAAAATGCCGCTACTGATACGATGGAAAAGAAAACAGTTAAACCTAACATTCCGACAAATGGAGTAGACCAATAATAATTGTTAAAAATCGGGATGATGATTGTTGGTGTGTAAAACTTTGACAGCGAATAGATGCCAAACAGCCATGAGATAATCATGGAAACAAAGATGAAAACAGTTGTCAATTTAATTGCCAAAGGTATCTCCTTTCTGACTTTTATTCCGATCTGTTTAATTGTATTTTATGTATGCTGCACGTTGTTGTCAATTGATTAAGTTTATAAATGATATAATAAATGAGTGAGCTATCTAAAAGCGACTAAATTGAAGAAATGTAAAATCTGTAGCCGAAAAAAGGCAATACAAAAAAATTAATTCGCTTCCGTTTAGGCGAGTAGAGTGGATCTTTTTATATCAGGCTGCGTGTCTTCTGAGCTAACAGTCAATCTTTTTCAAGGGGGACTCTTTTTTCGATTTAGGGGAGGGGAAGGTTGCAAGCTTCCGAGCTTTGCAGCCAGATTGAACTAGTAGCTCGAACACAAGATGGTGAAACCAACCTTTTAAGCAGCCGAAGCGAAAAGGAGGAAAAAAGCTTGCATAAAAGATCTTTAGACGGTTTCTGCGTTCAACGAAAAAAGTCTATCTTTAAATGAAAATTTTCAATATTGTGGGGCTGACCCTGTTATTTCCAACGGAAGTAATCGAAAACAAGAGCAGGATTTTAAAAAACGATAAGAGGAGGAATCGACATGGTCTTTGCAGGAAAAACAGTCATTATAACCGGCGGTGCACAAGGGATCGGGAAAGCGATCGTTTCCGCCTATGCAAAAGAAGGAGCAACAGTTGTGATAGCGGATGTGAATGAACAAAAAGGAAAGGAAACAGCTGAGGAATATGGAGCGACGTTTATCAAAACGGATGTCAAAAATCATAAGGACGTCATCAAATTAATAGAAACGGTCAAACATACAACGGGAAGAATCGATATTGTGATTAACAATGCAGGTGTTTCAAGATTTAAATCTCTTTATGAGCTAACGGTTGAAGAATGGGATGACATATTACAAACAAATCTTCGCAGCGTATTTTTATTTGCAAAGGAATCTGCAAAATATATGCGAGAAAATGAAAGGGGAGGTTCGATCATTAATATTGCTTCAACAAGAGCGTTCATGTCTGAAAAAGATTCGGAAGCGTACGCTGCGTCTAAAGGCGGCATCGTTGCTTTAACACACGCTTTAGCTATTTCATTGGGGGAAGACAAAATCAGAGTCAATTGTATAAGCCCCGGCTGGATTGAAACGAACAACTATGAACTGCTTACTGAGCGTGATCATCTACAGCATCCTGCAAAGCGAGTCGGAAAACCGGATGATATTGCCAGAGCGTGTTTGTTTTTAACTCATCCCGACAACGATTTTATTACGGGAGAAAATATTATTATTGACGGCGGCATGACGAAAAAAATGATATATGAAGAATAAATCTTGATAAAAGGTAAGGAAGCAAGAGAGCCCCATTCGTTCAAAAAAAGCTCTCAGCAGGACGTGGTCGTAAATCCTTCACCGAGCGGCACTTTGCTTATTCGAAGGCTGCGTCAATGTAAGATGAAAGAAAAAGGTGATTCTTGGATGAAACAGACGGATTACTCAGAAGGAAATATTTTAAAGCAGCTCATCACTTTTTCCTCGCCTATTTTATTAACGAACTTGCTTCAAGTTTCTTATCAAATAATTGACAGTTTATGGGTTGGAAACTTGCTGGGGGCTCGTGCATTAGGGGTGGTGTCTCTCTCTGGAACTGTCATTTTCACAATTCTTTCTTTCATAATCGGGATCAACCAAGCAACATTAACGATTTTGTCCCAATTAAAAGGAAAACGCGATGAACAAGGGTTGAAACGGTATGTGAATGCCTTTGTTGTCACGCTGTTTATATTATCGATTTTGCTTGGAGTTTTTGGATTTATTTTTGCCGAACGGATTTTATTTTTGCTTGGAACACCTGACAGTTTAGTTGCAGATGCATCCTTATACTTGCGAATTAATTTTCTTGGAATTATTTTCTTATTCGGCTACAATTTTGTGGCGACATTGATGCGTGCGCTTGGAGAAAGCAAAGCCCCGGTTTATTTTGTTGTTTTGGCTGTTCTTTTAAATGCCGCTTTAGATCCATTATTTATTTCTGGATTTCAATTCGGCATAGCCGGAGCGGCTTATGCAACAGTGATTTCCCAAGGGATCGCCTTTTTATTCGGAATATATTTGGCGATTCATTACAAATTAGTTCCTTTTACATGGCCGCGTATGCCGAAAAAAGAAGAAGTTTCTCTTATTTTAAAAATCGGGGTTCCGTCCGGCATGCAAATGATGGTCATTTCCGCTGGAGTGACGGCGATCATGAGCGTTGTAGCTAGTTTTGGCGAAGACGCGCTGGCCGGATTCGGCGCTGCTCAGAGGCTCGATAATATTATCTTGCTTCCCGCAATGGCCCTCGGAACTGCTGTCAACAGCTTGGCAGGCATAAACATTGGTGCAAATCGATGGGATCGAGTTTATAAAATTGCTCAATATGGATTGATGTATAATTTAGCTATTATGGTTTTGATATCATTGCTAATTCTCTTTTTCGCCCGTTTTGGTGTGGAATTATTTATCCAGGAGGAAGAAGCGGTGCAATTTGGTGTGAATTATTTAAAAATCGTCGCTTTCTTCTATCCGTTTCTTGGCATCAATTTTGTGTTAAACGGTGTTGTTCGTGGATCTGGTGCGATGATGCAAGTCTTAATTTTAAACATCATCTCGTTTTGGGTGCTGCGTTACCCGCTCACATACCTTTTTTCCAATTGGATCGGCGAAGACGGCATCGGTGTCGGAATGGGCGTCAGCTTTGTTATTTCCAGCTTATTCGCCTTTTTATATTTTAGGCTCGGCGGGTGGAGGAAAAAAGAATTGTTTCACGGTACAGCTTAAATAAACAGCCATCCCATAAAGCTATTTTAGGGATGGCTCGCTCTCCAGCATATCGATAAAATAGTAGATCATCCGGGCTGTCAGCCCCCAAATCACTTTATCTTTATAATAATAAAAATGTTCTTCTATTTTCGGTGAATTCCATTTATATTTTTTTCCCCCGATGATGCTTTCATAAGGAAAATTTTCTTCAGGTTCTGCCCGAAAATGAACTTCATAAATTTCTGGCTTCGTTTCTAAAAAGAATTGAAAAGGAACTGTAAATACTTCGCCGACTTCGTCTTTGTTTGGCTCTAACGAAGCGTCAGGGTCGATCATGCCAACAAAAGGATAAACAACCGTTCCGTAGGCAGTCATCACATAATCAAGCGGATATACATGCTGAATCATATCGGCTGAAATACCTAGCTCTTCTGATGTTTCGCGAATAGCTGTATGTTTTGCATCGTGATCGGTCGGCTCAACTTTCCCACCTGGAAAACAAATCTCGCCGGGCTGCCTTTTTAATTTTTTGGCGCGTACTTCAAACAACAAATGAACTTCATCATTTATTCGCATAAACGGAAGCAATACCGCAAATTTTACTAAACGATTCATCCCAATTATCGTCGGAGTATGATTTTTAACCTTCTTTATAATATCTTCGATCTCCATACTGTCACCTTCAATCTAACATAATCGATTAATTTCATTATAAATGAAAAACAGAACTGGTTGGCGAATGGCATGCATATTTTCGAATAAACGTAAAAAATTTCGCAACAATAAATAAGAAGATGATGATATATATGAGAGGTGAGCAAAAATGAAGTGGTTTAAAAACAAAAAACGTACACATGAACAAACGGAACTCGAAAGAAGAACGGATGTACATGACTTATATGAACCGTCCCGTGAAGCATATGGTCAAGCCTATACCGTAGAAGATGGGACAAAAAACAAAAAATAAAAATTTTATAGACAAAATGCTGTCTCCTATTCCTTTTTAAATGGCGAAGATCTACAGAATATATAAATGATTTCTGTGGATCTTTTTTAGTTGTTAAGGATTTCTCTGAAAGTAGAAATTTCAAGGAATTGTACCTTTTGCAATAAATGAAACGCTGCAAAGATGGTCTGAAATTGCGATTATAGGATTCATATGCCGATGGCACAATATTATGTTTCGTTTATAAAACAAAAAACATGACAATTATGTAAAATATGATATAGTTTACATATAACAAAACATATGTAAAGACATCAGAAAGAGGTGAAGTTGACAAGATGAAAGAGATGTCAACAAAAAAGCTATTAGGCATTGCGGGACTCGCATGGCTTTTTGATGCAATGGATGTCGGCATTTTATCTTTTATCATTGCCGCGTTAAAAGAAGATTGGAATTTGACGGCAGAACAAATGAGCTGGATCGGGAGCATCAACTCGATCGGCATGGCTGTAGGGGCATTTTTCTTCGGTCTTTTGTCAGACAAAATTGGCAGAAAAACTGTCTTTATTATCACATTATTGTTATTTTCGATCGGCAGCGGTCTGTCGGCTTTTACAACCACATTAGCGGTATTTTTGCTGTTAAGATTTTTTATCGGCATGGGGCTGGGAGGTGAATTGCCAGTAGCATCAACGCTAGTATCAGAAAGCTCGCCGACAAAGGATCGGGGAAGAATGGTCGTGCTGCTTGAAAGTTTTTGGGCTGCAGGATGGTTGATCGCGGCAATTATATCTTATTTTGTTATTCCTCAATTTGGCTGGCGTCTCGCCCTTATTTTAACAGCTCTTCCGGCTTTTTATGCGATTTATTTGCGCATGAAGCTTCCGGATTCAAAAAAATTCAAATCGATACAAACAAAATCAAATGTATGGAAAAATATCGCAGCTGTCTGGTCAAAAAAATATGTAAAACAAACAGCTGTACTTTGGGTGTTGTGGTTTTCTGTTGTTTTTTCTTATTACGGGATGTTTTTATGGCTTCCAAGCGTTGTGATGATGAAAGGCTACAGTTTAGTGCAAAGCTTTGAGTATGTTCTTATTATGACGATTGCACAGCTTCCGGGATACTTTAGTGCGGCGTGGCTCATTGAACGAATTGGTAGAAAATTTGTTCTTTCTCTTTATTTATTTGGCACTGCACTGAGCGCATTCTTTTTCGGATTTTCCGATACAACGGCTGAGCTTTTAATATCTGGAATCTTTTTATCATTTTTTAACTTAGGGGCTTGGGGAGCGCTTTATGCTTATACACCTGAGCTTTATCCAACAGAAATTCGCGGGACAGGTGCGGGAATGGCCGCATCGTTCGGAAGAATTGGTGGCATTTTCGGACCTTTATTAGTTGGTTATTTAGCCGCTCTCAAAGTTTCCATGGTAGCCATTTTTTCAATTTTTTGCGCTGCCATTATTATTGGAGCACTAGCTGTTCTATTGTTTGGACAAGAAACAAAAGCGTTGGAGCTGGAGTAAAAATACAGCCTCTAAAGGAATTAACCCTTTAGAGGCTCATTTAATTTGAAAATAATCAGCTAGTTGATTGGCCAAGTAGCGTAGTTCAGGATATTCATGGAGATTTGACAACATTCCTTTAATGACCGGAGTTCTTGGCTTTTCAGCCGTTATTTCAGCTTCTAACACTTCAATCGTAATGTTTAACTGTCCATCATCGATTATAGAACGGCTCATTTCTTTTATCTCATTTAAAATGTTCAACGGATGGCTAGGGGATTGAGGATGATTGAACATTTTGGTCATGATCTCAGCTGGAATGATGGGGTCATTTTGTTTTGCCAGCATTCCTTTGACTAAATCATCTGCTGTTTGCAAAATGTATTTTGCCAATTTTTCCTCATCTACTCTCACCCTATTTTCAAATATGAGGAACTGAATGAATGAAAAAAAGATTCCTTGAACGATAATGTTTACATCTGCTATATACTTATCAATTGACTTGCCGTAAATGTTTTTCAGATTGTTTGTTAAAAAATGAAAAAAATCGTTTCTTAGGTTTTGTAACAACGAATCAATTTTTTCATTATTTTCTTTTAAATTTTCATGCATCTGCGTAATAAATATTTCTTTATGCGCCAAAAATTCTTTTAATTGAACTGACAATTGTTTAATAAACCGCTCTTTTGGATCTTCGTAATTTGCCCCGATTTGCTCCGTTTTTTTCTTTAACTGACTAAAAAACTGCTCCAATAATTTAATTAACAGCTCGTCTTTTGACTTGAAATAAAAATAAAACGAACCTTTCGGAATGCCACATGCATTGGTAATTTCTTGGATGGAGGTGGAAGAAACGCCTTTTCGAGCAAACAGCTTCATCGCAGCTTCAATGATTAAACGTTCTTTTTCTTTCACATGAACATCCCCTTATTGTCGGAAAAAATTTTATTAGTTTAGTTGACTACTAGTTAACCGGTCAATTATAATGACTATATAGTCAACTTACTATAAGTATGTATAAAAAAAGGAGAATTGTCAAATCTTCATGAAAGGAATGGGACTTGGTGGAGAACATTATTAAATTTTCGCTCCGTAATAAACTGGCTATTTGGATTTTAACTATCATTGCAATTTTTGCGGGACTATTTTCTGGATTTAATATGAAGCTGGAGACGATCCCGGACATAAACACTCCCATCATAAGTGTTACGACTACATATCCAGGTGCAACCCCTGAAGAAGTACAAGAGAAAGTGACGGTTCCTATTGAAGAAGCTGTTCGCAATTTGAACGGGGTGGAAATCGTCAGCTCTAATTCGTTTGAAAATGCATCTTCTATTCAAATCGAATACAAATTTGAAAAAGATATGGAACGAGCAGAAGAGGAAGCTGAAAAGGCAATCGAACAAGTCGAACTTCCTGATGGAGCAGGAGAGCCTAAAATTGCAAGATTTAGCATGAACGCTTTCCCTGTTTATACAGTGAGCTTTTTTGATGAAGGAAAAACACTTCCTGAATTAACTGAACTGGTTGAAGACATCATTGTTCCTGAATTGAAAGGAATTGATGGAGTAGAAAGCATTGTAACTTCTGGACAGCAGGTAGAAGAGGGGCGGCTTGTTTTTCATCAAGACAAATTAAAAGAGCTCGGGCTAAATGAGGAAACAATAAAAAATTATATTCAAGGTGCGGATCTCCGTGCGCCATTAGGTCTTTATACATTTAAAGACACGGAAAAGTCTGTTGTCGTTGACGGAAATATTACGACAATTGACGATTTGAAAAAGCTTAAAATCCCAGTCACAGGATCAGCACAAGGGCAGCAAGCCGGAGAGGCGCAAATGAGCCAAGTGCCAAACGGTTTGTCTGGAGCAAATGGTGCAGCGCCAAATCAGGCGATCCAGCAGCAAAGCATTGAATTGCCAACAGTCGAATTAGGAGAAATTGCCGATATCGAAATCGTCGGAAAAGCTGAATCCGTATCAAGAACGAACGGAAAAGAAGCAATCGGACTGCAAATTGTAAAAGCTACTGATGCGAATACAGTTGAAGTCGTAAATAAAGTAAAAGAAAAATTGGATGAATTAAAAGACGAATATAAAGGCCTCGGAGTCGTTTCAACGCTGGACCAAGCAGAACCGATTGAAAAATCTGTTGAAACAATGCTGAATAAAGCTCTGTTCGGTTCGATTTTTGCAGTTATTGTCATTTTGCTGTTTTTACGCAACATTCGTTCAACGTTGATTTCCGTGGTGTCAATTCCGCTTTCCATATTAATTGCATTAATCATTTTGCGTGAAATGGACATCACGTTGAACATGATGACGCTTGGAGCTATCACAATGGCGATCGGCCGCGTCATTGACGATTCGATTGTCGTCATTGAAAATATTTACAGACGGATGACATTAAAAGGGGAGCCGTTAAAAGGGAAAGAGCTGATTATTGCAGCGACAAAAGAAATGTTTATTCCTATTATGTCCTCAACCATTGTGACGATAGCGGTTTTCTTGCCGCTCGCATTTGTCGAAGGGATGGTCGGACAGCTATTTATGCCGTTTGCCCTTACGATTGTATTCTCGCTTTTAGCGTCCCTTTTAGTGGCGATTACTATTGTGCCGGCACTTGCTCACGTTTTATTTAAAAAAGGAGTAAAACGGAAAGGCGAAAAAGAAAAGGAAGCTGGCTTTTTGGTTACTAACTATAAAAAAATATTAAATTGGTCTTTGAACCATAAATGGATAACATCATTGATTGCGATTCTGCTTCTTGTCTCCAGTCTGTTTTTAATTCCTGTCATCGGTGTAAGCTTTTTGCCGAATGAACAAGAAAAGCAAGTTATCTTAACGTATGATCCGGATCCAGGGCAAACGCTGGAAGAAGTAGAAGATATCGCATTGAAGGCAGAAGATTTCCTTGTCGACCGTGATCATGTAAAAACGATTCAATTGTCTGTCGGAAGCGAAAATCCGATGAATCCTGGAAATCGAAATCAGGCCATTTTCTTTATTATGTATGAAGATGACACACCGAATTTTGAAAAAGAAAAGGAGAAAATTGTTAAAGACTTAAATGAATTAACGAACGAAAAAGGCGATTGGGGCACCATTGACATGATGATGGCAAGCAATGAGTACACATTGTATGTGTTTGGCGATTCGATGGAAGATATTGAGCCTGTCGCCCAAAAAGTGCAAAAAATCTTGGAAGATGAAAAAAACTTGAAAAATGTCGAATCAGGTTTATCGAAAACTTATGATGAGTTCACGTTTGTTGTTGATCAAGAAAAGATGAGCAAGCTAGGATTGACCGCTGGGCAAATTGCGATGGCATTAAGCCAACACCATGAACGGCCGGTTTTAACAACAATCCAAAAAGAAGGTCAAGACATTGAAGTTTATATTGAAGGGGAAGAGCAAACATTTGATTCGATTGATGAGATGAAAAAGAAAACCATTCAGTCCCCACTTGGCATGAATGTGAAAA
This sequence comes from Aeribacillus sp. FSL K6-2833, assembly GCF_037965815.1. Taxonomy (GTDB): domain Bacteria; phylum Bacillota; class Bacilli; order Bacillales; family Aeribacillaceae; genus Aeribacillus; species Aeribacillus composti. The sequence goes on along the minus strand of NZ_CP150189.1, from coordinate 2,138,435 downwards.
TTGGAGATGTAGCGAAAGTAAAAGAAGGCGAAACATCCAATACGATTACTAGACGCGACGGAAAATTTGCAGTATCAGTCAGCGGAGAGATTACTACTAATGACGTTAGCCAAGTAAATGCAAACATTCAAAAGAAAATAGATGGTTTAGAATTGCCGCCTGGTGTGAACATTGAAACAGGTGGAGTGTCCGAACAGATCAATGAGTCGTTTTCACAATTAGGATTGGCTATGCTCGCTGCCATCGCTGTTGTCTACTTTGTGCTGGTGGTTACGTTTAGTCAAGGACTTGCGCCTTTTGCCATTCTATTTTCACTTCCATTTACCGTCATCGGCGGATTTGTAGCGCTATGGCTTGGGGGAGAAACATTGAGCGTTTCAGCTTTGATCGGTGCGCTCATGTTAATCGGTATTGTTGTGACGAATGCGATTGTGTTAATTGACCGTGTCATTCATAAAGAGCGTGAAGGACTTTCTACAAGAGATGCGCTCATTGAAGCAGGGGCAACTCGTCTAAGACCGATTTTAATGACTGCGCTGGCAACAGTTGGAGCATTGCTTCCTCTCGCATTAGGTTATGAAGGAGATGGAGGCATGATCTCGAGAGGACTTGGTTTAACCGTCATCGGCGGATTGACCAGCTCGACTTTGCTGACTCTCATCATTGTTCCAATCGTCTATGAAGTATTAAGCAAATTTAGAAGAAAAGCTCCAATCGAGGAATGATAAGCAAAAAACCTGAAAAGCACTGAATAGGCTTTTCAGGTTTTTTGCATAACTTGCTGAAACAGTTTTTATGAAAATAAGAATATCAATTGTTTTGAAAAATTTTTAAAAGGGTCAATTATTCAAATTCCGGCAATAAAAAAACGCGCTAAAAAGCGCGTTTTTTAAACGGAGAAGGTGAGATTCGAACTCACGCGGCGGTTGCCCGCCCTAACGCATTTCGAGTGCGTCCCCTTCAACCACTTGGGTACTTCTCCATGGTCGGGAAGACAGGATTTGAACCTGCGACCCCCACGTCCCGAACGTGGTGCTCTGCCAAGCTGAGCTACTTCCCGAAAAACGTCAGCATTGATATTATATATTAAAATAAAAAATTTGTCATCAAAAAATTTTAACCAATCAACAAAAAGTTTGGAAAAGGAAATTAATCTTTTTTTGTTGAATTATGTAGTAGGCAAATAAAAGAAAGGAGTCACATAACATTGAAGGTACAAAACATTGGCGATGACATCACATTAATTGATCTTTTTGACTTAGGATTAGAAAACAGAACAGGGGCTTACGTTCTTCACGAAAAAGAGCTGACCATCATCGAAACAAGCGCGAGCCCGTCTGTCCCATATTTATTAAAAGGTCTTGATAGTTTAGGAATTGATCCGAAGGATGTTCAAAACATCATTGTTACGCACATTCATTTAGATCATTCGGGAGGTGTCGGGCTTTTCCTTAAACATTGCCCAAAAGCAAAAGTGTTCGTCCATCCCCGCGGGAAACGTCATTTGCAAGATCCATCCAGATTAATTGCCAGCGCCAAAATGGTGTATGGAGAGGAGCAATTTCAAAAATTGTTTGATCCGATTTTGCCCGTGCCAGAAGACCAGCTAGTTGTAAAAGAAGATTTGGAAACGCTTCAAGTAGGCGATGATCGCGTGCTGACGTTTTATCACACACCAGGTCATGCAAATCACCATTTTTGTATACATGATTCCAAAAGCAACGGCATCTTTACCGGCGACACGATCGGAGTTTTTTATTCAATGCTCTTAGATTCAGACTTAGAGTTTTATTTGCCGTCTACTTCTCCTAACCAGTTTGATCCGGATAAAATGCTTGAATCATGTGAAAGAATCGAAGCATTAAACGTTTCGAAAATATTTTTCGGTCATTTTGGCATGAGCGAGCATCCAGAGGAAGTTTATAAACAGCTAAAATATTGGCTGGACATTTTTGTAGATCAAGGCAAAGCGGTTGTAAAAGAGCATGGAAGCTTGCCGTTTGAAGAAAGATCAAAGCTTCTATCTGATAGATTGTACAGCACGCTGCAAGATTACTTAAAGAAAAAACATATTTCCGAAGATCATCAAGTGCACGAGTATTTAAAAATCGATATGGGCATTTGTGCGCAAGGGATTATTGATTACTTGCAAAAAGCAGAAAATAGATAAGGCTTGTATGGAAAGGGATATACGCAAAATTAAAAATGTTGCGTTACAAACGAATAATCCGACTCATACTAATGGGTTTGTGTTAGAACCTGGTAATTGGGAGGAATATGATCGATTTTAATGCTTGCGGAGGATATTTTTCAGCAAGGGACGTTTGACCTTCATCCCCATCGGGGAATCGAAACTGTCACATATGTAATTGACGGGATTTTGGAGCATTTTGATAACAAAAATGGATATGGCAAGCAAAGCCGGGGATGTTCAATGGATGACTGCTGGAAGAGGAGTAATCCATCAAGAAGATCCTGCACCTGGATCTACCGTTCACAGTCTAGAGCTGTGGGTTAATTTGCCGAGTTCAAAAAAACTGACCGCTCCCCGCTATCAAAATTTGAAAAGTGCTGACAGGCCAGTTAGAAAAGAAAAAGGAGCGTTGATTCGGATTTTTTCTGGTTCGTCAAAAGGTATTCAAGCGCCGACTAAAAAATTACGTTCCTGTCACGATGGTGGAAATGATTCTGGAACCTGATGCGTCCGTTCATCAAGATCTTCCGGAAAACTATAATGGTTTTCTTTATATTTTAGAAGGAAAAGGCTTGTTTGGTGCGTCTAAAACAAAAGGGGAAAAAGGGCAAGTGCTGTTTTTAACAAAGGGTGCTGAGGGAGAGGAAAGCTACATAACCGTCACAACGACAGACAAACTCCGGCTGCTTCTATATGCGGGAGAACCTCTCCATGAACCTGTCACAGCTTACGGTCCGTTTGTTATGAACACGTAAGAAGAAATACGGCAAGCAATCGTCGACTATCAAACAGGAAAGTTTGAATGAAAGAGAATAACAGTTTGATAAACTCTCCGACTTTTATGCACGGAAGGAGAGTTTTTTTGGTAAATAAAAATTATTTCTCGGGAAAGCGCAAAATTCAACAATGATAAAGAAAAAACGAGAAAAAAGGTAGCATCTGTCGAATGGTTGTATATTGAAATGTTTTGTGTCAGATTATGTGACATAAATCATGTTTCGTTCTCGTTCGGCTTGTTACAATAAAGAGTAAATTAGTGGAGACAGTAGGTGATAAATATGCTGTTTTTAAAAAAATGGAATCGAGCAGCGGATCATGAAGAAGATAGACAAAAAAAACAGATGGAGGATTCGTTTGCGGCACAGGTGGAAGTTGCTGCGGATCAATTAAAAGGCGTCATTGAGCAAATGAAATTAACCGCTGTTTCCCTTGATGAACGATCTTCCTCGAGTAAAAAAAGCACGTTTCAGCTATTAGAGCATATTGAGCAGACCGCGCAAGACACAAATAACGTTTCAGAAAAGATGCGTAAAATTGAAGAGGCAGCTGTGAAAATCACAGCATCTTCTCAAGAGATACATTCCTCAAGCATATTATTTTATGAACAGCTCGTAAAATCGAAAACGCAGCTGCAAAAAATACAAGAAGAAACGGAACAGCTGCGGCAAAATCATTTGAAAATTCTTGATCAAATGGATCGGCTCGTTTCTTTTTCCAAACAAATGGATCACATTCTTTCTTCGATTGGAGCGATTTCCCAAAAAACAAAAATACTTGCATTAAATGCAAATATCGAATCGGCAAGAGCCGGAATACATGGGAAAAGCTTCTCGGTCGTTGCAAATGAAATTGGAAATTTAGCAAACCAAACGCATGATGCGGTTGAAGAAACACATCAAATTCTTTCTTCGATTCAATCAGAAATTGAGTTTTCGACCAAAATGGTAAAATCGGAAAACGATCAGATGAAAAAGAATGTGGCTGAATTACTATCTTTAATTGATGTTATCCATTCTTTTCAAACATCGTTGGGCAAAATCACATCAATGGTATCGGATTCGAAAGACGCTGTCGAATTACAGTGTGATCATGTACAGGAAATTACTACGGTGCTCAAGCAAATTTCAGATATGGCTCATGAAAATAAAACATATGCACTGAGAGTTTCAGAAGATATGGATAAGCAGCACCAGCATATTGAAGAGATGATTGCCATCAGCGAGACATTGGATCAAACCTCTAAAGAGCTGCAAACGTTAGTCAAAAGGGATCAGCTTCAACAAATTACAGAAATAGATTTGGCAAAAATCAACGAAATGAAAGAAAAAGTGATGAATCTTTTATCACAATTTCCATTGTATGAACTAGATGCGGATGTTCATAAAAAAGCATTGGATCAATTTTTTGAGGAGAACGAGCATATCGAAGCTATTTGGTCGAATCGACTGGACGGTACATTCGTTTATTCCAACCCTCCTGCAGGCTTAATAAATGCAAAAGCCCGTCCTTGGTTTATCGAAGCTAGTAAAAATAAAATCTTTATATCAAGCATCTATACATCTGCTGTTACAAAAAAACCGTGCATCACCATTTCCTTCCCCATTCATAAGAACGGAGACATCGTCGGGGTTATCGGTGTCGATTTAATAGTAAAATAAGCAGATGGTTTCAATCCTTTTTGAAACGATATAATTTTCGCCCTTTTATTTAAAAATGCGGTTTCACAACCGCGTTTTTCTTTTCTCTCAAACAAGAAAATTAAAAAAAAGAGAATGAATACTCAAAAAATTTTCAGAAAGATTAGCCTGTTTTTCTGCTCGATCCATCCGCTTCTCTTTAACTCCGCAACACAATGCTTAAAGCATTTTTTTAATGATGGATAAGAACATGTCTTTTTCCTCGCTTCCATTACGAGCCGCAAAATTTCCCCTTCGTTAAAGCCGTTTCTCTTGTTTATATGGAGCAAATAAAAACAAGTCAATAAAATCCAGACACACACTTCAGACAAATTTCCTTTGGCAAATTCTTTAAAAACGAATTCCGGGACTTGAAAATACCTATTTTTTACATTTTTATGTAGATGCTGTTCAATAATTGATTCATGATGGTCTTTTTTATACTCATTATTAAATATGTAGAGAGGCAGTGAAAAATATTTACGATGTTCATAGAAAGAAGGATTTAATTCATTTGTCAACATCTTGACCCCCAAAAACCCTTTTGATCAGCATGAACGGGAAATATTTTCGTAGAATTGTTTATTTTTGGCCGGTGCCCGCTTTTGTTTCTTCCAGTTTGATAAGAAAGGAAATGACATCTGCAAGTGCTTGCCTATAAACTAGCAAATTTTGAGTATCCATCAAACAATAGATGGTTCCTTTTAAATCATCGCAATCGTTTTTGGCTATGCCCAGCTTTTTAAGCTTTTCTTCAAGCTCGTTGTATAGAGCTTTGAGCTCACGGTTTTGTCGATTTAACAAAGCTTGCTCAATTCGATTATAAGCGAATTCATTGAAAGCTTGCTCAAAGTTCATCTATGCTCACCCAACCCTTTGAAGATAAAAATGAATAAAAAATATTCATTTTTATAGTAATACAAAACGAATTGAAAGTAAAATAGGAAAACGTTAAACTATATTATAGATGAAGTAGCAAAGAAGGAATGTAACAGATGGAAATCAATAAAAAAATCGGAGAACAAATAAGAGAAGTGCGAAAAAAGTATAATATATCGATGGTTCAACTGGCCGAGGATTTGGAAATTTCTCAGCCAAGGCTTTCCAGAATCGAAAATGGTGAACAAGAAATTCCTATTAGCCTCATTCAAAAGTTTTGCCAAAGATTTAATATACCGATGGGAAGCTTTTTTAAAATGATCGATAACGAGGACATATCCCTTGTTGATGATCAAGTAGAACATATTCTTTCTACTTTAAATGATGAGCAAAAGAAAGCATTATATGTTTTTTTATCTTCTTTTCAAAAATAACCCTCCATCCCTTGATCCCTTCATGAATTCGTGACGAAAGGCAGACCGAAAATAAACGAACAAATGTTCCTTTTTATTTTACCATGTTTTGATAGTTTTTGGAAGCGGTGAGAATCCTCTTTATTTTATTTTTATGGAGAGTTGAATCACCGCTTTTTAGATCCAGGCAAGTAACTGCCGTATTATATGCACAGTAAAAATGGAACATGCTGATGCATCGGCTTAAAATATTTTGCTAGAATGTAAGAAGCCAAAAAGTATGTTTGAACAAAACTATATACAGTTGATCCACTTTTCAAAAGCACAATCAAATGGAACTTCTGAACCATTTCAATAAAAATGACTCGAAAATCATTTAAACATTGTCGTAATAAAGCGAGAAATATTTGGGATTTGAGTTGGAATGGAAGTCGGCAGCGAAACATATTTATCTATAAAACGGAGCATAACTGCTATGTTGATGCAGCTTCCTAGAAAATCTTACAGTTCTCAATGAAAGGTTTTTTAGAAGCTCGCCAATTTCATGGCGGGCCAAGCAAATTGATACAATGACAGCAGGACGAAAAATATGAAATGATGCTTAATGATTGACAGCCGCGCCATAAACTAATAAAATTGGATTGAAAATTCGGAATTTTTAGGAGGGGACCAAATGGAGAAATTTGAGAACTACAATAAAAGCTATATTAACGGACAATGGGTTGAAGGAAAAAGCGAAAGCATATTTGAAGATGTTAATCCTTACGATAATTCCCTCATCACAAAAGTGCGTTTAGCAACAAGAGAACAAGTGCAAGAAGCATTTGAAATCGCTCAACAGGCACAAAAAAAATGGGCGAAATCGTCTGTTGAAGAAAGAAAGGAAGTTATTCGAAAAGCAGCAGAATATTTAAAGTCTCATCAGGATGAAATTGTAAGCGTTATCACTCGTGAGACAGGCGGAACTGTTTTAAAGGCGAATGTAGAATTGCACTTGACGCTGGAGGTTCTCGAAGAAGCCTTGAACTATGCAGGAGCCATACATGAAGTCAGGGAAGTCCCAAGTGCAATTGAAGGGAAAGTGAACAAAATTTACCGTCTTCCGCTCGGAGTGATTTCATCAATATCACCGTTCAATTTCCCGATGAATTTATCGATGAGAACAATCGCTCCTGCGATTGCATTAGGAAACAGCGTTGTCCATAAACCGGATATACAGGTAGGTCTTGTTGGAGGCTCGATCATTGCGAAAGCATTTGAATATGCCGGACTTCCAAAAGGAGTCTTCAACATGATTTTAACCGATATTCCTGAAATCGGTGATGAAATGTTGACAAATCCGATTCCGCGCTTAATTAGTTTTACCGGCTCCACCGCCGTTGGCAGACATATCGGTGAAATTGCTGGCCGCAATTTGAAACGGGTTGCGCTGGAGCTTGGAGGCAACAGTCCGTTTGTCGTGCTGTCGGATGCCAACGTAGACCAGGCAGTGAACGCCGCTGTTTTCGGCAAGTTTATCCACCAAGGACAAATTTGTATGATCGTCAATCGCTTTATCGTTCATAAAGATCATTACGATGAATTTGTGGAAAAATTTGTTTCCAGAGCAAAATCTCTTCCTTATGGGAACCCTTCCGATCCCAATACGGTCATTGGACCATTAATCAATGAAACGCAGCTGAAAAAAGCTTTAAGCTACATTGAAGAAGCTAAGAAGGAAGGCGCAACACTTGTCTTAGAAGGGAAAAGAGAAGGAAACGTCCTCACTCCATTTGTCTTTACGAATGTCAAAAATTCAAGCAAGCTCGCGCAAACAGAAGTTTTTGCGCCCATCGCGACAATCATTAAGGCTGAATCAGATGAAGAAGCGATTGAAATGGCAAATGACACCGAATATGGTTTAAGTTCTTCTATTTTCACCAGCGACTTGAATAGAGGGGAACAGCTTGCGTTGTCCATTGATTCAGGCATGACCCATATCAATGACCAAACAGTCAATGATGCTCCAAATATTCCATTCGGCGGAAACAAAGGAAGCGGTTTAGGACGTTTCGGAAATCCATGGGTTGTCGACGAATTTACCGTGACAAAATGGGTTTCAGTTCAAGAAAAAGAGCGTCAATTTCCGTTTTAATGATGACAACTCCCTATACATTGTGTAGGGAGTGATTTATTGTAAGAGGAATTTTGGACGAGGAAATTCCTTTTGGGGAATAAGCGATAGTTCTAGAGAAAAATATAAAAATACATCCTCTTTATAAACGAAAACAATTTCATGAAGGCACCTCTCATGCTATCTGATTTTTTATTAAAACGAATCTTACCAATTTTTGAATTTTATTGTCCACTCTTAAGTATGCGGTCAGCTTTTGCAGAAAATTGTGTTTCACGACTTGATAGAGTTGAATCTTTGTAAAAAAAACTAGAAAGATGAATCATTTGCTTTTTATACCTATAACGGGTATAATGTATACAAACGAAAGGAGGGAGGGGTGTCAGTGACAGAAAATGAAAAACATGATCACGAGAAAATAATGGTTCCTAGAACTTCTGATGAAATAGACAAGCTTTTAAAGAGACTGAAACGGATTGAAGGGCAGGTTCGCGGGGTACAAAAAATGATTGAGGACAATCGTTATTGCATTGATATTTTAGTCCAAATTTCAGCCATTCAAGCTGCGCTGCAAAAAGTAGGTTTCAACCTGTTGGAGCGGCATGCCAGCCATTGTGTTGCGAAAGCGATCAAAGAAGGAAGCGGTGATGAGTCGATTCGTGAGCTGATGGATGTGATCAAACAGTTTTCTAAATAAGAGGTGGAACAAATGAGCGAACAGAAGCTTGTCACATTAAACATTACCGGCATGACATGTGCTGCATGTTCCGCGCGCATTGAGAAAGTGCTGAATAAAATGGACGGAGTAGAGGCAACTGTCAATTTAGCGATGGAAAAAGCAACTATTCATTATAACCCTTCGAAACAAAATCTTTTAGACATCCAGCGGAAAATTGAACAGTTAGGTTACGGCGTCGAATCGGAAAAAGTAACATTGGATATTGAAGGCATGACGTGTGCCGCATGCAGCGCACGTATTGAAAAAGGGCTGAAAAGAACGGAAGGCGTTGTAAATGCGACTGTCAATTTAGCGACAAACAGCGCTGTTGTGGAATATAGGGAAGGCGTTGTTTCGGTTGAAGATCTTTTAGAGAAAATAAAAAAGCTTGGTTATAAAGGACAAGTTCGGGACGAGACTACCCATCAATCGGATCGAAAAAAAGAACAATTGCATCATAAAAGAAGAAAGCTTATTGTTTCTATTTTATTATCACTTCCTTTATTGTATACAATGATCGCCCATTTACCGTTTGAAACGGGGCTTGCGGTGCCGGATCTGTTTATGAATCCGTGGTTTCAGCTGTTGCTGGCAACACCTGTTCAATTTTATATCGGCGGCTCATTTTACACAGGAGCTTACCGGGCTTTAAGAAACAAAAGCGCAAACATGGACGTGCTCGTGGCGCTCGGCACATCAGCAGCCTACTTTTACAGTTTGTACGAAGCGATCAAAACAATCGGCCGTCCCGATCATATGCCGCATCTATATTTTGAAACGAGTGCAATCTTGATCACCCTTGTGCTCGTTGGAAAATATTTTGAAGCGATTGCAAAAGGTAGAACGACAGAAGCTATTTCCAAGCTGTTAAGCCTGCAAGCGAAGGACGCGCTTGTCATCCGTGACGGGAAGGAAGAATGGATCCCGCTGGAGCAAGTAAAAGTAGGGGATGAGATAATCGTAAAGCCCGGAGAAAAAATTCCAGTCGATGGAACGGTCATTTCTGGAATGTCTTCTGTCGATGAATCGATGATCACAGGTGAATCTATCCCGGTTGAGAAAAAAGTAGGGGATGCAGTAATTGGCTCCACAATCAATACAAACGGCCTTTTAACAATACGGGCAGAAAAGGTTGGGAAGGATACCGCTCTTGCCAACATCATTAAAATTGTTGAAGAAGCGCAAGGATCGAAAGCGCCAATACAGCGAATGGCCGATGTCATATCCGGTATATTCGTTCCTATTGTTGTAGGCGTTGCGATCGTGATGTTTGCTGTTTGGTATTTGTTCATAACGCCATATGATATGGCAAGAGCGTTAGAAGTAGCGATTTCTATTCTTGTCATCGCCTGTCCTTGTGCACTCGGATTGGCGACGCCGACATCGATCATGGTCGGATCAGGAAAAGGGGCAGAAAACGGGATTTTATTTAAAGGGGGAGAGCATCTAGAAGAAACACATAAAATCAATGCGGTTCTCCTTGACAAAACGGGAACGGTAACAAAAGGAAAACCGGAAGTGACCGATTGTATTGAATTAAAAACAGGCATGCTTTATTATGCCGCTTCTGCTGAGAGCGCTTCTGAACATCCGCTTGCCCAAGCAATTGTAGAATTCGGTAAAGCACGTTCCATCAACATACAAAACCCGGGGCATTTTAAAGCCGTGACTGGACATGGCATCGAAGCCAAAGTAGATGGAAAACATATACTTGTTGGCACAAGAAAGCTGATGAAAGAACGGTCGATTGCAACTTCAGCCCATGAAGAGAAAATGGTGAAGCTTGAATCAGAAGGAAAAACAGCTATGCTAGTTGCAATTGATGGGGAGCTTTCTGGCATCATTGCTGTCGCTGATACTATTAAAGAAAGCTCAAAAAAAGCCATTCAAACATTGAAGGAAATGGGAATCAACATATTTATGGCAACGGGAGACAATAAAAGAACAGCGGAAACAGTAGCGAAGGAAGCGGGGATCGGGCGAGTATATGCTGAAGTGCTTCCGGAGGAAAAAGCGAAAATCGTGGAGGATCTACAAAAGCAAGGATATCGTGTAGCGATGGTTGGAGACGGAATGAATGACGCACCCGCTCTAGCAGTTGCCGACATCGGCATGGCGATCGGAACCGGGACAGATGTTGCCATCGAAACGGCTGACGTTACCTTGGTCGGAGGTGATTTAACACACATTCCAAAAGCGATTTCCTTGAGCCAAAAAACGATGAAAAACATTCGGCAAAACTTATTTTGGGCTCTTTTCTACAATTCAATCGGCATACCAGTTGCCGCCCTTGGCCTCTTGGAGCCTTGGATCGCCGGAGCAGCAATGGCACTCAGTTCAGTTTCCGTTGTCACAAACGCGCTGCGTTTAAAACGAATAAAACTGTAAAGTATTTGCAACGATTTAATCTGAGTATCTTAAAATCATACTAAGGAGGAAATGAAAATGAATCTTACATTTCAAGTAGAAGGGATGTCTTGCAATCACTGCAAAATGGCTGTTACAAACGCTCTAAAAGAGCTGGACGGAGTCGAAAAGGTCGAAGTATCACTTGAAAAAGGGACTGTTGAGGTAGAATATGACGACAAAAAAGTAACAGTTGAAAAAATGAAAAACGCCATTGAAGATCAAGGCTACGATGTCAAGTAACCATCCTCTCCTAAAAGGGGATGGTTTTCCTTTTGCTAGTTCTATATGAAGAGCTTCAATGCCTCAAAAGGTTGAATCGAAGAGTCAGGCTATAACAACCTCTTTCCTTCTATAGATATAAATACTAACTATTTGTCGTTTGATGTCAGCATGCCCCTTTCCTTCTTCTATTTATTAAATACTAACTGAAAGCAAGTAAACTATTGATTGCTTGATCTGTCCAGCAGGCATATGATCTATCCGATTTTTAAAGTTTGCGAAATGATTGAACGAATCAACGAGAAAATCGGCTGTCAAGCAGGTATATTGAATATGTAATTTTGCATTATATTTGACAGAAGTTGGATTAATAATAGAGAGCTTTATTATGCTCACAGACCGAAAAAATGTTTAAATTTTTAAGCGAACTCATGTTATAATTGTTTCAACACTTGTCATTTTGCGAGGCAGAATGCAAAACTCTGAACAATCTTTGGAGTGGCTTCCCAAAAAGTTTTAAAAGGTCGGATATTTCTCAATTTGATAAAACAGTCAAAAACAGGAATTCATAATCAGGAGATTGTCAACAATGAATTATTAGAATATTCGAAAACTACACCGTGTATTTGACGAACTTTTGCGCGATAAAACCTAATCATTGTCAGTTAACTCAAAGGAACAGCATTTGCTGCATACATAGTAAAGTAAAGAAGGAGGATTTTTTATTGGAAACGATTCAAAAGATGTTTGAGCACTTGCATTGGGCGAACGAGCGTATATTAGACACTTTGCAAAAGATTGAAGGGGAAAATAATGGAGCGCTGCGCTTGTTTTCGCATATTCTTTTAACTGAAAAACTATGGTTTACAAGATTACAAGGATTGGACAGCTCACACATTGCGATTTGGGAGGATGTACATATAGATGCCTGTGCAGAACTTGCAAAACAAAATGAACAGAGCATTACATCGTTTTTGAAAAATTTGACGAATCGTGATTTAGACAACATTGTCACTTACAAAAACAGTAAAGGAATTGAGTTTCAAAATACATTAAGGGAAATTTTAACTCATGTCGCTTTGCACGGACATTACCATCGAGGACAGATCAACTTGAGACTGCGATCTGAACGGCATGAACCAGTGAACGTTGATTTTATCACATTTGTAAGATAAGCTCCAAGACAGTTTGCCAAAATTATGTTTATTGTTCATAAATGAAGCAAATAGGGGAGGAAATTAGGTATGGCAAATGTAGGTTCTATTATGACTTGGACGTTTTATGAAGAGACAGATGTTCCAAAAGAAGTGGAGGAAATTTTAATTGAAGGGGAAACTGCGGAAGCTGCGTATAAAACGGTTCGAGATGTTGCGGTCGTGACGAACAAAAGAATAATCATTGCCGATCGTCAAGGAATTACAGGTAAAAAAGTGGAAATCTACACCATTCCATTTAAATCGATTGTCATGTATTCTTCTGAAAATGGAGGAAAGATTGACCTTAATGCAGAACTCGAACTATGGACTAGGGCAGGGAAATTCAAATTATTATTAAATAAAAAAGTGAATATTCGGAAGCTTGATCGAATCATTGCAAGTCATATTCTGTAGTTGTACTCTTTAAATCAAAAGAATTTTTATATTTTACAAAAATAAATAAATATAACATTTACAATGCTGCACTAAGAGATTTTTGAATCAATAGGTGCAATAAAATGCAAAGATTGTTAAGAACATTTAAAATTGCTTCTATGAAATTTTTCATATAGAATGATTGTTTGAGAGCAATAGCACCTATAAAATTTCTTAAATCTCGGTGCTTTTTTTGTTTTTTCAATACTAGGATGACGCTTTAAATTCCGCTTTTTAATAAAAGTATCCCGCTTATCTGCAAAGTTCTTTGACATATTACTCCACCGTCTTCAAAAAACAGTTTTAATATTTTACTGTAGATGAGCAAATTCACTAACATAAATTTACATCCGAACAAAAAAGGAGACATGAACCCGATTCCTTGATTAGAATAGATGTGTCACCAAACCATTCTCAAGGAGGTTCATGTCTCATGAATAGACTACCACATCACCAAGGAATCGACAAGTTTTTCGCAATGTTGGGGCTGGCCCTTTATTTCTCTAAGCCGGTCATGAAGCATCTCGTTCATATTATCGATGCGCTGACAACGAAAGGATTTGTGGGAACCTTGACCGATCTGCATCATGAGAGCTTTCATCCCAACCATCGAACGACACTGAGCCATTTTTTCACGAAAAGCCCTTGGGATGAAGAAATCTTGCTTCGCAAACTCCAGCAGTGGATGCTTCGTCATGTGGAACGAACGGCCAAGCGAAAGAATCACCCCATTTTTGTTTCGATCGATGATACGATCTGCCGAAAAACGAAGCCTTCGTCACAGGCGAAACACGCTATTGAAGGGTGTAATTGGCATTATTCTCACGCGGACAAAAAGTCGATTTGGGGACACTCTCTCGTCTGGCTCATGGTTCATACGATGACGCAAGCCTTTCCCTTTGCGTTTCGCCTCTACGACAAGGCGGATGGGAAAAGCAAGGGTCAATGGGCCATCGAGATGCTTTCTTCTTTGGATGTGCACGGTTCTGTTTATGTGCTGATGGATTCTTGGTACCCATCGAAAACACTCGTGGAAGCCTGCCTGAAAAAAGGATTCCACGTCATTGCGATGCTCAAGACGAATCGGGTTCTTTATCCAAAAGGCATCGCCATCCAAGCCAAACAGTTTGCCCGCTATATCGAACCGAACGACACCCATCTCGTCACGGTGGGAGAAGAGCGTTATCGCGTGTATCGCTACGAGGGAGCGCTGAAAGGTCTCGATGATGCCGTTGTGTTGTTGGCTTGGAAAGCCGATCAGCCGATGACACCTGAACATCTTCACTGCGTCTTGAGCACCGACCGGGAGCTAAGCGATGAAGAGATCTTGCGCTACTATGCCCAGCGTTGGTCGATCGAATGCTTTTTTCGACAAGCGAAAGACCAGCTGAAGCTCGATGGGTACCGCGTTCGTCAACGTCGGGCGGTGAAACGGTATTGGATCTTGGTGCAACTCGCTTATGTGTACAGTATGGTCGAATCCAACAGCGATTTCTCTACCGGGCTTGACTTCCTTCGAAAGAAGAAAGGACATAGCCTCGTGGAGTTTATTTACGATGCAGCGAAACAAGATATTCCCATTGATGTCGTTAAAAAACAGCTTCATGTGGCATAAGGGGTACTCCGTTTGTCTCTTTTTACATGGTAATTATTGTAATGAAAATTACTCAACTACAGTATTTTACTAAAAAAACTGTTCCGTTCTGTTCAAAATGGTTCCACAGAGTAAAAATAATTGTCTAACCTTCTTTATTTGTTTATGATGTAAGCAAATAAGATAAGGTGTGTGAAACATGGAAGCTTTGTTTAATTGGGAGTTAGTGATTTCATCTGTCGTCATGGCAATCATTGCTTCTTTTTTTTCTGTTCACATGATTCAGAACATACAGGTGTCTACTGAAAAGGATAAGTGGTTATACATAATGTTAGGAACGATATGGGTAGGGTTAGGAATTTGGTCGATGCAATTTATTGACATGCTCGGTGATGATTTATATTTGATTGCAACGTATTACACCGTCTGTACGTTATTATCTTTTTTGCTAGGGATCATTGCATCATTCGCTGCTTTTTCCATGAAAGATAAACAAAAAAATGTTTCTAATGCAGCAGCGATTTCGATTGTAGTGGGTTTAAGTATTTTTGTAATATATTATATTGGTATAAAATCATTGAAAGGGAATGAATATGACGGATTTTATTCCGTTCTTTCTAACTTAATCGCTTTTGTTTTAGCGGGAGCAGTGATTGCCTTTTTCCATCACAATAAGCGATCTCAAAAGCTTCAAATGAAAGCGATCATAATACCTTCAATTGTTTTGGGATTGGGTATTTTCATTTTTCAATACACGGTAATGAATGAAATAAAAAAAACTGGATTATTCATATATGAGCAGATTTATTCGGTTTCTACATTGCTGGCAAATCAACTTCTCCTTTCAATCATCATGATTTTTATGATTTTTGCATTTGTTCAAAAAGAAAAAAACAAGCTAGAAAGAAAGTTTGAAACAACAAATCTATATTACGAGTCATTGATTTCGTATAATCCGTATATCGTTTTCATCATTAATATCGACGGAATGATTACGAATATAAATCCTAAAGGATTAGAAATCTTAAAAGCAAAAAAAGAACAAATGATTCATCAATCGATTTTTTCGTTTTTGCCTCAAGACGATGCCGAAAGGGTAAAACAGAAAATGAATCGTTTGTTGGAGCATAACGAAAATGAAATGGAAGTTTCGTTTAAAAATAGTAAAGGTGAATGGATTCCTTTACTTTTAACGTTTGTCCCTATGATCGTTGAAGGAAAAAATGAAGGTTTTTTCGTCATCGCCAAAGATATGAAAGAATTAAAACAATATCAAAAACGACTTCGAAAAATGCAGAAAGATTTAATGAATACATTAGAACGCCAGCAAGGAATGACATTTAAGTTCGTCAAAATAAACGATCAGTTTATCCATACGTTATGTGCAGGGGAATTGCTCTATAAACTTGGCTATTCTCCCCATGAGATTATTGGAAAGGATTTGCGGGATTTTTTGCCGAAAGAAGTCGCTGAAGGGCAGCTTCGAGCTTATCAGAAAGCCTGGAATGGCGAGATTGTCCATTTTGAGGGAAAGCTGAACGGATATGATTACTTGGCTGTGTTAAGTCCGGTTATAGAAAATGGAAAAGTTGTTGAAGTCATCGGTTCTTGTGTAGACATAACCGTCAGAAAAGAGCAGGAAATGAAATTAAATGAGTCGAATGCACTAAGACGGACGATTATTGACAATCTGCCAATCGGAATTGTTGTGATTGATCATGAAATGAAGATTATCGCCTTAAATAAGACGATATTGAAAATTTTTCAAATCAATGAGCCAATAAAACAGCTGATTGGGAAAAACATCACCAATTATTTTCCAGCCGTTGGCCGAAAGGTCGAGGAAAACACAGGGGAAGTATCAAAGATTTTCACGCCCTATAAGCATTTCTCTGATGAAGTGAACACCAAAAATGGTAAAATCTTGAAAAGAAGTTATTTTCCCTTTTATATGGACGGGAAACTGAAAGGCCATTTATGGACGTTTGAAGACATAACAGAACAAAAGAAGATGGAAAACAGCATTATTCAGGCGAAAGAAGAAGCCGTCAAAGCCAATATGGCGAAATCGGAATTTTTATCGAAAATGAGTCATGAATTAAGAACGCCGTTAAATGGAATCCTTGGTTTTTCTCATTTGTTGGAACTAGATAAATCGCTAACGGAGCAGCAGCAAGCATTTGTGGAAGAAATTTTAAAAGGAGGCCGCCATTTATTAAATTTGATTAATGAAATTTTAGATCTTTCCAGAATTGAAACAGGAAAAATAAAAATTTCAAATGACGAAGTACAAATTGATTCGGTCATATGTGAATGTATAGCATTGATGAAGCCAGCGGCAAACAAAAAAAGGATCAAAATCATCAAAAGCATTGATCAGTGTGTGGATCAAATGATCCACATTGATTCGTTAAGATTAAAACAAGTCATTTTAAATTTGTTAGATAACGCGATTAAATATAATGTTGAAGGTGGACAGATCCATATAACCTGTAAATGTCAAAACGGATTTCTAGTTATTCACATAATTGATACCGGAATCGGGATATGCGAAGAAGAATTGAAAAAAATATATGAACCTTTTTATCGTATTCAACATGTGCAAGTTGAAGGAACCGGTCTCGGACTTTCACTTGTAAAACAACTGATAGAGCTGATGAACGGGGAATTTGGGGTTGTTAGCAAAATAGGAGAAGGAAGTGACTTTTGGATTAAACTGCCTATGTTGAATCGAGAAACGAATCATGCTGTTAAGAAAGATCTAGAACACAGGCAGCACCATTAATATATATATATAAACTGTTTTCTATGTTTACGGAAAATGCCGCATGAGTTATGGGAAAAATGTTATTTTGTTCAAATAGGTTAAAAGAGTTCCGTTTAATGTTGGAATTTAATGACTGATCGTTCAGTTGCCTTGTTACAAAGTGTTTTGCAATATTCAATATGCAAAAGTAAAAGGTTTGATGAAAATCAAAGCTTTTTTCATTCCAGTGATAATGAAAACCTTTTCTTAAGCAAAAGATACCATTTTGTGGAAATACAGGAAATGAGAATTATAAAAAACTTTATTAGACGAACACGTCAAACTTGCCGGCAATGTCGAAAAAGCAGAAGAATTTCATACTTGAACAGGAGGCTTGCTAATCATAGCAGCTTCTTTTTTTCATAAATACAATTTCCTAGTTACAAAATCATGAATACAAGACAATGACGATTCTGAAGCTTTTCCTTCTGGATTCAAACTTCTGCTAAAAAAATGAAATAATTTTAGTATGATTATTTAGTCATAGGTCTTTTTTGCTATTGTTTTTAGTTCAAAAGAACTATTTGGGCAATATTTGTAAGTTTGAATAAAAAAGTCGTAAAATGTCGGATTTTTGACATATTCTGTCCTCTATCATTTTTCTTAAGTCAAAATACGTTCCTCTCATGCTGGAGGCTGGTTAGACAATAAGTTGGAATACAGTTACATTGAACATAGAACAAAAATATCATAAAACATGGCAAGGGAGGGAAAAGATGAGAAACAGTGCAGCCAATAAAATGGAATCAGTTTATCAACCGATTTGGGATTTAAATAATTGGAATGTATTTGGATATGAGGCATTTTTAACCTTTCCAGATGGCCAAATGGACATAGAAAAAATATATGAACTGGCACGGGGAAAAGGATGTCTTTATGAACTGAACATAAAGGCGATATTAAATGCGATTACGTGTTTTCCGATTGAACGTTTGGATGATTCATTAATATTCGTCAATCTTTTCCCTTCCACACTCATTCATCATCAATTCGAAAAATTTGTCGAGCGGTTATTGAAACAATATCCTCAAATACAAGAAAAAGTTGTATTTCAAATAAATCATACACCAAGTGAAAAGCATATATGGGACTTGCCAGATTTAAAAGATAAAATAAACATGTTAAAGAAAAACGGTTTTGATGTAGCATTATATGGCGTTGGAAATGGAACGGCTGTTTTACAACAAATTGTTGATTTTTCAGCAAGCTATATTAAACTTGATCGGCATTTTACTAAAGAATTATATCGTTCTAAAGAAAAACAGCACATTGTCTCGCTTTTAGTGCAATATGCAAAACAACAAATCACTATTATCTTGGAAGGAATCGAAAAGGAGATGGACTTAGCTAAGGCAAAATTGTTAAAAGTTCCTGTTGGCCAAGGAAATTTATTAGGAAAACCAGAAAAATCAGCCGTCCACACCATTGAAGATATTTTTCGATAAGCACTCCGACAGATGAATGAACATGTTTCTCCTGAATTTTATATGGAGAGGTAGATGCAAATGAATCAGTCAGTTTTAGCGAAAGGAAAAAACATACAGGAAGCGATCGAACTAGGTTTGAGTATTTTAGGGACTGATAAGGAGAAAGTTTCGATTGAAATCATCGAAAAAGGCGGCAAAGGATTTTGGAAAATTGGTTCTAAACAGGCGATCGTCAGATTAACAAAGCTGGATGATCAGGAAACATCTTCTAAGCAAAGCTCTATAAAACAGGATCCCTTAGAACAGATCATTGATTCGTTAGAAATCGAATCATTTGCAAGCTCTGAACCAATAAAAGAAAATTCATTAGAAGGTAAAGTGTGGATAAAAGATGGAAAATTATATTGCCAGCCAGCTTCAAATAAATACCCGACCGTTACTGTTGGAAAAGGAATAAAGTTGTATAAAAATGGTCAACTCATTACCGGAACAACCATCGTAACAGAAATGGATGAGTATAAAATTCAAACGGATGAAGTTGTAACGGAAGGTAAATGGGATATTACGATCGACTCTGACAAGCTGCATGTTTTTTTACAAATAGAACCAGGGTATCGAAAAACGTATAAAGTGAAAGATATCGAACCTAGTGAGCATATTGTATTAGAAGGAGAAGAAATTGTTGAAACGATTCCAGCAGTTGATTACAATCAAATTTTAAAAAAACTAGAAGAGCTGCGAGTTATTCATGGATTTAACCATAATGAGATTATTAAAGCAATTCATACGGACCGGCCAGGAAAATTTACAATTGCATCTGGCATGAAACCAAAAGAAGGGGAAAATGGAAAAATCGAGCTTCTCGTTGATTTAAATAAAGGAGCAAAAGTGAAAGAAAAAGAAGACGGAACCGTCGATTTTCGTGAAAAACAGGAGTTCCCTTCAGTTGAAAAAGGACAGGTCATTGCTATTGTACATCCTCCTGTCCCTGGAATACCTGGAATTACGGTTACGAACGAACCTTTACCACCTAAACCGACATATCCGCTTACGATTCAGCCGGGAAAGGGAATCGCTCTTATCGAGCAAGGTAAAAAAATTTTAGCTACAGAAACGGGGCGTCCTCTCATTGAACAAAGGGGATTAATCGTCAGAGTATCTATATTGCCAAAACTTGTACATTCTCATGATGTGAATTTATTATCAGGAAACATTCGTTTTAAGGGTGATCTGGACGTTCTTGGCAATGTGGAAGAGGGAATGGTTGTAGAGGCGGATGGAAACATTTTGATTCAAAAAAATGTATATGGAGCTACAATTTCATCGAAAAATGCCATTGTCGTTCATGGAAGCTTTATTAAAAGCACAATCTCAGCAGGAAAACAAAATATTTATTCATCCGAGCTCATTCGATTATTAACAAGCATTCAAGAACAAATGGATCAATTGATCAAATCCATTTATCAAGTCATTAAGCTCCCTGCATATAAAATGTCAGACTATTCATCAAAAGGATTACAGCCGTTAATAAAAATTTTGCTTGAAAAAAAGTTCAATAATTTGCTTACGCTTGTAAAGCAATATATTGCGACCTGCAATAATGGGAGTCATATTTTAGAGCTGGAATGGCTAACAATTAGCGAACAGTTAAGACTATGTTTCCTTTCACCTGCAGTAAATGAATACCATACGATCGAAAAAATCAATCAGCTCATGCAAAAAATAACTGAACTGTTAGAGCGGCAAAAAAATGAACAGGATGATCACTGTTTTGTCAAACTAAAGTATGCTCAAAATAGCACCATTTATTCCCGAGGGGACATTTTTATAACTGGACAAGGCTGTTTTAACAGCAAAGTGTATGCTGGTGGAACGATCGCCATAAAAAATGTCCTCAGAGGTGGGGAAATATTTTCCGAAAAAGAGGTCATGGTGAGAGAGAGCGGTTCAGAAAACGGGGTTATGACAAAAATCAGCGTGCCAAGCAATGGGAAAATTATCATTGATCATGCCAATGAAGGGACAATCATCGAAATAGGAAAAATGAAGCATGTGTTTCATGAAGGGAAAAGAAACATAATAGCGAAATTAGATAAAAATGGAAATCTTGTATTTTAGCGACATAAAAACAATTGACGTTTGAAAAGGACGTGCCGTTTATTAAAAGATTTTTCAGCAAAACGAACAGGCATGATTTAGAAAGGAAGAATTTTTGTATGTTTTCTTATAGCCTCGATCAATTGAACGAAAAAGCATACGTCCGGTTTGTCGGAGATTTAGATATTGAAGTCGCGGAATTAATGGAAACAGAAATTATTCCGGCTCTGCAAACCTATACAAATATTGAGTTTGATTTTCAAGAAGTTCCTTTCGTTGATTCCACCGGGATTGGACTGTTATTAAATTTAATCGAGACAGTCAAAAAGAATGGGTTGGATGTTCAAGTGAAAATAAAAAACGTTCAACCTTTAGTGAAAGATGTATTTGATATGCTCCAATTAGATAAAATTTTAGGAGAAAATGTATTTGTATAGGTATTACGATAATGAAGTGGGATGAGAGCTATTTTAGAAGCAGAAAACATCATGTAGACAATGCAGTATTGGTAGAAATCAGCAAAACAGCCGATTTCTACCTTTTGATATGTAAAAAAATACTAATATTAGCATTTTGTGTATTTTACAGATTGTTGAGACTGAGTTGGGAGCCCGGGGAAAAATCAAATTTTTTCTATAATGTTTCTGTTAAAATAATTTTTATTTAAAATTGGCATCCCGGCGGTTTTATATCGGGAAAAGATTTGAATTGCAGAACGATCCTTTCAGAATCGACGCATTTCAACTTTTTCGCAGCTTGCAAGCATCTTTTCGGCGACAAAATTTGATTATAATGAAAAAACTTATTTTATGAAAATATTTATGTGAAATTCATAAAGCAAAACGGCTTTTCAGCATTTTATGTACATGGATAAACATCGAAGACGCTGTCTGCATCATGGAGACATCCAACAAGGAAAGATGCCGGTTTCATCCGCAATTCATGCTTTCCTTTTGAAAAGGAACATCATCATCCATGCAGAATACACAATAAACTCAAAAAGACGGCACGCAAACTAGAGCAACGAGGTGGAGATTTATGGAGAAATACAAACTGATTATTGCAGATGATGATCACCCTTCAAGACTGATTTTATCCCATTTTATTCAATTGTTCCCCCAATATGAAATCGTCTGTGAGGCAGCTGACGGAGAAGAATTAATTCAACGATTTATGAAGAAAATTCCTGATATTGTTTTAGTTGATGTCGATATGCCGAAAATTAACGGAATGGAAGCTATGAAAATATGTAAAGAAATACATCCGTCCTTGCAAGTCATCTTTACAACTGGGTATGATGAATTTGCTGTTGAGGCATTTAATCTGTCTGCTACAGATTATATCGTAAAGCCAATTGAACGGACTCGATTATTTACGGCGCTTGAAAAGGCGAAAAAAGCGATTGAAATAGAGAAAAAATTATTAAACAAGCATCCATTTAAAGAGATTAAAAAGCTTTCGATTAAATCGAATCAAACCTTTCATTACATCTCATCAGACGACATTCTTTTTATTGAGAAGAACGGAAGAAAAACGGTGTTTCATACTGCAGAACATCAACACGAAACAAACGAATCCCTGCAAGAAATAGAAGGGAAATTGCCTTGTAATTTCTATAAAACTCATCGTTCCTATATTGTTAATTTGAAAAAGATCATAAAAATTGAACCACAAGGCGAAACGTATGCCGCCCATTTTTCTGGAAGCGATAAAGTTGCCTACATTTCGAAATTGAAAATACAAGAGGTGCACGGATTGTTAAGGGCATGATATTTGCAAGGGAGAAGTTTTAAAATGGATTTTTTCTTTTTTATATTGAAAAAGCTTTAAAAATTATTCGGGGATTTTTCATTCAATTCGTAAAATATGTCTGACCCGAGTTTTTAAAAGAAAGGTGTATCATACATGCCGATCTTGTTGAAAGAGAAAGGGTTCATGCTTATTGTCATCGGCTTTGGCCTGCCCATTATTCTAATACAATTATGGAGTTTAGAGAAAACTCATATACCATTTGCCATTTTAATAGCGATTCTTGCAGGGATATTAGAAATATTTCCTATCGAACTCCGCAATGGTAAGAAGCTTTCTTGTTCAAGCATTTTTAACATTGTGGTTCTTGTTCAAATGGGAATTTCGGAAGCTGTGATTGTTGTTTTCATCGCTTCTTTATTCTTATTTTACAATAGCAAATTAAGCTTTATTTCTTGGTTATTTCAGGCTAGTCAATGTGCGGTTGCTGTTTTTTTATCAGGATTTGTATTTGAGTATTTTTTTGGCAAACTCGGCGTTTTTACATATATAACCTCCGTTTTCGCATTTGCATGCACAACGTTTATATATTTTTTCATCTTTTTTGCCATTACAGTGAGCTATAAGAGTCTCGTTTTCTCTCAAAATTTTTCGGATGTTTTGAAAACAGAGATGTATGATACATTGCTAGCATTTGCTGTGACATTTATTTTAGGATTTCGGCTTGCTGCTATTGATTACGATCAACAGCCTTTTCCATTTTGGTTTGAAACGATCTTTGCCGTCGCTGTTTTTCTATTCGCTCGATCCATTGCTCAAGTACTAGTTCGTCATAGAAAAAACCATTTGACCACCTTAGAAAATATTACACAGTATATGGAACAAAAAGTTCATTTGCCGAAGGGGCATTCTAAAAGGGTAGGAGATTTAGCACGCCGCATCGCAGAAGAGTTAAAGTTAAGCCCCAAACATGTTGATGCTGTTCATTACGCTGCCTTGTTGCATGATATTGGAAAAATACAAATGGAGCATGAAATTTTTCAGAAGCGAGGGGCTCTTACGCTTGAAGAAGAAAAGCTTTATAAACAACATTCCGAGTTAGGGGCAAAGATGGTTTCAGCAATATCGGGAATCGAAAAAGCTGCCCAGTATGTCCGTTTTCATCACGAACAATGGGATGGAAAAGGCTATCCGGATGGAAAAAAAGGAGAAGAAATTCCATTGGGAGCCCGCATTATTGCTGCGGCAAATGAGTATGACAAATTGATGCATTCTTCTGGAATTATCAATCAAAAGAAAGCTTTTCAAAATTTAAAGAATACAAAACTTGATCCAAAATTAGTAGAAATTGTTTTAAAAATAGCTGATTTCAAAAAGGCAGGCAAAGATCATCATCCGGGATTGATTCAGGCTCAAAATCAGCAGCACTTTCACGATATAAAATATAAAGGCTCGAAGCTTCTGAAAGATTTTGCTGTTGTACAAGCTGTATTTTATCAAAATGGCAGTTTCTATCATATAAATGGCGAAAAAGTTCAGATTCCTTGTGAACAACAAATCAAAAGCCTGATTACGAATCATCCTATTCAAAATGGATATGCACATGAATTTATTGAAGATGTTCCAAGTCGGAAAATGTATAACGTTCATTGGATCTGTTTGGAAAAGAAAATATTATGTCTATTGTTTGATGTAAGTCATTTACGAGAATATGAGAGAAAACAAGAATTGAGGATACGTACAATTTACCGTGATTGTTTATACGCCGTCACACAAGGAAAATTGACTCTGATTGAACGGGAAGAATTAAAAAGCTTTAATCAAGGTGAGAAAATTGCAGAATTTCCTGTTTCTGAAAAAAATGATGTTGCGGCATGTAGAACATTTATTGACCAGTTGTTAAAAGATCGGCATATTTCAGAAAAGAAAAGATATAATGTGCTCTTATCTATTTCTGAAGCTGTAACAAATGTATTAAAGCATGCGGTTGAAGGAAAAATGAAAGTTTATTTGAACCATGATTGGTTAAAAGTGATTGTAGAAGATAAAGGAAATGGCATCAAATTAAGCGAACTGCCGAAATCAATATTGTTAGAAGGTTATTCCAGCAAACGGTCATTTGGGCACGGTTTCAGCATTATGTTAAAAATGATGGATAAAATTTCAATATATACAAGTACAGAAGGAACGACGATTATTTTAGAAGTAGATTTAAAGGATCGACTCATAGAGAGAAGAAAAAACATTCCATTATGATAAAGATCATTTTGCAATCAAGTACTTGATCCTTTCGTTCGGAGTGAATGCGGATGAATTTCTTAAAGAATAAAACGATCATTGGTCAAATTATTACAATGATTGCGCTTATTCCGATTATTATTTGTTCTATTTTCATCTTTATTTTTGTCAGGCAGATGGAGAAAGAATTTGATCATTTTCATAGAAATGATGTGTTACGAACAGCAAACATTTTAAAAAGCGCGATTGAAATCAGCGAAAATTCCAAAAAAACGGTTGAACGTTTAATTGACGAAAAGCTGCATTTAATTTCAAAAGAGATTGCAAAAGAATTGCGCGGGAAAACGATCGAGGAAGTGACTCAGCAAGATTTAATTGCATTGCGCAATAAATATGATGTGTACAATATTTCTTTATTGGTAAGAAGAAATGATGATATAATCATTGCCCAATCTTCAGACCCCAATGAAATTGGTTTAAGCACAAAAGAGTGGGGGTATTGGTATGATGCTTTTCAACAACTGATGTCAGGTAAGCCTGTAACAGTAGGGAAAGGTTATTATCAAGAACATTATTGGGTTGGTCCGATCTCTAAATCAGACTGGGAAAACAAATATTTTAAATATGCCTATTATTATGACGGAACAACTGAATTTATGATTAATCCGTATATTCTTGATTCTGAAATTTATCATGCAACGAAGCATTCGGATCCTGAAGCGCTTATTCATTCCATTTTAAAATTTAAAGAAAGTGAAATCGAAGAAATTGCGGTTATAAATGCCAATGTACTGCTTCGGAGCGAAAATCGAGATATTATTGAACCGGAAAGAGATGCGCCGATATTATATGGAAAAAATTCATATAAGCATGAAAAAGATCATTTTTATATTCAAAAAGTTCTGAAAGAAAATCAAATGGAGTCAGTGAAACTGGGGGAAAACTATCGAAAATATTATCTGCCAATTCCAAATGACAGGGTTATTACGATTGTCACCGACTTAAGCGCTGGCACAAAGTTTTTTCATAATATCATTTTTTTGTTTGTCCTGTCATTTGTTGCTGCCTTTGTCATTATATTTTTCGTTTTGCAGGTCATTACGAAAAAGTATTTAACACCGATCCCTACTATTCACCGTTATATTAATAAAATTGCAGCAGGCGATTTGACCGAAGAAATTCATGTCGATCAGAAAAATGAATTCGGTGATATTGCTGCCCATTTAAATGAAATGACTGACCGCATCAGCCAATTAATTGTCGATATTAAAAACGATATTGAAACATTAAGGCTCGTTTCAAACGTTTTATCAGAGACAGTGCACTCTTACTTTCATGTCATGGACGAAGTTTCAACAACCATGACAAAGGAATCGCGGGAAATTTTTCACGAAATAGAATTAGAGGTGAAAGAAATACGACAAAACTATGAAAATATCAATCAACAACTGGAAAAACTAAAAGAAGCGAATCATTTTGAATTCCATCATGTCTCTAATTTTATTATTCAATCAAGTCATCAACTCATAAGACTGAATGATTTGATGAAACAAAATGTCAAAAAAGTTACGGAAATGAATTTATCTTCTTTTGATGCGATACAGCAATTGAATGAAATTATTATTCAATTAGACAACCTTTCAAAGGATTTAGAAAATAAAATAAATAAATTTAAAGTTCAAGAATCATGAAACACATAAAGGTGAAAATGAATTGCTCAGTTTTTCTGCCAAGGAGGGTATGTATGGGTCTTACGGTTCAAAAGGAAATTCAAGAACAAAACCTCACATTATACATTAAAGGAGTTTTAGATATTTCAACGGCTCATGTGTTTCATGGTCATTTTAATGAAATCGGCAATTTTCAAGTATTGACGATTGATTTTAGCTATTTGGAATTCATTGATTCATCCGGCATTGGTGAAATCATCGATTTAATTTATTTATCTCAAGAAAAAAACATTAAATTAGTTTTTAAAGGTATGAATGATTTCACAAACCATTTATTTGAAACAGTTGGATTATACGAAATTTTAAAATCGATTCAAGGGGAGGTTGTTTGATGCAAAGAGACTTTTTAACGTATCAGCAATCTTCCTATACGATAGAAGATGTTAAGAGAAAGGAACAATTGCTGCAAAGGGAAATAAACTTGGCACGGACGATACAAACAACGTTATTGAACGGGGATGCTCCATCGATCGAAGGGGGAGAGGTATTTGGCTATTCTATACCTGCCCGATTAATTGGCGGGAATTATTACGACTTTTATCCGCTTGTCAACGGAAAAGTGCGCATCGTTATTGGGGATGTGATGGGAAAAGGGATTCCTGCTGCGATGCTCATGATCTTAACGCGCGGCGCCTTTCGGACAGCCGCTGAAAGCACGCAAAGCCCCGGAAAGACGCTGACTGCAATGAACAAAGCGTTATACAATGATTTGAGAAAGTTAAAATCTTTTGTTACCGTTTTCTGTGCCGATTGGGATCCGCTGTCGGGAACGTTTACATATGCAAATGCCGGCCATCATCTTCCGCTGTTTATAAGAGGCGATGCGGTACATGAGCTTCCAAAAGTGAAAGGGATTATGATTGGTGGTCTTCCTAATCAAATTTACCATGAAGAATCGATCCAATTATTTGAACATGATTCAATTTTCTTTTATACAGACGGAATCATTGAGGCGCAGAATAAACGCGGCGAGCAATCTACATTGGCACGGCTGATCGAAACGTTAAAACAAAATCAGGATAAAAATGCTGGGGAGATTGAAAAAAAAGTGCTGGAATCGATCCATAAATTTACAGAAGGCGTTCCGCAAAAAGATGATATGACTATGGTATTCTTAAAAGTAGGGAAACAAAAAGTCGATATTTCAAGTTTAAATTCGCCTGTCATGTAACGTTTATTTGAAAACGTGATTGTTTGGAGGAATTGAAATAAAAAATTTTACACTAGTTGGAAAAATAAATCTTGGGCTGGGAATCGCTTTTATCATAGCTGCTCTTTTCCTATTCATGCAGCATTTTTACAATGTGATTTATTTAAACCGTTTTCTTTTTGAGATTTCGTTCGTTTGTCTTGGACTTTCATGAATGTTTTCAGCAGCTTTTTATCAAAAATCGAATGGAACATGATTATGCTTTTTGGACAAAATGACCCAAACAGTCCATTGTACTGTCTGGGTCATTTTTATATATATATTTCGGTACACGAAAAACATTGACTCGGATAAACGATTGTCATATGATAAATAATGCAGTTTATAAATATTTCACAAAATGAAATATTTATTTAATGAATATTTTTTTTGTAAGGGGGATAAAAAATGAATGTGAAAAAGTTGGTCATATTAAATATTGTTGTTCTCGTTGTTTTGGTTTTAGGAGGTTTTGCCGGATTCTATTATTACAATGAGTCGGTCAACTATATTAAAACAGATTACGCAAAAGTGGACGGACAGCAATTAGTGATCGCCGCCCCTGCTTCCGGCGTCTTGACAAAATTTGATGGAAAGGTTGGAGCACAATTTCAGAAAGATAAAGTCATTGGAAAATTAGCCGTACCTGGGGAGGATGAACCTGTCAGCATTCAAATGCCCCAGTCCGGAACGATTGTCCAAACAAATGCGGTAGAAAATTCATTTGTGGCAGCTGGTACCCCTTTGGCATATGCATATGATTTCGATCATTTATGGATCACTGCCAATATTAAAGAAACCATTATTGGGGATGTAAAAGTTGGTCAAGATGTTGATATTTACATCGACGGGTACAGCGAGTCTAAACTTTCGGGAAAAGTAGAGCAAATCGGAAAAGCAACAGCTAGCGTCTTCTCATTGCTTCCAAGTGAAAATGCGGACGCAAACTATACGAAAGTAACACAGGTGATTCCTGTGAAAATATCTATTGCGGATGCAAAAGGGCTAGGAATTATGCCGGGAATGAATGCAAAAGTACGCATCCATAAATAAATGATTTAACCATATAAACTGAAGGAGGTGGAAGCATGCCGTTTATCATCAGTTATACGTTTTTCACTCTGATTGTGCTGATCGTCATGAATGTTTTCCTTGTCAGAAAGAAAAACTGGCATACAAAAAAAGAGGAAGCACTTGATAAGGAAGTGCCGGTTGGAAAAGTGCTGTTCGTTTTAATGTTTGGGATGTTCATTGCGATTTTGAACCAAACAATTTTAAATGTAGCGCTTCCGGTCATGATGACGGATTTAAATGTCAATGCGACAACAGCACAATGGCTGATGACAGGCTTTATGCTTGCAAACGGAATTTTAATACCGATCAGCGCATTTTTAGTTGAAAATTTCGGTTTTCGCAAGCTGTTTATTACAGCGATGATCTCGTTTACAATTGGATCGCTCGTTTGTGCCGTATCAGCAACATTTCCATTGGTGATGATTGGCAGAATTATTCAAGCGATTGGTGCAGGAATTTTAATGCCGCTTGGCATGAACATTTTTTTGACTGTTTTTCCTCCTGAAAAAAGAGGAACAGCCATGGGGACGATGGGGATTGCCATGATTCTGGCTCCTGCAATTGGTCCGACACTCTCAGGATGGGTTGTGCAAAATTATGATTGGCATTTTTTGTTCTACGCGATGGCTTTGATCGGTTTAATTGATATCTTTTTCGCCTTTATTTGGTTCCGTTTAGAAAAAGAATTAACTCGCCCGACGTTTGATATCCAAGGGATTGTTTATTCAAGTATTGGATTCGGCGGCATTTTATACGGGTTTAGCGAGGCTGGAAGCAAAGGATGGTCAAGCGCGGCAGTTATCATCAGCTTAATGGTCGGTGTTGTTTTTTTAATTTTCTTTGCCGTAAGACAATTGAATGTGGAAAAACCTCTGCTTGAACTAAGAGTATTTAAGTACAACCTCTTTACGTTCACATTAATTATCAACTCGATTGTTACTATGGCATTATTTGGAGGAATGCTGCTTCTCCCGATTTATTTACAAAATATTCGCGGTTTTACACCGATTGAATCGGGTTTATTATTGCTTCCAGGAGCAATGATCATGGGATTAATGGGGCCGATAGCAGGAAAAATTTTCGATCGATATGGTGTAAGAGGATTAGCAATTGTCGGTTTGGCCATTACAACATATGGAACATATGAATTCACGCAGCTGACGGCCGATACGCCCTACACAACCTTATTAGGAATATATATGCTGCGGTCTTTCGGAATGTCATTGATCATGATGCCGATCATGACTGCCGGTATGAATCAGCTGCCATTAAAGATGATTTCCCACGGTACAGCCATGTCGAATACGATACGCCAAGTGGCTGGATCTATTGGAACCGCATTATTAGTAACGGTTATGACACAGCAATCAACAAATCATTTATCAGATTATACGAAACTTGTTTCAAAAACTGATCCGATGTTGATGAATCAGCTACAAGCACTTGGCAGCAGTATGGCTCAATCAGCCGGACTTACTGCACATGCTGGTCAAACTATTGGTGCTCAGGCACTGTTAGGGCAGGCATTGCAGCAATCAACCATCGAAGGGATCAACGATGCATTTTACATTGCGACCGTTTTGGCATTCATAGCGTTAGTTCTTTCCTTTTTCTTAAAAACACCAAAGAAAACGCTCCAGGAAAGCTCGTTCGAAACAGCAAAAGTTAAAACCGAAGCATCTTCCCAAGAGTTATAAACAAAGATATAATGAATGAAACGGGGATGTCCGGCAGAGGACACCCTTTATATATGTGAAAGGAAGGGAAAGTAATATTATGAATCCGACATCCTCCTCCATGACGGAATTAGAGAACGAATTTATAAGGATTTTTCGTGATTTGCGAAATTTTTATACAATGGGAAAAAAATATGGCTTGTCAAGAAATGAATTTTTTATTATGAAGTTTTTGCTGAAAAACGGCCCTCAAAAACTATCTACCATTTCCCAAGAATCTGATATATCTCCCAGTTTCCTCACAGGAATTACTGATCAGCTAATCGAAAAAGGCTACATCGAACGGAATAGATCAAAGAAAGACCGCAGAATTGTCCAAATCTCTTTAACAAAAAAAGGAGAAGAAACCATCATAGCGGTTCAACAGGACTTGATTCAATATATGCGTTCCAAATTCAACGCATTTACAGAAGAAGAAATTCAAGATTTAATTCGACTTTTGCGGAAAATACCATAATATCGTCCGTGGTCTTCAAAATCAGTAGTGCCTGACTTTGTGATTTTAGTCAAAAAGAGACGAGCTTGTTTTAAAACGGTGCACTTTTTCAGAGATGATCCATTGACAAGACGGGGAAATTTGTGTATTCAATGTCAAAACGGGTCATGCTGCCTGTTTGATGTGGAGAGGAATTTTAACGGCTGCAAAGGGGGAAAAGAAAATGTGCAAAATTACGATCATTGGCGGAGCAGGAACTCTTGGAGCCGCCATCGCTTTCAAATTAGCAGGGAAAAAAGCGATCGATGAAATTTGTCTCATCGATCAAAATGAAAAGCTGCTGCTCAATCATTTAATGGATATGGAAAATGCTTATCCGTCCAAAACAATTTATAAAGGGACTTTTCACGATTTAAAGCACTCTAATATCGTCATCATTACGGCAGGCATCCCAAACCGAACCGATATTTCTTCTAGAGATGAGTTTTTAGAAGGAAACTTGCAATTGTTTCGTCAAATCGGAGAAGCCGTCGCAGAACATGCCCCAAACGCTTTGATTATCACCGCTTCCAATCCAGTCGATGTGCTGAATTACTATTTAGTCCATACGTTTCAATTTGATAAGAAAAAATTAATCGGATACACCATGAATGACTCCTACAGGTTTGAATGGGCGCTTCGCCGAGTTCTAAAGCTACACGAGAATGATAAAGTATCAAGCCCTGTTATAGGTGAGCACGGAGAAACACAAGTTCCGCTTTTCAGCCAAGTCAAAGTAAACTATAAGCCGCTGCTTTTATCAGAAGATCAGAAAATTCAAGTTAAAGAAAAGCTGACAAATTGGTTTCGAAACTTCAATGACCTAGGCATAAACCGAACAACCGGGTGGACGTCTGCCGTCGGTATGGAAAGGCTGATTGATCAGCTGCTTCAACCAAAAACGTCGACAGCAATCGGTTCTGCGGTATTAAACGGAGAATACGACGTTTCTGGCATTAGTTTAGGTGTACCTCTAGCAGTGAATCATACAGGCATCCAAAGCATCCTTGAATGGGAAATCGAACAAAAGGAAAAAGAGTTATTTCAACAATCTGCTGAAAAAGTGAAGCGTCTCATCAACGAGTTTATTATGAATAAAAAATAGACAAAATGGAAGTTTCTTCAAAAAGAGCGCATCAATCTATCTAGTAGACAATAAAAAAGCTCACTATAAACTATGCTAGTTTTTGTTTTGTTGTTCCCAATTCAGCTTTTTAACCATTTTAGGAGGTTACAGCACTGGAATAGATTTTTTTATCCTGTATGATTTTTTGAAAATCATACAAACTGCAGACTTGCCGCTTAACGATAATCTATTGCTGCTCCCAAACGAAGTTGGAAGATCTTAAAGAATTAATGGAGTTGATCAAAATGGAAGCAAAAACTTATGAAATTATTTCTATAAATGTAGGAAAACCGAAAAATTTCATATATAACGGCAAAGAATTCGTCACTGGAATTCAAAAGCAGCCTGTTGATGGACCGGTTTTTTTGTCATTTCTTAATTTTTCAGGCGATGGTCAGGCAGATCTTGTTCATCATGGCGGTAGAGATAAAGCGGTATGCGTTTATCCGTATGATCATTATGCCTATTGGGAGCATGAGCTTGAAAGAAAGCTGGATGTGGTGGCATTTGGTGAAAATTTGACAGTAAAAGGCTTGTTGGAAACAGAAGTTTGCATCGGGGATACGTTCCAATTAGGGGAAGCGGTTGTGCAAGTTAGCCAGCCTCGGCAGCCATGCCATAAGATTGCCAAAAAGCACAGGGTGAATGACTTGCCGCTTCGTGTTCAAAATACTGGTTATACCGGTTTTTATTTTCGGGTGCTGAAAGAAGGCTGGGTGGAGACACAATCAAGCTTGCAGCTCATTGAAAAACATCCGCTAAACATAACGGTTTCTTTTGCGAATCAAATCATGTTTCATGATAAAACAAATAAAGAAGGAATTGAACAAATTCTTCGTGTGGACGAACTATCGGAAAGCTTTCGGGATTCATTGATGAAACGCTTACAATCCATTTAGGAACATCTACCAAAAGAAGGGGTTGGAAAATCGGCTTGTATATAAATTAGAAATGCAAGAGAGATCATTAAAATTTCAATGATCGTTGTTTTTAGATTACTATTTTCAAAGGTTGAGCTTCTGTGGAGAAAGCGTCTTACATTTCAGCTACTTCCCATATAATAAGCCAACGATCCACTGATGCAGGGCAGATCGTTGGCTTATTTTACAAAACTTTGCCATCTAAAAAGCTCCAAAATTTGAGTTCTTGCTTTTTGTGAGAAAATGGGAATTCCTCCAATCTATTTCTGCAACTAGAATCTGATGATTCGATACTTTTTCTCCAGCATTTCGTCTAATTGATTGTACGAGAAAGAGAGGTGCACCTCGGCATGCGAGATGAAGATTTGGTTCAAAAGGCTTTAGAGGGGGACGATTCAGCCTTCCGTGAGCTTCATGACCGCTACATTGGCCAAGTGCTCCGCTATGCATATATGCAGACGGGGGATTATCATCGGTCAGAAGAAATTGCTCAAGATGTCATGTATAAAATGGCGGTTCATTTAGCGAACTTTCAAGGAAGATCAAGCTTTAAAACTTGGCTGTTTACAATTGGAAGGCGGGTTGTTATCGATTACCATCGCAAGTATAAAAAAGAAAATAACACAGTCTATTTAAGCCCCGAGGACTTAGGGCATAAACAGGATAAACATTTAGTAGAACAAAATATTCTGGAATATTCGCTCAGAGAACAGATCATGGCCAGTATGGAAAAATTGTCCCCGGATGAAAAGACGGTCCTTTATTTAAGATTTTTTGAAGGAATGTCTATAAAAGAAACAGCCAAGGTAATGTCGAAAACGGTTATGGCGGTTAAATCGCTGCAAACAAGGGCTAAAAAGAAATTGTCAGCCCATTTAAAAAGCGAGGTGAATGATCATGAAAAAACAACTCGTACCGCCGAATAGCGAAAAGCGTGAAGAGTCAATAAAACAGCTTTTTCATCACTTTTATATAGAACCGACAGATGAATTTAAAGAAAAAAGTTTTCAAAAAGCTTTAGCCGGAATTGAATTAGCTAGAAATAAAGAGAGAAGGAAAAAAGCCGCTAGCAAGCTTCAGCTTGTATTCTCATTTGCGGCCGCAGCAGCTGTATGCATCCTTCTAATGATTTTTCCTCCTTTTCAAACAAATGAGACGAAAGAAGGCGGCCAGCATTCAGATCAACAAAGCATACTAATGTCTCCCCAACAATCTCAAAATGCAGAAAAGGAAGAAGAAAAAGGAGATATCAACCGACCTGAATCGATCGAAATGACAATTTCATTGGAAGGAATGGAAGAAAAGGAGCTGTATCACCTCGTAAACATAAAGCAACTACCTTTTACCACATATATTCCGGATCGTTGGCAGGCAGAATATATTGAAGAAAAAAATTTGATCGGAGCAAAGCTGATAGCGGTGAATGAAAAATATGGGGAAGTTGATGTCATGTTTTTTCCAAAAGGGACATCTTTAGGAGAGGCGGAAAATTACATTACAGATGAATTGCTGGGAAATGTTTCTTATAAAGTTTTATCAGCGGAAGAAGAAGAGAAAAGAAATATACCTGATTGGTCTCTCCGTTCCTTTCATTATGAAAATGTAGAGCAGACGAGAACGGGCGAGATTTATTTAAGCGAGCATAACAGACAGTACTTTTATATACAGAGAGAGTTTGCTAATGAAGCATTGGAAGGATGGGGTTCAAGAACAACAACGATTTTGGAGCAATGGGAATGGAAGGACACGAAAAAAGGATTGTGGGATTAAAAAGTTTTATGAATCAGAAATGTGAGCAGCTACTATTTTTTCCGGTAAATACTTTTTCATCCACGGGGCAAACCCCGTGGATGGTTAATCTTCAGGCAATACTGTTTTTGCAATCGTTTGGTCGAGCGCTTCGAAATCATCGTAATGAATCACTTCATAAAGTTCCTTGCGAGTTTGCATATTCTCGAGCTCGCTTTTTTGAGTTCCAGACGATTTAATGGTTTGGAATAGGCGTTCATACGCTTTAGCGGCGGCGCGAAGAGATGAAACAGGATAAATCACCATTGAATAGCCGAGTTCCGAAAATTCTTCTGCTGTATAGTAAGGAGTTTTTCCAAACTCTGTCATGTTTGCGAGAAGAGGAGCTGAAATTGCCCGGCTCACCTTTAAAAAGTCTTCTTTTGTTGAAAGAGCCTCAGGAAAAATAGCGTCTGCTCCCGCTTCAACATATCTTTTGGCGCGTTCAATGGCGCTTTCAATTCCTTCAACTGCATAGGCATCCGTTCTGGCAACAACGACAAGAGTCGGCGCTGCCTGTTTAATAGCTTTAATTTTTTGCATCATCTCCTCTACAGACACAAGCTTTTTGCCGTTTAAATGTCCGCATTTTTTCGGAAGATCTTGATCTTCGATTTGGACAGCAGCTACTCGTGCTTCTGCCATTTCTTTAGCTGTTCGGGCGGCATTCAAAACACCGCCGAAACCGGTATCAATGTCAACGAGAAGCGGCAGATCAGCCGCCCGCACGATTTCCCGCGCCCGGCGGGCAACCTCTTCTGACGAGACGATGCCCAAGTCAGGAAGCCCTTGGCTCGCGGTATAGGCGGCGCCTGACAAATAAAGCGCTTGAAATCCTGCTTTTCTCGCTATAAGTGCAGCCATTCCATCATGGGCTCCAGGAATTTGAAGGATTTCCGGTGCGTTCATTAACGTTCGAAACCGATCGGCCAACTCCTCTTGTGTCGATTCTTTTTCAACGATCCAAACCATGGAATCACCTTCTTTTCTGTCATTTCATCTTAGCTTTACAGAACCATTAATTACGTTTCTAGAGGCAAGCCGCGTTTTTCATTAAACGAGCGCTGCCCTCGTCAAGTCTACTCGAGGGTGCCGCCCTGTATCCACGCTTCGCTTACGGTCTGTTTTGTACCCTGATCTTTTGTCTGTTAACTTCCGTCATTTGGTACAAAATCGATTCTTTCGTTCTTTTTGACTGCCCAAAAAATTTTCGCTTTACAGAACATTTTTCGGTGTGGCCGATTGCCACACCAGCTCGATATAGTTATCTCAAATGTTCTTACAAGGTTTATAACATGTTTTTTCTTGCCAAACAATGAAATTGCGCCAAAGTAACATGCATCTGATGCAAAACAACGTGTGATCTGCCCCGGATTTATATAACAAATAAGTTTACAAACTCATGTACAAACGTCTCTTCCAGCACGTTCTGGTCAAGCGAAACGTCTAAGATTTGCTTGAGCTGCTTGTTTGGGAACCGTGTTGCCAAATTGTTTTCATATTTTTGGATCAGCTTAGGCAGACCTTCTTGACGGCGGAATCTGTGGCCGATTGGATATTCCCGCACAACTTGGCGCGTTTCCGTTCCGTCTTTAAACCGTATTTGAACTGCGTTGGCAATTGACCGTTTGTCCGGATCGAGATAATCTTTGCTGAACTGTTTATTTTCCACAACTGTCATTTTTTCACGAAGCGCATCGATTCTCGGGTCTTGTGCGATTTCATCTTCGTAATGATCCGCTGTTAAATCGCCATAAATAAGACCGATGGCAGTAATATATTGAAGGCAATGATCACGATCAGCCGGGTTGAGAAGAGGTCCCGTTTTGTCGATGATGCGAATGGCTGATTCATGCGTCGTGATCGTGATTTCTTCGATCTCATCAAGGCGATCTTTTACTTCAGGATGAAGCTCAATGGCGCATTCAGCAGCTGTTTGCCCATGAAACTCTGCTGGATATGATATTTTAAATAAAATATTCTCGATTACATATGATTCCAAAGGACGGGCGAGCTTCAGTTTCTGTCCTCGGAACAGCACGTCTTCAAATCCCCAGTTCGGAGCCGATAGGGCAGAAGGATATCCCATTTCACCTTTTATGGCCATAAATGCAAGACGTACAGCGCGGCTTGTTGCATCGCCAGCCGCCCACGACTTGCGAGAACCAGTATTTGGAGCATGTCGATATGTCCGAAGACTTGAATTGTCAATCCAGGCATTGGAAAGGGCGTTGATGATTTCATCTTTTCCGCCGCCAAGAAGCTTCGTAACGACAGCAGTTGAAGCAACCTTTACGAACAGCACGTGGTCAAGCCCGACTCTGTTCAGGCTGTTTTCAAGTGCCAGCACCCCTTGAATTTCGTGGGCTTTTATGATCGCTTCAAGAACTGTCCTCATATTGAGCGGCTTTTTCCCTTCTGCCACATTCGTTCGGCTTATGTAGTCGGCCGCAGCTAAAATTCCCCCCAAGTTATCAGAAGGGTGACCCCATTCCGCTGCAAGCCAAGTGTCATTATAATCGAGCCAGCGAATCATGCAGCCGATGTTAAATGCACCGTGCACGGGGTCTAATACATATGAAGTGCCAGGGACGCGGCACCCGTTTGGAACAACCGTCCCCGGAACGATCGGGCCTAAAAGCTTTGTGCATTCAGGGTAGCGAAGAGCAAGTATGCCGCAGCCCAGCGTGTCTAACAACACATAGCGGGCGGTTTCAAACGCTTCTTTACTTTGAATTTCTTTATTTAGAACATAATCGGCAATTTCTTCAAGCAGCTTGTCTGTTTGTCGATTTTCATTATTTTTTACTAGTACTTCTGCCATTTTTACAACCTCCTAAGCTATCCATTACTGTTGTACTTTCAAAGAGCGTTTTCCTGTATATTTCACGCGCGGACGGAACAAACGGTTGTTATTATGCTGTTCGATCACATGGGCGCACAGGCCTGCTGTTCGAGCGCTGAAGAAAATAGGAGTATATAAATCAATCGGAATGCCAAGCATGTAATAGACAGGAGCCGCATAATAATCGAGGTTCGGATACAATCCTTTTTCCTCTCTCATAATGGTTTCCCCGGCTTCGCATATTTCAAGCAATCGAAAATCGCCCCGTTGTTCGGACAGCTGCTGCAATGCTTTTTTCATAAGCAATGCTCTTGGATCCATTTTTTTCATATAGACGCGATGGCCAAATCCCATGATCCGCTCTTTATTTGCTAATTTTTGTTTAATCAATCGTTCAAAATTTTCCTTTGTACCTGCTTCTTCAATTAAATACATCACCGCTTCATTGGCTCCGCCATGCAGGTGTCCTTTCAAAGAGGAAACCGCGCCGGCGAGAGCGCCATACAAATCTGCATGTGTAGACGATATGACGCGGGCGGCAAATGTAGAGTTTGGCATTTCATGTTCGATATAAGCGATGAGCGAGCGGTCGAATATTTTCGTTTCAAGTTCAGTTGGTTTTTTTCCTGTAATCATATATAAAAAATTTGCACTGTAGGAGAGATTTTCATCTGGTGGAATGACTTCTTGTTGATTGAGTAGATGATAACTGCTGGCAAGAATGGATGGCATCTGTCCTAGAAGATTGATAGATTTCGTTTTATTGGCCTGTTCAGATCTGTCATCAATGAGCGGGTCAAATCCTGCTAAAATGGAAATGCCTGTTCTCAGGGCGTCCATTGGATGAGTTGTCTTCGGCAGTTTGGAAAATACGTCGTAAAGCACGTCTGGAAGCTCTCTTTTCGCTAGAAGCTCGTTTTCAAATCTAGCTCTTTCTTGTTCAGACGGAAGCTTGCCTTCAAGCAGCAAAAACGCAACCTCGACATATGATTTTGTTTCGGCAAGTTCAATTAAATCGTATCCTCGAATGACAATTTCTTCATTTTCTACATCGAGAAACGAAATCGTTGTCTCAGCTGCCACTACGTTTTCTAATCCTGGTCTAAACTCCATCAAATATACCTCCTTCAAAAGTTTTCGAAAACGCTTTACTTTTGATGCAAACAGGGAAAAATGAATATCGGGATGATCGATCGCTTTCACAAATTTTGTTATTGGGCAATTGCTGAGACAATAACATTGTTCATTTCTTAAAGCCTATTCATTTCTCCCAAATCTCAAAGCGATCTTGCTATAATTGACCGCCTCTACTTGTCGAAGCTTAAATGGTTAGGAAACCATTTTTTTACTTCTGGAACAAATATAGCACATTTTTAAAAAAAAGAAAATGAATCTTCGGAATTTTCGTTTTTGTAAAACGACAGCTTTCACAAAATTCATTTGAAGAACTGACTTTAAAAATGGAAGCCATCTTCCAGCAATCGGAGGCTTTGCGGTTTTAATGTCTTTTGGATGTTGACTGCTTATTTATATCTATTCAAATCTTTTAAATAGACTGGAAAAATAGTACGATATAAGTAAAAATAACATACTTTCTTCATTGGATTTCATAAAAGGATGGGAAAAATGACAGAGAAAAAAATCGGCATAATAGATTTAGGATCGAACTCCATTCGCCTCGTTATTTTTCATATTGATCAAAATGGACAATATAAAGAGCTTTACAATTTTAAGATCAATGCCCGTTTAGCTACGTATATTGACGCCGAAGGAAATTTGTCCAACGAGGGGATCGAGGTTGTCATCGATTCTTTAAAAAAATTTGTTCCAATCGTTCAATTTCATCAAGTGGCAGAAACGAAAGGGGTTGCAACGGCAGCTATTAGATCTGCCAAAAACCGGAAAATGGTCTTAGAGGCTATAAAAAGAGAGACGAATTTCGATTTTCGCGTCCTTTCCGGCCAAGAAGAAGCCTATTACGGCTACTTAGCTGTTATACATTCCGTATATTTAACTGAAGGCATAACCATTGATATAGGCGGAGCAAGCACGGAAGTTGCGTATTTTAAAAATCGGGAGCTCGTCCATTCATACAGTTTTCCGTTTGGGGCCCTCACATTAAAGAAAAGGTTTATTGCCAACAGCGAACCGAAAGAATCGGAAATGAAAGAGCTGACAGTGTTTTTGCGAAATGAATTTTCTTCGCAAAAATGGCTTAAAAACAAAAATGTTCCGGTAATCGGGATAGGCGGCAGCGCCAGAAATCTAATACGGCTTCATCAAAATAAAACCAATTACCCGTTATTTGGTATTCATCAATATGAAATGGAACCGAATGAAATTAAAAAAATAAATCAATGGCTGATCGGAATGACTGTCTCGGAGCGTCAAAAATTAGATGGACTGTCGAAGGAACGCGCGGATATCATCATTCCTGCAATTGAAGCAATTTATACGCTGACGGAAATCGTATCAGCTCCATTTTTTACAATGAGCAGCAAAGGCTTAAGGGAAGGGGTCTTTTTTGAGGAGGTGTTTTCCAACTTAAACGTCCGGTCTTTTTCTCAAGTAGCGGACGAAACATTTTCCAAGCTGGCAAGTGATTATAAAATCAACTTGAAGAATACATCATTTCTCCTTCGTCTTGCTTACGTATTTGTCAGTGAATGTGAGGCAAAGAAAATTATATCTTTTACTCAAGAGGAAAAAGAAATTTTGTTTAAAAGCACAAAGCTGGTTCAATTCGGGGAATTTATCGATCATCATTCAAGCAGTCAGCATACGTTTTATATTTTGACAAATCGATCGCTTGACGGAATCAGTCATAAAATGCGGTTGAAACTCGCATGCGTCGCTTCCTTTAAGTCCAAAAAAACTTTGATGAAATATATCTCTCCTTACAAATCATTATTAACGGAAGAAGAAATTTTATCGCTGGAGCGATTAGGCGCGATTTTGAAATTCCTTTATTCCCTCAACACGACACACCGTTGCATCATTTCCGAGCTGGAGGTGAACAAAAAGGAGGGGGAAAAGATGGAAATATCTTTAGCCAGCAACAGTGATTATACTTTTGAAGAGCAGGAAGCAAATAAGCAAAAAAAGCATATGGAACGCGCTTTTAACTGCCAAGTCGAATTATCATTTACACTCGTCTAATGGACTTACGAAAGGTAAAAGGTGGGCGAAATTATGCAAGATAAGAAAGAACAATTGATTCCAGATATAAGCCGTCCAGAATTTTATAATAACCGGGAATTAAGCTGGCTTGCATTTAATGAGCGTGTCATGCAAGAGGCCATTGACTTTGAAAATCCTTTGCTTGAGCGGATGAAGTTTTTAGCTATATTCAGCTCGAACTTAGATGAGTTCTTCATGGTGAGGGTTGCTGGTTTAAAAGATCAAGAAAAAGCTGGTTTTAATTTACCGGAAAATAAAGCCGGCATGACGCCAAAGCAGCAGCTTAACGCCATTTCGGCGAAATGCCACACATTGGTCAAACGCCAATATGCAATATTTAATGAATATGTACAGGGGGAATTAAAAGAGGAAGGGATTGAATTTCTCAAGCTTAATGAATTAACTGGCGAACAATTCCGCTTTTTGGAACAAAAGTTTGATGAGCAAATTTTCCCGGTTTTGACGCCTCTTGCGATCGATGCGTACAGACCGTTTCCAATGCTTTTAAATAAATCGTTGAACTTGGCCGTATTGCTTCAATATAAGAAAAAAGAGCGGAAAAACCCTTTTTTTGCGATCGTTCAAGTTCCTGCTGTTTTGCCTCGATTCATTGAAGTGCCGAATCAAGATGGAAAGAGGCAGTTTGTATTTCTTGAGGATTTGATCAGCAGTTTTATTTACAAACTGTTTCTCGGTTACAACATCATTTCGGTCTCACCGTTTCGCATTACGAGGAATGCAGATTTGACCATTGATGAAGAAGGGGCGCGGGATTTGCTGGAAGTGATTGAGAAGGAGCTGAAAAAGCGGAAGTGGGGTGCGGCGGTCAGGCTTGAAATTCAAAAAGGAACGATAGATGAACGTGTTTTAAATTATTTAATGGATGTGCTGGAAATTCAAAAAATGGATGTTTATGAAGTGGACGGCCCGATCGATTTAACGTTTTTATTTCCATTTTATACCCATTTGCTGACCGATTTTGAGCACCTTGTTCATGATTCGTTCATTCCACCACCCCCGCTCGACTTGCCGAACGGAAATTTGTTCGAAGCTATATTAAAACGGGACTTATTATTACACCATCCGTACGAGTCCTTTCAGCCTGTTGTTGAATTTATTGAAAGTGCAGCGGATGACCCTCAAGTGTTGGCAATCAAGCAGACGCTGTATCGTGTAAGCGGAAATTCGCCGATCGTTCAAGCATTGGCAAAAGCGGCGGAAAACGGGAAGCAGGTGACGGTTTTAGTTGAATTAAAGGCAAGATTTGATGAAGAGAACAACATCCATTGGGCAAAAATGCTTGAATAGCACGGAGTTCACGTTATTTACGGCTTTCACCATTTAAAAACGCACAGCAAAATTACCCTTGTCGTCCGGCAGGAAGAAGGAACGGGTAAAATTCAACGCTTCGTTCATCTGAGCACGGGAAATTACAATGACGTCACGGCGAAACTGTATACGGATATCGGCTTTTTTACAAGCGAAGAAACATTTGGGATCGATGCAACCAACTTTTTTAATTATTTGAGCGGTTATGCGGAAAAACCGGATTGGAATCATTTTTCTGTATCGCCATATGATATGCGGGAGACCTTTATCAAACTCATCAATCAAGAAATCGAATGGCACCAGAAAAGCGGCAAAGGCCGGATTATTGCCAAAATGAATTCTTTAACAGATAAAACGATCATCATGAAGCTTTATGAAGCTTCGCAGGCTGGAGTCAAAATTGACTTGATCGTAAGGGGAATTTGCTGTTTGCGACCGCAAATAAAAGGCGTGAGCGAAAACATTCAAGTGCGAAGCATCGTCGGCCGCTTTTTGGAGCATAGCCGTATTTTTTACTTTCACCATTTTGGGGAGGAGAAAATTTTCTTATCCTCTGCTGACTGGATGACAAGAAACATGATTAAACGTGTTGAAATTCTTTTTCCGATTTATGATGTCCGTTTAAAAGAGCGTTTGAAAAACATCTTGGACATACAACTAAAGGACAACGTCAAAGCGCGTTTTCAGGATGCAAACGGCGATTATCATTATGTTGAACGGTCGGAAAACGAGCCAGTCATTAACTCGCAAAAAATTTTTTATGAAGAAGTGGTTCGCTACCATGACGCTGACTGATCGGCAGCGCAAGTTTTATGAAAACTAGAGAACTTTTTCACATGCGGAAAAATGATAGATTTTTGTCCCCTTCAAACAAATTGCTTTCAGATTCGAAATGTTTAGTATTATAATGAGTCTTGAATGAATTTTTTGCTATTTTTTGAAAAAAGGGGATGAATAAATGAAATATCGCAAATTGGGAAGAACGGGGCTAAAGGTTAGCGAAATCAGCTTGGGAAGCTGGCTTACATACGGAAACTCCATCGAAAAAGAAACGGCCATTCGGACGATTGACAAAGCGTATGAGCTAGGCATCAATTCATTTGATACAGCGAACGTTTATGCAACTGGGGAAGCGGAAAAGGTCGTCGGTGAAGCATTGCGGAAATATCCGCGTGAATCATATGTTTTGGCAACGAAAGTATTTTGGCCGATGGGAGATGGCCCCAATGACAAAGGCTTATCGCGGAAGCATGTGTTTGAACAGCTCCATGCCAGTTTAAAACGCCTTCAATTAGATTACGTTGACATTTATTACTGCCACCGCTATGATCCGGAAACACCGGTCGATGAAACGTTGCGCACAATTGATGATCTTGTCCGGCAAGGAAAAGTGTTATATGTCGGCGTCAGTGAATGGACTGCTCAGCAAATACAAGAAGCTCTTGGCACAGCAGATCGATATTTGCTGGACCGCATCGTGGTCAACCAGCCGCAATATAATATGCTGAACCGTTATATTGAGAAGGAGATTATTCCAGTCTGCGAACATAACGGTATTAGCCAAATTGTTTTTTCGCCGCTTGCACAAGGTGTTCTGACGGGGAAATATAAGCGCAATGGAGACATCCCGGAAGGAAGCCGTGCGAGTGATCCAAAAGCAAATAAATATATCAATGATTTGCTGACAGATGAAAATTTATTGAAGGTAGAAAAATTAGGAAAAGTGGCGGATAAATTAGGAATTAAACTTTCCCAAT
This sequence comes from Aeribacillus sp. FSL K6-2833, assembly GCF_037965815.1. Lineage (GTDB taxonomy): Bacteria > Bacillota > Bacilli > Bacillales > Aeribacillaceae > Aeribacillus > Aeribacillus composti. The sequence goes on along the minus strand of NZ_CP150189.1, from coordinate 2,094,343 downwards.
TGGCGATTGCTTGGGTATTGCGGCAGCCGAATGTTGCCAGCGCTCTGATCGGATCCACCAAGCCGGAGCAAGTCGAAGAAAACGTCAAAGCAATTGATGTGGAATTAACGGAAGATGTGCTCGAGGAAATTGAGCAAATCCTGTCGTAGTTCTCCTTATGGCAGAATTTTGATTGAAGAACAGACGTTTCAATAAAAAAGGGGAGAAAGGATTGTTTTTGTTCAACAAGTCTTTCTCCCTTTTATTTTTCATTTTTTGGACTTGGAAGCGATGCAGTCACCCCTTTAATTTCTTAATTGATTTGAGTGCCGGACCTTCTACAACATCGCCGTCTATTGAAAATCTCGAACCATGGCATGGACAATCCCATGTTTTCTCGCCGCTGTTCCATTCTAATTCACAGCCTAAATGGGTGCAGGTAGTATCTACGATGTGGAGGCTGCCATTTTCATCTTTGTAGGCACCGGCTCTTTTTCCGTTATAGGAAACGACTGCTCCTTCATCAGGGGCTAAATCTTCCGGCTTTCTTAGAGCAAACTCAAGCTTTCCTTCAATCAAATGCTTTGCAACATCTGTATTTGTTGAAATAAACTGCTTCACGCTTGGATCTGCTTGAAATCTTGCTGGGGTAAAAAGCTCGCGATATCGGTTTTCCTTCCCTTTAATTATATCGACAAGCAGTCGTGCGGCGGCTGTGCCGTTTGTCATTCCCCATTTTCGAAACCCTGTCGCAAACAGGATATTTGCTTTCTGTTCGTTTATATGTCCAATATAAGGAATTTTATCCAACGTTGTTAAGTCTTGAGTAGACCATCGGTAAGGAATTTTTTGTATGCCGAATGCTTGATCGCCAAAAGCTTGAAGGGACTCGTAATGCTGAATCATCGGGATTCCTTGTCCAGTTTTATGATTTTCACCTGCGATCAGCACAAGCTTTTCTCCATTGATCGTGACGGACCGAAGCGACCGAACCGGATTTTCGGCGCTGATGTACATGCCGCCGGGATACTCAATTTTTGTTTTGACAGCAATAATATACGATCTTTCCGCATACATTCTTGAAAAATAAAAGGCGGCATCATAGAAAGGAAAATGCGAACAAATGAATACATAGTTGCACAAAATGTGATAACCGTCTTTTGTCAAAATTTTCGGGTGTGGGCCATGTTTTATATCGACAGCTGCTGTATTCTCATAGATGTCTATCCCTTTTTCCGACGCGTTTTCCACAAGCTTTTGCAAATATTTTAACGGATGAAATTGGGCTTGATTTTTCATCACAACTGCTGTTTTTGCCTGTACGGGAACAGGGATGTTTTCCACAAGCTCTCCTTGAATTCCAAGCTTTTCATATGCTTTATATTCGTTTTCGATTTTTTTTATGTATTGCTCTGAATTCGTATAAACATATGCATCCTCTTCTTTCCAATCGCATTCGATGTTGTGCTCCTGTATCGTTTGTTTGATAAACTCCATCGCATCGCTGGCTGCTTCATAATATAGCTTTGCATTGCTTTCCCCAAAGTGCTGTATAAATTCATCATAAATCAGCCCGTGTTGTGCGGTGACTTTTGCGGTTGTATGTCCGGTCGTACCATTTAAAATACGATCCGATTCGATCAGCGCGGTTTTGATTCCTTCTTTCGCAAGCAGATAGGCGCTTGTGATGCCTGCGATCCCGCCGCCAACAATCGCTACATCAACAAAAATATCTTTGTCAAGCTTGTTGAAGGAGGGCAGCTGAACAGAATCTGGCCAAAACGGTTTTGAAAGCTGAGGAAGTTCATTTTTACTAACGGCTTCTTTCATAAAAAAGTTCCTCCTATTAGAACTGATGATGCTTTTATCTTTTCCTAATATTTGGGTTGTTATGTGCATCTGATAATTTTGAGCGACCTTTTTATTTCAATTAAGATATGCTACGTTTCAAAGAAATAAGTTTTTTGCTGATCCCAATCATTCCTTTCTTCTACTTAGGGTTGCTGTAGGAAAATGCAGATTTAGAACACTAAGTAAATTCCGAAATAAAAAGCCTAATTCTCTCATTTTAAATGATGAGAAATTAGGCTTTTTCCTTAATTAGACAATATAAATTATAATGGACAAACATTAAAGCATAAGTTTTTTTACGAAGAGCACTCGAATAGTTATTATATGACTACAACCGAAATAACTAAAATGACACATTTTTATTATCATTGTATTCTTTAAGTAATTTTTCACATAAATCCTTGCACATTCCTTGAGAATGGTATCTACTCTATAATTCACTTAGGTTTATGAATATTTTATTTTCATTTAATATATTTTTAAAATCTTGATAAGTGCCCTTTCTATTAATTTTCACCTTTCTTTCAGGGAAAAGGCTATTTATTTTATTATTGACTTTGTTATTGATTCTTCACTCTCAGCCACTGGGTTTTGTAATGTTGGAGCAAAAGTCAAAATTGTTTCGATAAAATTTATATCATCTTCATTTAAACCATTTTTTTCATCCATTCACTTACAGTTAAAATCCCCACAAGTATCACTCCTAAAAGAATAAGACATCTGCCATACGAATAGGCCAGCTTACAGCTATTGCAATGTTCTCAGCGGTAGTTTTACTCATTCTATTCTTTTTTAAGTAAACTGGAAGTCTTGTTCTAACCATAGCAGTTGCATCTGAACGAGCGTTTTCAAATTGCGTTAACCAATTTCCGATTTTTACTATTATTTTTAAACGTTCTGGCAGTAGCTGCGTCTATTATGTTAAAATGTCTTGCCGCATCAATTACCGCATCTCCACCAGCTCTAAGTTTCACTATAACACCCATATTATAATGAGTACTGCCTAAAAATCCATTTTGAGAAGCTTAAAATGTAATAGTAATGATAACCATTGTGAACATTAAACTTTATTCAACATCCTTTAATAGGTACAATGAATATTGACACCGCGAGCGAACAAAAGCTGGAATATCGGTGTAAAGGAGTGTGTCTGTCTTGTTTGATTTAATGCCTTTAATGCTGGAGCGAGTGGGAATTTTAGTCATTTTAGCTTTTTTGTTATCAAGGATGAAGGCATTTCGGCGAATGATTCATCATGAGCATGGATTAAGCGAAAAGCTAATGCTGATTGCCGTATTTGGATCTTTTGGCATTATTAGTAATTATACTGGTGTCGAAATTGCTCAAGGCAATATCAGCTCACAAACATGGCAAATAGAAGTGGATGGAGATGCCGCAATTGCCAATACAAGAATTATGGGAGTAGTGATTGGGGGATTGCTTGGCGGTCCATTCGTCGGCATCGGCACTGGTCTAGTAGCAGGACTGCATCGGATGACATTAGGAGGATTTACCGCGTTTGCTTGCGGAGCATCTACTATTTTGGCTGGATTCGTGACCGGTTTCCTTTGGAAGCGTTTTAGAATAAAAGACAATTTTTCACCTTGGAAAGCTGTTTTGACCGGAATTTTTATGGAATGTACTCAAATGGGACTTATTCTCTTACTTGCCCGCCCGTTTGAATCCGCAGTTAAGCTTGTAGAATTAATCGCTCTTCCGATGATTACGATTAACGGATTTGGGACTCTTATTTTTATTTTAATTATTCATTCGATTCTAGTGGAGGAAGAGCGGACGAAGGCGCTTCAAACACATAAATCTTTTTACATCGCGCAGCAGACCTTGCCATTTTTCCGAAAAGGCTTAAATGAGCATTCGTGTAAAAAAGTAGCGGAAATTATTTTAAAATGGACGAAAGCAGATGCCATTTCCATTACCAATCGGGAAATTGTCCTCGCTCATATCGGTGCCGGTTCTGATCATCATAAGCAGGGGCAAACTTTAGTAACAAAGCTGACAAAAAAGGTTTTAGAGCAGGGTAAAATCATTAAAGCAAAATCGAAGGAGGAAATCCAATGCCCAAATTCTGATTGTCCGCTTCAGTCAGCGATTGTTATGCCGCTTCAAGTACACAACCAAACGGTTGGCACGTTAAAGCTTTATTTTTTAGACCCGAGTCTTATGGATAAAGTGGAGCAAGAGCTGGCGGAAGGACTTAGCAAGCTGTTTTCTACCCAATTGGAGCTTGCTGATGCAGAACTGCAGAGAAAACTGCTGAAAGATGCAGAAATTAAAGCTTTGCAGGCGCAAATTAATCCGCATTTCCTGTTCAATTCGTTAAACACGATTTCCAGCTTGATCAGAACTGATGCGGATAAAGCTAGAAAGCTTCTTTTAAAATTAAGCGTGTTCTTCCGAAGTAATTTACAGGGAGCTAGACAATTTGTCATTCCGCTTGAAAAAGAGCTTGAGCATGTTGAAGCGTACTTATCTATTGAGCAGACAAGATTTCCTGATAAATATCATGTAAGTTTTGATATTGACCAAAGCTTAAAGAAAGTAATGGTTCCGCCGTTTACGCTTCAGCCTCTCGTCGAAAACGCCATCAAGCACGCTTTTGCCAATAAGGAGCATGGGAAAGTGTCCATTCGGGCGTATGCAGAAAATGATCAAATGATCTTAATCACCGAAGATAATGGCAGCGGCATTCCTGATCATTTATTGCGCCAATTGGGAAATCAGACCGTTCAATCGAATGATGGAACAGGAACAGCTCTTTGGAATATAAAAAAACGAATAGAAGAAATTTATGGTTCCGCCGGAGCCTTCCATATTAAAAGCGATGAAAATGGAACGAAAGTGACGATTAAGTTTCCATTAGAAATGAAAGGAGAAGTAGCCGTATGATCAAGGCTTTTATCGTGGAGGATGAACCGTTGGCAAGAGACGAACTTATTTACTTGCTTAAAAGGAGCAAGCAGGTAGAGATTGTTGGGGAAGCGGAACAAATGGATGAAGCGATTGAAAAAATCCGCCAGACCGACATGGATGTGATCTTTCTTGATATACAGCTGTCATCTCATGAACAAGGGATTAGACTTGCTGAAAAGCTAATGGAGATTGATCATAGACCTGAGATTGTTTTTGCAACCGCTTATGATGAGTACGCTTTAAAAGCATTTGAGCTGAATGCGGTTGATTACATTTTGAAGCCGTTTGATGAAGAAAGGATATTTCATACAATTGAAAAAATTTCAAAGCGGCTGGAAGCCCGCCAAGAAAAAAGACCGCAATATTTTCAAATGCAGGATGAAAAGATTCCTGTATCATTAGACGACCGCATTCTGCTTATTAACGTGAAAGATATTCTTTATATTGAGTTTAATGACGGAAAAACCATTATCACTTGCCGCGATCAAAAATATGAAGTTAAAGAATCGCTTGTCACTTTTGAAAGAAAGCTGCAGCAAACGCACATCATGCGTGTTCATAGAGCTTATTTAGTCAACTTGAATGAAATAGTTGAAATTCAGCCGTGGTTCAACTCCACGTATCATGTAATCATGAAAAATGGCGATTCGATCCCGGTCAGCAGAACTTATACGAAGGAACTGAAAAAGCGATTGGGCATTTAAAAAAAGCTGAAAGCTTTAAGCAATATTTGTGACAAAATTGTTGCAATTCAATTTAAGAAATTGACGATTTATCCCCGGATTCTTGCATTTTGTTTTGAAAACCGATCATGAAGATGTTTATTTAATACAATGAATGTAAAAAGCAAGAACAAAGGGGAGGTTGCAAAAAAATGAATGCGATTACAATCGTGATTGCCTCAATGTGTATTTTAATGATCGCTTACCGTCTTTACGGAACATTTATGGCTGTAAAAGTGTTGAAGCTGGATGATTCAAAACCGACACCAGCTCACGAATTAAATGATGGAAAGGATTATGTTCCGACGAATAAATGGGTAAGCTTCGGGCATCACTTTGCCGCTATTGCTGCAGCAGGACCGCTCGTCGGACCGATCTTGGCCGCACAATTTGGATATTTGCCCAGTCTGCTGTGGCTTTTGATTGGTGCCGTAATTGGGGGAGCCGTCCATGATGCAGTCGTGTTATTTGCTTCCATGCGGCAAAAAGGGAAATCATTATCGGAAGTAGCAAAAGAAGAATTAGGTCCGGTAGCCGGCTTTTGTACAGGACTTGCCATGCTGTTTATTATTACCATAACAATGGCTGGTCTTTCCATGGTTGTTCTTCATGCATTGGAAAAAAACCCTTGGGGCACGTTTGCAGTCGGAATCACCATTCCTATTGCAATGGGAGTCGGAATTTTCTATAAGAAAACAGGCAATTTAAAATTAGCTTCAACAGTTGGCTTTATTTTATTAATGATAGGTGTTTTCGCAGGACCTTCCATACAAGAAACAGCTCTTGGGGATTGGTTGACATTCGATACTAAAACTTTGGCGCTTATTTTACCAATCTATGCATTTTTTGCTGCGGCTTTGCCGGTTTGGCTGCTGCTTGCTCCTCGTGATTATTTGAGCAGCTTTATGAAAATCGGTGTGTTCATTGCGCTGATCATTGGTGTTTTTATCATTAATCCTTCTATTGAAATGCCGGCCTTTACAGAATTTATCCACGGCGGAGGGCCGATTTTAGCTGGACCTGTTTGGCCGTTTATATCGATTACAATTGCATGCGGTGCGATTTCAGGATTTCACGCTTTTGTCGGATCGGGTACAACGCCGAAAATGCTTAATAAGTGGAGCGATATAAAAGTTGTCGGCTTTGGAGCCATGTTGGTGGAATGTTTGGTCGGCATCATGGCGCTGATCGCTGCAACAGCTCTTCATCCGGCAGATTATTTTGCGATCAATTCCGCACCGGAAGTATTCCGGACACTTGGAATGGATGTTATTAATTTACCAGCTTTAAGCCAGGAAATAGGTTTAAATTTGGAAGGAAGAACAGGTGGAGCGGTTACACTTGCAGTTGGAATGACTTATATTTTTACTGCGATTCCATGGTTTGAGAATTTGGCTTCATATTTTTTCCAATTTGTTATAATGTTTGAGGCTGTTTTCATTTTAACTGCGATTGATGCAGGAACACGTGTAGCACGTTATTTAATTCAAGATTTCTTCGGTGAAGTGTATAAACCATTGAAAAAGGTAGACTCCGTTCCGGCTTCCGTATTTGCAAGCGCTTTAGCCTGTTTTATGTGGGGGTACCTGCTTTACTCAGGAGATATTGGATCGGTTTGGGCATTGTTTGGCGTATCGAACCAGCTGATGGCGTCCATCGGACTGATTGTCGGTGCGACAGTCATTTTAAAAATTGCCGATAAACGAAGATATATGCTTACTTGCCTCATTCCGTTAGCTTATTTATTTGCTACAGTAAACTATGCAGGCTACTGGATGACCGTAAATGTTTATTTGAATCCGGAAGCTGCAGGCTACAACGTATTAAACGGAATTTTATCCATCATTATGCTCGTTCTTGGTATTGTCATCTTGGCAACGGCATTGAAAAAATGGATTGAAATATGGAATGATCCGGGCTTTCAAATGGAGGCTAAATCAGCCTGACACAAGGGTAATTGGGCGGCTCATTTGTTGATGCCGCTCTTTATTTGTTTAAGCATCACAACAGCGGTGGCGACAGAGGAGGAGAAATGATAAAACGATGGCAAAAAAACTTAATGGAAGTAATGGATCGTAAAAGCAATATCATGTACAATAACAACTAACTAATTAGTTAGTTGTATAAAAAAGGGTGATTTTTATGGCGAGAAATAAAGGAGAAGAGAGCAAAAAGAAAATATTTCAAGCTGCTGCGGAGCTGTTCGCTCATAAAGGTTTTCATGCTACAAAGATCAGCGATATTGTGGCAAAAGCAGGGCTCACGCAGGCAGCTTTTTATCTTTATTTCAACAGCAAGGAAGAAATTTTCGAACAAATGCTTGAAGATTTTGAAAAGCAGTTAATTCATTTTAGTGATGCAGGAAAAAAAGTGGCTGATATACAACCGGAGCATGTGAAAGACCATGTCCGTGAGACAATCGCTGACATTCTGAAGTTTCTCGGAAAAAATCCTCACTTAACGAAAGTTGCACTCAGGGAGAACAAAGATGATCGTTTACGAAGCATCATTGTTGAAAAAATAGCAGCAAATATGAGCAACAATCAAAGACTTGGAATTGTTAAAACGGAAATTGACACTCAATTTGCCGGTGAAGCATTTCTCTCAGTGATCGAGCACATTATTGAACGATATGTAATGACAGGAGAAAAAACAGAAAATGAACTTGCGGACCAAGTGTCCCTTTTGTTCTTAGAGGGGATTTTGAATAAAAATTAAATTTTAAAAGGAGGAACATGAAAGGTGCTGGAATGACTTTAACATCATTTCGCATTAGTGTATATGCGAAATAAAAAAACGAGATTAGATCAGTCGTATTCCATCGGATAAAATGCTATTTAAAACCGCTAACCAATTTATTCGGTTAGCGGCTGCTCCGTTTTATTAAACGTTACACGATTTGCCAGTTCTAAGTCTTTCACGGCGTCTTCAGCTGTAACAAATCCTTCCCATCCTTCTTCTTCAATGATTCGGCAAAAATCAAGGAAACGGTCTTGTACCATTGCCTCATACCACAATTGCCGCTGCTCCAATTTGATTGTCCGTTCGTATGAAATGCTGGATAGTGCTTCAAGCGGGAACGATTTATTTTTGAAACAATGAAAGGCTGAAGAGCGTACTTTTTCAACAGCGTTTTCTACCGGTTTTTTCGGTATGCTGTCTAGTATTTGATCGATCAGCTCGCCCTGTTCTTTTGAGATTTTGCCCTCTAAATATAATTTTTGGGGAATCCATCCTTCAAGTACAATCCGTCCATGAGTGCAATGAATTTCCCATTTTGTCGATTCCGGTGCGTCAGGATCCATCGTAAAGCCGTGGTAATATTGAACAGGAACTAAAGAATATATGTTGTTTCCCGAACTTTTTTCGTCTTGTTGATAAACTGGTTTTTGAAGAACGCTCGCCCAAACACGCTGTTTTTCACCGTTTTCCTCCGTCAGAGCAAAACCATTCGCATCGACCGCTTCTCCGAGTAAGTGGCGACCGACCTCAAAAAAATGAACTCCATGTTCAATAAAAATGCCTCCGCTTAGTTGATCATTCCAAAACCAATGGCCATTGGCGACGTGATGAGCCGAGTTGGTGAGACTTGCATGATGCACGAATCCAAGCAGCCGATGGCGGACGATCCATTCAACAGCTTCTACTAGCGGATTGTAACGCAATACAAGGTTCACGGCGAATGCACGCTTTTGTTTTTTTGCATAGTTCGCATTTTCCAAAAGTTCCTTGGCATAAAGGGCACCAGGTTTTTCTAACAAGACATGCTTTCCGTGTGTTAAAGCCAGTCGGCTAAGTGAGGAGTGAAGATGGGGCGGTGTTGCTAAAATGACAATATCGATTTCAGGATCGGCTATAAGGTCGGCTGCCTCATAATATTCTTTTGGCGTTATCGCATTATGTCTCTGTTTTTGATAAGCAGCCATCACGCTCTCCCGTTTTGTATCCGTCCTTCCTGCGACAGCTGTCAATTGAAATTCAGGCAGCCGTGCAAGCGCACCGGACAAAAAAGTGGCAAAAGCGCCCGCACCTGCGATCCCCACTCGGTAAGTCTTCATCTTGCCAGACATGGTGTTTTCCCCCTTTACGTTATGGAATTTGACAACTTCATTATAAACGAAAATATAGTCTCGTAAATTTTGAATTGCACAATTAGTAGGATGTATATTTTTCAAAACCGATTCTGTAAAGTGTAAAAAAAGTTTGAAAGATTTGCGTGAATGAGAGCAAGGAAATGACAGGATGATCGTTGAATCAAATCTAGGAAACCTGCTCAAACAACGATTCCTAACAAATAACTTTTAATTATTTATTTGTATGCAAAAGCGATTGCCATCATGATTCAAAGGAAATTCGGGATTTGCTTCCGGAAAAATCCAATCTGCCTTGATTATAAACATTAGAAAATATAGCTTTTCTGCAAATGGGCTGATGCGGACAGTTTGGAATCACTTATTGATGCTAAGCTTGTTGAACAAAAATCAGCTTTCGAAAATATTTGCCGGCGCTTCCATTAGTTTAGTTGAGACGGGGAAAAAATATAACTGATGCAACGAAATTTTTTATTGTAATGTTTAAAATATTAAAACAATAAATTCGTATTTTTTGATATGATGAAAGTAAGGTTTTGCAAAAAGAGGTGTAAAATGGATTTTCCTGTTTATATACATTTGGGTCCTGTTTCGATTCATCCGCATTTATTTTTTGAGACTTTGGCTTATTTTGTCGGTTTCAGAGTTTACTTGCATACGAGAAATAAAGAAAGAATTCCGCTTGATAAGGCGATGTGGGTCGTGATCGGTGCGATAGCCGGGGCTGCGTTAGGATCAAAGCTCCTGTATTGGCTTGAAAATCCTGTTGAAACGCTGAAAAATGTGACGAATCTCAACTATTTAATGGCCGGGAAAACGATCGTCGGTGGATTGCTTGGAGGATTGATCGGAGTTGAAACTGCAAAAAAGCTAATCGGCTGGAAGCGCTCGACAGGCGATGATTTTGTCTTACCGCTTATTATTGGCATGAGCATTGGCAGGATAGGCTGTTTTTTCACCGGCCTCTCAGACCATACGCACGGCACCCCAACGACTTGGGTGACGGGTGTTGATTTTGGAGACGGCGTGCCGAGACATCCAACTCAAATATATGAAATTGTCTATTTATGGCTGATCGGTTTTTTCGTTCTATACATAAGAAAAAAGAAAACAGCTCCGTGGGAAGGGTTTCTGTTCCAGTTTTTTATGGTTTCCTATTTGCTGTTTCGCTTTTTTATTGATTTTATCAAGCCGACACCTCACCCGTATTTTGGGTTAAACAACATTCAGTTAGCAGCTTTCGTCGGATTGATGTACTATTTGTTCCTTATAAGGAAAAAAAGAAGGGAGAAATTTCAGTATGCCAAATAGACCATACATTTTCTATGAATTAACGAACAGCATTTGTTCGAAATGTTTGCGGAAAACGGAAGCAAAAGTCATATTTGAGAATGATCAAGTTTTTTTAGTAAAACATTGCCGTCATCATGGAAGAGAAAAAGTATTGATCTCAACCGATATCGAATATTACAAAAAATGCCGTGAATTTTTGAAGCGTGCAGAAATGCCGTATCGCTGGAATACCTCCATTCAATACGGGTGCCCGTATGATTGCGGCTTATGTCCGGATCACGAGCAGCACAGCTGCTTGGCATTGGTGGAAGTTACGGATCAGTGCAATTTGCAATGCCCGATCTGTTATGCGGAGTCTTCCCCGAAAAAACAGAAATGGCGCCCACTAGAGGAAATTGAGAAGATGTTTGATGCGATTGTGAAAAATGAGCGGGAACCAGATATCGTTCAAATCAGCGGCGGTGAACCAACGATCCATCCACAGTTTTTCGAGATATTAGAAATGGCGAAATCGAAGCCAATTAAGCATATAATGGTGAATACAAACGGAATTAAAATTGCCCAGGACAAAAAATTTGCTGAAAAGCTGGCTCGCTACATGCCCGGATTTGAAATTTATTTGCAGTTTGACAGTTTTGAAAAAGAGGCGTTAATCGATCTGCGCGGAGTAGATTTGCGTGCAGTCCGAGAGAAGGCAATAGAACATTTAAATGAATACAACATTTCCACAACATTAGTTGTCACGTTAAAAAAAGGTGTAAACGATCAGGAGGTCGGAAAAATCATTAAATACGGTCTTTCGCAGCAGGCAGTCAGGGGAGTCACCTTTCAGCCGGTGCAAATTGCCGGAAGAACAAAAAATTTTAACCCTGCAACTGACCGATTAACGTTGAGCGAAGTCCGCAGCATGATTATCGAGCAATCGGAGGTTTTTCAAGCAGACGATATTATTCCTGTCCCTTGCCATCCTGACTGTTTGGCTATGGGGTATGCGCTGAAGTTAAACGGGGAAGTGAAGCCTCTGACGGGTATGATCGATCCGCATATTCTCCTTGAAGGAGATCAAAATACGATCGTATTTGAACAGGATGAACAATTGAAACATAAAGTTTTTGAGCTATTCAGTTTAAATCATTCTCCCGGCTCTTCCGCGATGTCACTAAAAGATTTATTATGCTGTCTGCCGAAAGTAGCGATACCGGAAAATATCAGCTATAACAATGTGTTTCGTGTAATTATTATGCAATTTTTAGATGCTTATAACTTTGATGTTCGTTCAGTTAAAAAATCCTGTATTCATATTGTACATCACGACGGCCGCATCATTCCGTTTGACACGTATAACTTGTTTTACAGGGACAGCCTTGAAAACCGGCTGAAAGAAATTCAAACAGAAATGGCGATGACTGTGCATGAATGAGCATACAAAAGACATTTGGAAAGGCATCGGTATTGTGCTTCTTTTACATGGGCTATTGTTGATTTTTCCGATTACGATCTTTTTTATCGGTTTTGTTCAGGTGATTTATATCATTCCAGCAGTCGTGATCGCCTTAATGAAAAGAAAAACAGCGATTGCTCAAGGAATACTGATCGCAGCTGGGATTACGTTTTTAGTGAATACAGCATGTTTCGGAGTGTTTATGATGGGATGGTACTAACGTAAAGAGTTTACAAACATGGTATAAAAAGCTGTAAATAAAACTTGTAGAGAAAAATTTGTCCTTCTCTACAAGCTCTGTAGCGCTAATCTAGGGGAAAATGGTCAAATTCTAGGATTACAAATTTCTTTTTTTAACTTTCATAATGCCCTTTCGCCTCTTTTTTCGGCCATATTGTATAGCTGAAGCTCCATAAAAAATCGATAAACAGGATGAACGTCCATTTTGCCGAAAATGATAGAAGTGCTTCTGTTTTCTGGAAATCGTTGACGAAAAGAACCATGAACAGGAGAAGTGCATTCCCAATAATCCATGCTAGAAGGTGGCGGTACCAGCCTTGCCGTTCATAAGCAGCATGCTGTTTTCCGAATTGAGGCCGTTTATTTGGCCGCTTTCCTCCAGCAAATCGGTAAGCAAACTGTTCATCCGCCCATTGAATCATCCGTTTGCCAAATGCAACCGAAACCCCAATATATACAGCAGACAATCCGTGTACAAAATGAGCTGTTGCGCCGTCTTTCAAATCGAAAACCGTTGCGATGATTAAAACAAGATCGATAAGAGGCGTACACAATAGAAGGAGCGACCCGATTTTTTTCCAGCCTAGAATATATCTGGCGAATAATCCGGCGCCGACAAATATCCAAAACAAAATTTCGCATATGACAATGAGCCAACCGATCATGATTCCACTCCTTTTTAAAACACACGTATTAAATAAAAATTTAACACAAGTGTATTAAAAAAACAACCATGATATAATAAAAATATGCCGAAAAAAGTGGATCACGTAAAACAAAGAGAAAAAATTGCTGTAGCGACATGGAATGTCATTGCGAAAGGCGGGATGGAAAAAGCAACCGTTCGCAATATTGCGAGAGAAGCAGGAGTTTCCGTTGGTTCATTAAGACATTATTTTTCAACTCAAGCAGAACTGCTGTCGTTTGCAATGAAATTGGTGTCGGAAAGGGTGAGTCAACGAATTAACGAAATTGATTTTTCTATGCCGCCGCTTGATGCAATGAAAAGGATGATCCGGGAGGTTTTGCCGCTTGAAGATGATACAAAGAAAGAAATGGAGGTATGGTTTGCTTTTACCCAGAAAGCTCTTTCGGAGCCGGAACTTCAGCCTTTAAGCAAAGAAGTATATCTTAAAATGCGTTATGGATTTGAACAGGTCATCAAGACTTTAGTCAAACTTGATCTTGCGCGGCCGAATATCAATGTAGAGCTGGAGGTGGACCGTCTGTATGCGCTGATCGATGGCTTGGCCATTCATGGATTAATGCATCCGGAATATTTATCTAATGAGATGATCGAATCCATTTTGGACAGTCACTTAAAATCTTTGTGCAAACAAGAGGTTTTATAATGGTTTCCGTCGAAACTAAGAATATAAATCAAACAAATTCGCATCCTTAAAAAAATGAAAGTTTAGGAATCCTTTCTAGCTTCTGATATAAAAGGAGGTGGGAAAATGGTTCAGCTTTATTACACAGATCAATTCAGTTTTTCACCTATTGTTGCTCTGCAGCAATCATTGAAAGAACATGAGAAAAAACAGTCTATTGTTGAAAAAATATATGAATCCAATCTTGGGGCCCAATCAGAAAAGGACAACATAAAAGATTTGAAGAAGGAAGCGCTGGCACGCGGATCTGTTCTGAAAACAATCACGTTAAAAAGGGGAAAGTCAAACGCTCTGATCGTTCCTTGGAAATCAACTAAGTTCTACGCGAAAGCAAGGGGGCGGGCAGGATTTGGGCGTTTTGACCGCCTCGGTGAAAAAATTGATGATCTAGCTTCAGAATATGTTTATTTAAAAAACTGGATTGAAGAAAATTTTTTTGGTGAACAACGAAAAGAGCGGCTCGACAAACTCGATCAATTTTTTCAACAAAGCATCCAACAGTTAGCTGATTCTTTTTCAAAATCAGTTGGCGGCTTTTTTGTGAAGCATGGTCTCCCAGACGTGAAAGAGGAGATGTATAACGACATTTTAAAAGCTTATGAACAGCGCATTGGACAATATACATCTTTTTTACGCAAGCATGAGAATTATGCCCAAATCGACAGAACGGATGTTGAACAGCTGTTAAGGGGCAGCCATACTTTTAAGTTGGAGGCGCTCCGCCAACAATTTTTACAAAAGGAAAGCGCTTTAGAAACAGGCGATCAATATACGATATATGATTTTGAAGCGGCTGGATCCTTTTATCAAGAAGCGGTCCGAACAGAACATGGCTATACGGCTGCAAAAAGCGAAGAACAAATCGGGATTGAACTCGGATTATTAGGGATGAAGCTGGAAGCATTGCTTCATACACCATTGTCTGAAAAAATGCGCGGCAACCTTGAGCATGTATACCAATCATTTATCCAAAAAACGATTGAATCATACAACCGCTTCCAGGAGGAAAAGAGGGAAGAAGCATATGGACGGAGCAAAAGGGCTTATTCCATACTTGATTCGAAAATCATCGATGACATTATTTCAAGCATGAGAAGGCACGTAAAAGAAAAAAATATAGATCATGTCTTTTTGCATATTATACCGTCTGCTTACGTTTCATATGAACAAAAAACAAATGATGCGAATTGGAATGATCTTGTCCGTTATCATTCCTCAAAAAACGACTGGGACATGTTTTTTCAAAATGATTGGTCGGCGCATCATGCGTATTATCCATTTACTTACAATAATCTTATCAACAATTGGAACTCTTTTATAAATAAAACAGAGGGTCTATTGGATATGAAATTTGATCAAGAGGCGGTCATTTTTGAAGCGAGAATTTAATTTATGAAGAAATGGATAATCAAACATTAAATGGAAAAAAGTCCGTTCTTTGAAATCATTTACAATGTTGCGATGGATGTAAAATTCATAAATTTGAAGGGAAAATGGAGATTCACGTCAAAATCCCAGTATTTTACCTCTGGGACTTTGACGTGGATTTTTTTATTTCGGGTGCAAGTAGTAATAAAATGGAAAGGTCTTTGCATCATAAAAAAAGGAAAAGCAGATCAAAAAAAATTCATCACCGTTATGAAGACATAATGAGCGGCCGCACCGCCTAAATTTCATAGTTTGAGGAGTAAAGTAAGAATTGTTCCTCTAAAAAAACTTGGGAAGGTTAGTCAATGTAACAAAGGATGTATACATTGATAACCTGACGATTCGGTTCTTTTACACGTGGTAACAGACGAATTTAAGTAAATAAATTAAATCAAACTTTGCAATGTGAGCAATTGACAGATGTCATGAACTGAAAGAAATGCAAAAGGAGGACACGTCGTTATTGATGACCGTTGTTCCTCCTGCCCATTTGCGGTCAAAACGAATTACATTTCACAGCTCTGATCGTTGCATAGTCCTCCGCCATCAGCTGCCAGTGGTTTGAGCGGCGAAGAAGAGTTTTCTTCATCCCATATTTTTTGAAAGCTTTTCAAAAATACTTCTGTTGGCTGCGCCCCAGAAATGGCATATTTGCGGTTGATGACGAAAAACGGCACACCTCTGACACCGAGACGTGAGGCTTCCTGTTCATCCTTTCTAACTTCCTCTTCCAATTGACTGCTTGAAAGAACTTGCTTGACTTCGTCGCCATCCAAGCCGATTTCTTCTGCGAGTTCAACTAAAACTTGATGGTCACTGATTAATTTCGATTCAGTGAAATAAGCATAAAAGAGCCGTTCGTGCATTTCTCTTCCTTTCCCTTTTTTATCTGCATATTTCGCTAATCGATGGGCATCGAACGTATTTGTTGGCTTCATTTCCTCGAAGCGAAATGTCAATCCGACGGACTCTGCCTGTTTGGCAACATCGTTATTTGCCCGCTTCGCTTCCTCAACGGAAATGCCGTATTTTTGAGCAATGATTTCATGGATGGAAAGATCGTATTCCTTTTTGGCGGTTGGATCAAGCTCAAAGCTGCGGAACACGATTTCCGCTTGCTCCTTGTGCTGAAACAGCTCGAGCGCTTTTTCCATACGCCGCTTTCCGATATAGCAAAATGGGCAAACATAATCAGACCATATTTCAATTTTCATGTTTTCACCTTCTTTTATCAATCAATCGCACATCCATTGTATCGAATGAAAAGAAACAACTTCAACTTTTTCGACTTGACAGAAAGAAACAGGAAAACTTCATTTTTCATAAAACATTAAAATGATTGAATCTGTTTCGGACCTATGACGTTTGCGAAAAAAGCGTGAGATTTATCTGCAAGAAGATGTAAAATGTTGATCAACGGAATGGAATCGGAGCGTTTCATGTAAAACGGCCAGCGAAACATTAGAACTAACAGCGATTTTGTTAATATTACAGATGAAATCAACCTGAAGCCTTTTTATTAAAAAATTACGGAGAAAAATGAACTTTTTCCTTTCACGATTTGTATAAACAAATGAATGATGGGAAAGGAGATGACAATTATGCCTGTAACCGGCTGGGTAATCAGTTCAATTGTAGGCGGAATCATCGGAACGATTTTCGGTGTTTCGATCGCTTCTTTAAATAAAAAGGTCGTTCGGGATCGATGGGGAAACATTGATTTTAAAAAAACCGATCTTTATTTCTATTGGACCCGTTGGGATACGATTACGGTTATATCCGCAATTTATTCATTTTGCTGCCTCACAGGACTCTTTATCTTTCTAATAAGGGGAGATAACATTAACAGTCCTGTCATTCAATTTTTCCTTCATCAATCGTTTATGTTTACTTTAATGACGTTTCTTTGGTTCATCGGAAGAATCCTGTATGTGTTCAAAGGAATTAAAGAGCGGTGGTCAGATGAATTTAACAGATGAAAAGCTCATGGAAAAATTTCAAAACGGTGATACGGAAGCTTTGAACGAGCTTTATGAACGATATCGAGCACCGCTTTTCCGCTTTATTTACCGTTGTACACGGGACGACCAGCTTAGCATGGATGTCGTTCAAGATGCATTTTTGAAGCTGCAGCAAAAAAAGCATTACTTTTCCCCTGAAAAAGGGAGGCTGAAGACATATCTTTTTCAAATTGCTTATCATACGATGATCAGCAAAATAAATATGAGAGCAAGGTGGCACCGTCTTCTTCCGTTTTTATATAAAGAGCCTGTCAACATATCCCGTTCCGATGAAAAAATGGAGGTCGAGCGGATGCTTCAATCGCTTTCAAACGAACAGCGGGCCGTTATCGTATTGTTTTATTATCATGATCTGTCACAAAAGGATATTGCGCGCATCTTAAACATACCTTTGGGCACGGTGAAATCAAGGCTGCATCAAGCGGTTCAAAAAATGAGGAAAGAATGGGGGATCGAATCTGATGGAAAAGGATCGTGAAATTGATAAATTATTAAAAAAATATACAGTGGAAGTACCGGATTTTCCAATGAAAAAGTCAAAAATGGAGAAGCTTGCTAATTGGCTGTGTGAAAAGGCTTCATTTCCGATTCCTGAAGAACGAATCACCTTTAAAGGGATGGTATGTATTCAGGTTATTCCAATTGTTGTTTCGCTAGCTGTTTCGGTTTGGATGATTTTGTGAACCGATGGATGGGATCATCTTTGCAGGTTGATCCCTTTTTCCATGAATTGCTCGCCGTTTAACTGACACTTGAAACAGGAGCTTCTCAGTTCTATAACGAAAGCATTGAGAGTGCAACGGACAGTCCTGCCTGCTAACTCGGCGAATCTGCTCTTATGTGACGCGGATCTTTTACAGTATGAAAGCTTGGCTCACACAACATTTTTTCTATGCTAAGAACATATTTTAGAGAATGGAAACTAGCGTTCAGCACGTTAGGGAAGCCTTCATTTATTGGAATGCACCTTTCACGCGTTTGAAGAAGAGGAAGTTTGCCAATTTTCATACAAATTGATTGACAGGTTGATAGTTAAATAGTTTAATAGTTAAATAGTTGAACTATTTAAAATAGGGGGCAGACAATGGATCGAAAAAAAATAGATGAATTGATCGAACGGTATATTAAGGTTTCGTTCATTGTAACGAAAAGAGCGGAAGAACTTGTGAAATGTGAAATTGATCCAGATATCACAAACGAACAACACTATCTTTTGCGCTATATCCATCAAAAGGAAAGGTGCACTTCAACAGAACTAGCTAATGTTTTTCGAGTGAACAAAAGCGCGATCACAGCGATGATTAATCGGCTTGTTGAGAAAGGATTTGTTCGGCGAATTCGCGATGAAAAAGACAGGAGGGTCATTTATTTGGCTTTGACTGAAAAAGGGAGCAATTTGTTTGCAAGCACAGAAGAGAGAGTTCATAAAGTTGTAGGATCGTTCATAACAAAATTTTCGGAGGACGAGATCGAATCGTTTATTCAAACCTATGAAAAATTGGCAAACGTATTGCTTGAACTGGAGGTTGAGTCATGAGGGCAATCCTGAAAGGAAAATGGTTTGTACTCATTTTATGGCTTGTTGCTGTTATTGGTTTGCTCTTTACATCGCCAAACATGGAGGAGCTTGTGCGCGAAAAAGGGCAAATTACGGTTCCAGAAGGTTATTCCTCTTCGATTGCGAATGACATTTTAAAAGAAATTCAGAGCAAAGAGCATTCAGGAGATCTAATATCAGTCGCCCTTGTGCTGCATAATGAGGACGGGCTGACAAAGGAAGATTGGAAAGAAGCGGAACAAGCTGTAAAACAGCTTGAACAAAACAGCAAGAATTTACGGATTACAGAAATTGTTTCGCCTTTTCATCAAGAGGAGTTAAAGGATCAGCTTGTTTCAAAAGATAAAACCACCATCTTGACGTCAATACAAATGGAAAGAGACGGAAGAACGGCAAAAGAAATGACATCCGCTCTTTATAAAGTGATCGATAATATTTCATTGGAGCATTATTATACCGGCAGCTGGATCATCGATGAAGACGTTATTGTCAGCTCGCAGGAAGGAGTGAAAAAAACAGAAGGCATAACAGTCGTGTTTATTTTGATCGTCTTGCTGATCGTTTTCCGCTCGCTTATAGCGCCATTTGTGCCGCTCTTGACAGTCGGCATTACATATTTGGCATCACAGTCAATTGTCGCCTTTTTAGTTGAAATGGTGAATTTTCCATTGTCCACTTTTACGCAAACATTTTTGGTTGCCATTTTGTTCGGGATCGGTACAGACTATTGCATTTTACTGCTAAGCCGCTTTAAAGAGGAGCTTGGCAAACAAGAAAGCCGAACTGAAGCGATTATAACAACCTATCGCACGGCTGGAAAAACTGTGTTTTTCAGCGGTTTAGCCGTTATGATCGGCTTTGCGGCGATCGGATTGTCATCATTTAAGCTTTATCAATCGGCTGCGGCAGTCGCTGTCGGAGTCGCCATCCTGCTGGTAGCACTTATGACGCTTGTTCCGTTTTTCATGGCTGTGCTTGGCCCGGTGTTGTTTTGGCCAGTTAAAGGAAATCTGGAACATAAACAGAGCAAGCTATGGGACTTTGCAGGACGTTTTTCGTTCACCAGACCGCTTGTTTCTTTAATCATCGTAGGAATTATTACCCTCCCAGTGCTGCTTTCCTATGACGGCAAGCTGTCGTTTAATTCCCTTCAAGAAATCGGGGATGATTACGACTCTGTCAAGGCTTTTAATATTATTTCGAAAAGCTTCAACCCAGGCGAAGCGATGCCGACAAAAATTGTGATCAAAAATGATGACAACATGAATAGGACGGAATATTTTGCTTTAATTGAAAAAATAAGCAGAAGCATCGAAAAAGTTGAAGGTGTCGAGACGGTCCGCTCAGTAACGAGACCGACAGGCGAACAGATCGACCAATTATTTGTGACAGAACAGGCGAAAACGCTGAAAGACGGAATTGGTCAGGGAAATGAAGGGCTTGAACAAATCAGCTCCGGTTTGAATGAAGCGAGCAAAGAGCTTTCTGCATCATCTCCGAAATTAAAACAAGCTACAGACGGTATTGAAGCGCTCGTTTCCGGAACAAATGAATTAAAAGCAGGCGTCGGTGAACTTGAAAAAGGGCTTTCGCAAGTTAAACAGGGGATCGAGAGCGGATCAATGGGGGCCGGTGACATAAAGAAAGGGCTTGAGACCGTTCAAAACAATGCGAAAAAGCTACAATCCGGCGCAGAACAGCTTTTGAAAGGATACGAAACAGCCGGAAGCAGTCTATATTCATTGCTGAAACAATATCAACAGATGGAATCACATCTCGGTCAATTGTCAACACATTTATCCGGCATGAGTGAATCTTTAAACCGCATCGAACAACGACATCAGCAGCTTCAGCAGGATGCTGAGTATCAACAGGTAAAAATGGCAGCTTCCCAGCTTAGTGAACAAGCAAAACAAATGAGAAGCGGATTTCAGCAAATTAACGGAGCGCTTCAGCGAGTGACAAATGGAATAGAGCAGGCGAACCGTTCATATTCTGAATTACTTTCAGGTCAAAAAGCGCTCGTTAATGGAATGGGAGAGCTCATCAACGGGCTTGATCAGCTGCAAAAAGGGTTGAATAAAGCAGCGGTTGGACAGCAAACCATCATTTCAAAATTGCCGGAGCTGTCTAACGGCTTAAGCCAAGTCAACAATGGACAGGAGGAATTGCTGCAAGGTTTTTCTCAGCTGGATGGACAAATGAATCAGCTGATTTCAGGCCTTGACAAAAGCGTGGATGGTCTAAATCAAGTAGCCGATGGTCTCGGTTCTGCCGAAAATTACTTATCGGGTCTTTCTTCTTCAAATCAGGAAATGGCAGGCTGGTACATGCCGAAGGAAGTGCTTGAAAGCAAAGAATTTGCGGATGCGAAAGAAGCTTACTTATCGAATGACGGCAAAGTGACAACCATTGATGTTGTTTTCGAGAAAAATCCATATTCAACTTCAGCGATGGATCAGCTTACTGAGGTCAAACAAGCGGTGGAGTTTACCGTAAAAGACACGAAGCTTGAAAATGCGAAAATTGCCTATGACGGGGTTACTAGCATTTACTCCGACTTGAACGAGATTTCAGCAAACGACTACTCCCGCACAGTTGTATTGATGCTGATAGGGATTGCTCTTATATTAATTGCATTGCTGCGCTCGTTTGTCATGCCGATTTATTTAATTTTATCGCTTATTCTAACGTATTACACATCAATGGCGGTGTCAGAAGTCATTTTCGTTCGCCTTCTTGGATACGACGGTTTGAACTGGGCAGTTCCATTTTTCTCATTTGTCATTTTAATTGCGCTTGGCATAGATTACAGCATCTTCCTTATGAACCGCTTCAACGAATACAGAGATTTGCCTGTCACAGAAGCGATGCTTTCAGCTATGAGTCATATGGGAACGGTCATTATTTCCGCCGCGGTCATTTTAGGCGGAACATTTGCAGCGATGCTTCCGTCCGGTGTTCTGTCGCTGCTCGAAATTGCCACAATTGTTTTAACGGGATTATTTTTATATGCTCTTGTTGTACTGCCGCTATTTGTACCGGTGATGGTCAAAATGTTTGGTAAAGCGAACTGGTGGCCGTTTATGAAAGAGGAATAAGCGAGAAGGGAACATACGCTTTGTGCGTAGGTTCCCTTATTTTCATTTGTGCTATGAGAGACTTCTGCTATCAATGAATTGAACGGAATTTCCGCACTTGAAAATTGTCTTCAAGTAATACCCAATTTTGTGGGAACGGATAGCCAAGTACCCAATAACTAATTCCCCGTAAACCGTAATCCTTTACCGCATCAAATTTTGCCCGGGTGCTGCGCGCATCTTCAAACCAGACCTCATGCGTACGGCCTTGTTCATCCACATACCGATAAAACGGAGATTGAGATGTTCGATCATACTGTATCACAGCACCGTGTTGAACTGCTCGACGAATCGCTTCTTGCATATCAAATGTTTCTGCTTCCTGACCTTGAACATGGGGAAGGAGCCAGTCACGAGCATATACTTGGAAGCCCATAAAGATTTTATTTCTTGGAATGACGGTTACAGCATAATCTAGCACTTGTTTGATTTGATTAAGCGGAGAGATCGCCTGAGGAGGTCCAAGCCTATAACCCCATTCGTATGTCATTAAAATAACGAAATCTGCAATTCTGCCGTGTGCGGCATAGTCGTGTGCCTCATATAATATTCCTTTTTGTTCTGGGCTCGTTTTAGGGGCGAGCGCGGTCGAAACAAAATATCCTTCTTTGTGCAATCGGTCAACGGCTCGCTGTAAAAATTGATTATATAACTCACGATCGTCAGGATATACATTTTCAAAATCAATATTTAATCCACGATAACCTTTTTCTTTCATAGTGTTTATAATGGTGGTCAATAATCGATCTTGCAGTTCCGTATTTGAAAGGATGGCATGAGCCAGCCGTGACCCGGGGTCCCTGAACGTAAAATTTGTTATGCTCATCATTGGTATCACTTGTTCTGTTAAAGCAGCTTGAAGAATCGCTGTGTCGTTTATTGCATCGAGTCCGCCGTCTTCCCGGATGATGTAGGCAAATGGAGAAACGTATGTTAAAAAGCTGCCAGCTTCTCGAACTTCTTTGCCTCCTTCTTCACCTGCATGGATCGTATATGCATTTACGTCAATGACTGGTTTTGCAAAAGGAATCGTTAATCTTGTCCCCGGATAAAGAAGGTCGGGATTTTGAATTCGATTGGCTTTGGCAATTTCCTGTACGGATATACGGTAAATTTGAGAAATTTGCGATAAATTCTCTCCAGGCTTCACAGTATGGATGCGAGGCCGAATGTTTAAAATCATTCCCGGATTAATTTTTGAAGGATCACTAATATGGTTAGCCTGAACAATAGACCCGACGGCAACTCCATATTTTTGGGCAATTTGCCATAATGTTTCCCCTGCTCGGACGATATGTTGACGAAAAGCAATGGGAATCACAAGTGATTGGCCAATCAGTAATCGATTAGGATCGGGCAGACTGTTTGCAGCAATAATTTCAGAAAGACTGATACCGTAGCGTTCAGCTATGTTCCATAAAGTCTCTCCTCTTTGTATAATATGAATGATCATAAGTGCCTCCTTTTTTTGTTTATATATATGTTGAAAATGGTTGATCTAGAAAATGACATGAGAGAAAATAGTTTGCTGAATATAATTTTTTTAAGGTCTTTACATATAACAAGTGTAGTAAATTGTCGTTAATGGATAATTGAACTAATCATCAGGCCGAATATACTTGTAAACGTTGTGCTCTTCATCAAACAAATAGATCGGTCTTCATCTCCTCCTTTACAGCATCATTTTCTGTGGGGGTGCTAGAAAATTATTTAACGGGTTTGATTCTCATCTGAACGGCAGGTTTGCACTTTCAGACAACAAAAATTTATTGATAAATTCTGTTGTCTTTCATCATTTTAAGAGCTTTTACAAAAGCGCCGTTTTTTTAAGTCTCTTCTTTTTTTACAAAATGAAAATTTTAGAAAATCAACTTTTTTACTTAAGAACGTTTTTACGTAAAGGAGTTCAAGCGGGTAGAAGAGAAATTATATTTCTGGGGAGGGTTCAGGATGAAATGGATTTACATTTTTTTAGCGATACTGGGTGGGATGATGATAGGAATACAGTCGCCGATTAACGGAAGTCTAGGCAAAAAAATCGGTGCTGTTGAAGGAGCATTTGTCTCTTTTTTTGTTGGAACAATGGTTTTAGCGTTCCTTGTTTTATTTTTTGGAAAGGGCCACATTACCGATTTGTTTCAAGTTCCAAAATGGAATTTGCTTGGGGGATTTTTAGGCGCGATGTTCGTCACGTTTACCATTATTTCTGTTCCGAAGGTTGGGGTGGCCGTAACGCTCCTTGCAGGAATCATCGGTCAAATGGCCATCAGCGTCATCATTGATCATTTTGGATTATTTGGAATGCCGAAAAATCGAATAGACATAAACCGCCTGATTGGGATCGGGCTAATGCTGACAGCTCTGTTCTTTCTTTACCGCGGCAGTGAATGAGATTTGTTTTTAGGGGAAAGCAGCGTATAACATAAAGTATCACCCTTAAAGAGTCAAGAACATTCTTACATTTTCTTGACTCTTTATGTTTGATTGGTTATAATGAATTAGCCATTTAGTTCGTTTTATCATGGATCCATTATAAGTCGTACCTCATATTGAAATGCAGGCGATCTTATATGGTCTGCATTTCTCATGAGTGTGCGGCTTTTTTTTCTTATGAAAAACAAACAATGAATGGTAAAATCTTTTTTTTGGAGGAAAAAGCATGAACACAGGTAAGGTAAAATGGTTTAACAGTGAAAAAGGGTTTGGATTTATTGAAGTCGATGGTGGAGATGATGTGTTTGTTCATTTTTCGGCGATTCAAGGCGATGGTTTTAAAACGTTAGAAGAAGGGCAAACTGTTAAATTTGAAATTGTCGAAGGCCAACGCGGACCTCAAGCGGCAAACGTACAAAAAAACTAATCCTTTCAAAGTGGCGCCTTATTTAGGTGCCGCTTTTTTTAGAAATTTATAAACATCTCGACTTGAGGATTACTGTTCGATAAAGACCCTGCAGCATGTGTAAATATTTTGGAGAGGTCGAAAGAGGGGAGACCATTTTCGAATGTATGTGGTTGACTGTTTTGAGCTTTTTAGAAATGCAGGGGGAACAAATAGTACATAACGTTTTAATTCGCGTGTAGTTAATGAATGGTAAGGAGCTGTCCAGAAAGTGGAGTCCATTATAATCATAAACATCGATATGAACGTTTCTAAATATTAAAGGGGTTTGTCTATAAGCCGAAAAAATGACTTATTTGACAAATCCCTTTTAAAAATTTGAAACAAACTGCATACCATTCCAGCTTCGTCGTGACACTGTTTTTAAATAGAAACAAGCTAACTTTTTGTCGTAAACGCAGCATCCGGAAGCTTTTTTATTTATTGCTGTTCTTCCAACACCTGTTTTAACAAATCACCTAAACTTGTGCCAAAAGAATCGCTTTTCGGGCTGTATTTTTGAATTAAAGCCCGATCTTTGCGGTTATTGACTGCCGTTTTCTTTTCTTCCGCTTTTTCAACCACATTGCAGCGGCGGCATTGGAAGTAAACACCGGCTTTGCCGTTATGGATTTCCATTGGTTTTTTGCATTGTGGACAGCGCCGGTTGGACAGCTTCGGATCTTTTCGTTTGCTATAGCGGCATTCCATGTTCGAACATGCTAATAAACGTCCTTCTTTTGTAGAACGTATTTTTAAAAAGGAGCCGCATTCCGGGCACATGGAGCCGGTTAAATTGTGTGCTTTGTAGCTTCTATCGCTATTTTTTATTTCATTAACGAGCCGTTTCGTTTGCTTGCGAATGTTGTTTAGGAAAAATTCAGGATTTCCTTTTCCCCGTGCGATCGCTTCAAGCTCTTTTTCCCAGCGCGCTGTCAGTTCAGGTGATTTTAGTTCATCATTGACAAGTTCAATCAGTTGTTTACCTTTTTTCGTTGGGTAGAACCTTCCGTTTTTTCGCTCAACCGCTTCTGTTTCGATAAGTCTTTCAATAATATCCGCCCTAGTTGCAGGAGTGCCGAGTCCGAACTTTTCCATCTGCGTAAGAATGTCCGCCTCTGAATAGCGAAGAGGAGGTTCTTCCAATTTTTCTTCTATTTCTACTTGATGAACAGCAAAAGATTGTCCTTTAACCAAAGTAGGGATGTTTCTGTTTTCCGGCTCATCCTGCTGCTTCCCTAAAACGGCTTTAAATCCATTATTCAATACAATTGTCTCTTTTGCAGTGAGTGTTTCTCCGTTCACATCAAAAACCGCATGGACGGTTTCATATTCGTAAGCAGGATAAAACAGCGCCAAAAACCGTCGGGCAATCAAATCATACAGCTTCCTTTCATCAGTGGAAAGCTCGCTCATATTTAGCGGTTCCTCCGTCGGGATAATGGCATGATGATCGGTCACTTTTTCATTATTGAACACCCGTTTTGATAAAATTTTTCCTTTGTTGGAAAGGAGAGGACGGATTTCGTCTTTATAGCCGGAAGCCATTGCCTGAAGCCTGTCAAACATTGTCGATTCCATATCCGCAGTTAAATAACGGGAGTCTGTCCGCGGGTATGTGACAAGCTTATAATGCTCATAAAGCTTTTGCAGTATCGTTAACGTTTTCTTTGCGGAAAATCCGAAACGCTTGTTGGCATCCCGCTGCAGCTCGGTTAGGTCGTATGGCAGCGGTTGATGTTCTTTCTTTTGCTTGCGCTCCACTTTGATGACTGTACCTTTTTTACCATTCAAGTTTGCCAATAGATGTTCAGCCGTTTCTTTGGAAAAAATTCTTTTTTCGCCGTTTCGCTCCCAGATGGTATGAATGGAACCGATTTTTGCATGAATCGTCCAATACGGCTTCGGTACAAATTTTTGAATTTCTGTTTCCCTTTTCATGATCATGGCAAGGGTTGGGGTCTGCACGCGCCCTGCCGAAAGCGGGTCATTATATTTCGTCGTCAAAGCTCTTGTCACATTTAAGCCGATGAGCCAATCTGCCTCAGCCCGGCAAACAGCAGACTGATATAATGCTTCAAATTGTTTCCCAGGTTTTAGATGCTTGAAGCCGTCACGAATGGCTTTATCGGTCTGAGATGAAATCCATAGGCGCAAAATCGGCTTTTTCCAGTTCAGCTTTTTTAAAATCCATCTTGCAACGAGTTCGCCTTCACGTCCGGCATCTGTTGCGATAATGCAATCTTTAATGTCCGTTCGTTTCGCCAACAGTTCTATGCCTTTATAATGTCGGCTCGTTTGTCTAATTACTTTTAACCCCATTTTTTCCGGGATTATTGGCAAATCTTCCAGCCGCCATGTTTTATATTTTGGATCGTAATGTTCCGGCATCTTCAATTCAATTAAATGACCGAGCGCCCACGTTACGATATACTTGCTTCCTTCAAAGTGAAATTTATGCTCTTTTTTGCAGCCAAGCACACGGGCTATCTCACGTGCAACGCTCGGCTTTTCAGCTAAAACGAGAGATTTCATATAATGCTCCTTTCTTTCAATCAACAACGTTTTAAGTATAACGGAAAGGAGGGAGGTTTGCATTAGTTGAATGAAAAAGCATAATATGTTTCAGTTTTATATCTCTTAAGGCAATGAATTCTTGTAAAGGTTGTACTATGGGATGATTGACTGTTCACATACAGAGGATGCATGTTCAAATTTAGTTCTTTCGTATTACCTCAAGAAATCAATCACACTCAATTTAGGAACATGTTCGTTTCTTAAAATCAGCAGAGACAAGGGGAAAGCTGGCAATTTTGAAAATTAACAAAAATAAAAGACGAAATATTTTAAAATCTGTTACAATATAGGTAAAAAGGGGTGGATTTGTGGAAGCTTGGCGATTTTTATAAAAAAAGGTATATATGGTTTCCGCCGCTCACTAACGCTTTTTCCTGACCCTGTAGCCCACGCAATCTGTGATAGGGAACTTCCGGCAAGATACTTTATGTTAACTTGAGAGGATATATTATCATACATACCTATTGAGCAGAATAATTTCTTGATCGCAAGGGGAAAAATACCTTTGGGATAACAAACCGCTAGTAACATCTAATCTAGTTAGACCCGCCATGGCCTTCATTTGAAACCGAAGGCAGCTTACGAACAAATATATTTAGGAGGTATGATGATGAAAGCACTTATATTCCGTGGACCAGGCAAGATCGAGTGGGGAGAGAAGGACAAGCCTACGATTCAGGAACCAACAGATGCCATCGTAAGAATCACCAAAACGACAATCTGTGGAACAGATTTACATATTTTGGGTGGAGATGTACCGGCTGTAACTGACGGACGGACATTGGGACACGAAGGTGTTGGTATAGTAGAAGAAGTCGGCTCAAGTGTCAACAATTTCAAACCTGGAGACAGAGTGCTGATTTCTTGTGTGACTTCCTGTGGAAGCTGCGATTATTGTAAAAAAGCGATGTACGCACACTGTGAAAAAGGAGGTTGGATTTTAGGGCATTTGATCGACGGTACCCAAGCAGAGTACGTTCGGATTCCATATGCGGATACAAGCATGTATCATATCCCTGAGGGAGTCGATGAAGAAGCGCTTGTTATGTTGAGTGACATTTTTCCGACAAGTCTCGAAATCGGGGTAATCAACGGCGAAGTTCAACCAGGGGATGTAATAGCAATTGTCGGGGCCGGACCGGTCGGGATGGCAGCACTGTTGACAGCACAGCTTTATTCACCAGCGGAAATCATTATGATCGACCTTGACGATAATCGTCTGGAGCTGTCCAAAAAGTTCGGTGCCACTAAGACAGTGAACAGCTCAAAGACAAATGCGGTTGAGCAAGTGCTTGAACTAACGGACGGAAAAGGTGTTGACGTAGCGATTGAAGCGGTCGGATTCCCGGTGACCTTCGACATCTGCCAGCAAATCCTAAAGCCGGGCGGGCGGTTGGCCAACGTTGGTGTTCATGGTAAGCCTGTCGAATTGCACTTAGAACAATTGTGGATTCGCAACGTCAAAATCACAACTGGACTTGTAAGCACAAGTACGACACCGATGCTGCTTAAGACGGTGCAGTCAGGAAAAATTAAACCGGAACAGTTAGTCACTCATCGTTTTTCGCTGGACCAGATTTTGCAGGCATACGAAGTATTTCGCAATGCGGCTAAAGAAAAAGCGATGAAAGTCATTTTATCCAATGATTAACCGTTAAAAAACTTGATGTAAGTGAAGCATTGTTCTTAAAAAGTAAACCATTTTATTGTAACCCCGTCCTAAACTTAGAACGGGGTTATGTGTGTTGGATGGATGCTTAAATTTATTAGAAAAAAGAAAGCTTCATTATTGGATTGCGAGAAACACCATTATGGAGCGGAAAAAGATTAACCTATCTGTTCGTTTTTCATATAAACTGTAAAATTTAAGAAAGCAAAAACGTGCCAGCTGCTGTATGTTTACAAGACTTGAAAATAAATTCAGCGTTTTTTATTCGAAAGCTAAGTCAACGATTCGGCGGGGAAGAGAAGCTATTTCACGGAGTTCGTTCATTTTGAAAAGGCTTTTTTCAACTTCTGCTTCTTTTTTTATAGCATTGCCGTCATTTTAAGTTATGAGTGTTTGTGATCTGCGCGCTTTGTGAATCCTCATGGAACATAGAATAAATCATAATAGTCTAGAGTCTGATATTGATTTCAAGATTATCATCTGTCTGGGAGGCTCGTTTTTACTATTGGTTTTAAACACTCAAGACTTTTCAGTCCCGAATGCTTTCACTTGATTAATGAAAAGATTAGGTTAATAATTGAGGTGCAAAACTTGCATTTCATTATTTTCTGTTTATTCTGTCATTCATAAGCTTTTTGATTCAATTGAAGGGGGAATGTTATGAAAATCGCTGTTGCTGGAGCTGGCGCGGTCGGCGGCTATTTTGGAGCTTTGTTAAAGAAAGCCGGACATGATGTTGTTTTCCTTGCAAGGGGCAAGCATTTAGAGGCAATGAAAAAATCAGGTTTAGTGGTTAAAACGAATGATCAACTCCTCACAATAGACGGTGTTTTTACAGATAAAATAGAGGATTTTGCTGATTGTGAGCTGATACTGTTTTGTGTGAAATCAACCGACACGGAAAGTACAGCAGAACAGATTGCCTCTTTGCGGAATGATCGCGCAGTTGTTTTGACGCTGCAAAATGGTGTCGACAATGAAGAAAAGCTCGCTCAAATTTTAGGTGGAAAAAGGCTCTTGTCAGCTGCAACCTATCTGTCGTCACATGTGGAAGAGCCTGGGGTCATAAAGCATAGCGGAAGAGCAAAACTAGTGATCGGCGCTCTGGATGAATCACTCATTTCGTTCCGCGATAAAGTGGCAGATCTTTTTCGTCAAGCTGAAATTTTTGTAAAAACAACAGATGATATCATGCTGGATAAGTGGAAAAAGCTGTTGTGGAATGCAACCTTCAATCCGCTTGCTGCTTTATCCAAAGCGACTGTCGGTGAAATTATGGAGCATAAAGAATTGAGGAAAACAGCTGAAAATGCCTGCCGAGAAGTGATGAGAGTAGCCAATAAAATCGGGATTCCATTAGATGAAGAAATGTTTTATCGCACTTTTGCCAATTCAGGAGCAGCTCTGAAGCATAAGCCGTCCATGCTGCAAGATCGATTGAAAGGAAAAAGGATGGAAATCGAATCATTGTGCGGGTTTATCGTGAAAAAGGGGCGGCAGATTGGTGTTGAAACGCCTGTTCTTCAAACGTTGTACAGCAATTTGCTTTTTCTTGAAACACATCGATGATCCGATGGACAATTCCTATACACATGAAGGATTCAATTCCATTCATACATAAATATCGATCGATTGATAAAAACAGAAAAATAAGACATAAAAGAAAGGACGATTTAGCATGAAAACCATTCCAGATACAGAAATTTATGTAAGGTATTGCGAAACGGATGCGTCAGGCCATGTTAACAATACAAGCTATTATTTGTATATGGAGGAAGCTCGGACTAAATTTTTACAACACATGTCAAAACAAGTAGGGAACCAAGACTGGAAATTTATTTTAGCATCCACAAAATGCGATTACCTTGCCCAAGCGTATGCCCATGATACATTAACGGTAACTTCAAAAATTACGCGGATTGGAACGAAAAGCTTTTCGATGGAGCATGAAATAAAAAATGCAGAAACGGGGAAATTGATCGCAAAAGGGGAAGGAGTTATCGTTCATTACAATTTTAAGTTGCAGCGT
Source organism: Aeribacillus sp. FSL K6-2833 (assembly GCF_037965815.1). GTDB lineage: Bacteria > Bacillota > Bacilli > Bacillales > Aeribacillaceae > Aeribacillus > Aeribacillus composti. The sequence goes on along the minus strand of NZ_CP150189.1, from coordinate 2,063,104 downwards.
TCTGAGCCTTTAACTCCTGAAATGCGTTCGATCCTTGAACAATACTTAGTAGCTGTTTAATGAGCAAGGCAATTTTGTAAGCCTTATCAGTTGAATTAATATCATTCTGATTAAATAGCTAAAGAAAAAGGATTTTCCGAATGTATCCACCGGAAAATCCTTAAAATTTGTTATTCAAACGCATCACGCACAACTTTTTTGACCGGGTCGACTGCATACCAGCCCCATGTAGATGTATGTCCCTCTTTTGTCTCCGGATCACTGATCACGATTTCATAAACGTGAATAATATATTCGCCTTTTTCATTATCATGATCATATTCAACGTAAACGTTAGAAGTATTTTCAATTTTTAAATACTCCCGAACTAGCTGTTCAGCTTCAGTATGGCTTATAGGACGGCTTTTCTTTGATTCCTCAGCCTTTTTTTGCTCTTCCTTTCTCTTTTTTGCTTCTGCTTCAGCTTTTTGCCGCTCTTCTTGAAGTTTTTTCTCCTGCTCCTGCAAGTATTGATTTTTCGCCGCAGCTGCTTGATTCATGAATTGTTCTGCATTTTTGGTAACGCTGACGATCTTCTCATTATTTGATGTTGTTTCAGCAATTTTCTTAAATATGGCGAATGCTTCGTCAAACTTGTTTTCTTCCAACAATGCTTTCCCTGACTCAAGTTCAGATTCCATTTCTTTTAAAGCGGCGCTCGTTTTTTCCGCCTCTTCGATTATTTTTTCAGCTTTCGGTTTGAGAATATCAAGAACCTTGGAGGTTTCATTTGAATTTTTGATTTTTTCTGCCAATGATATGGCGGTTTCAAATTCTCCTTTTTCAAGGGCAGCAACGCTGTCTTTAATTTGTTTTGACAAATCCAGCGCCAATTGAACTTCTTCAGTGTTTTTTTCATGAAGAGCTTTGTTAAAAAACGAGATGGCGTCGCTGTATTGTTCTTTTTTTAGCGCTTCAATACCAGATTCCATGTTGGATTTATATTCTTTTGATGTACATCCGAACAGAAACATCATGGCAAAAATCAAAATGTAGAAAAATAAGTTCCGCTGTTTCAAGTTTTTACCGCCTTTTCTAATATTATTGATTTCATGTAAATTATATCCCTCAAAATACGGCTCTTACAAGAAAAAATTTTATTCAAAACGTTACTAAGAAGTGTAATAGGCAAAGCGTTTAAAAGGAATGATATAAAAAGATTGAAATTCAGAAAGGAGAGATGAACGTGTCAAATGACTTTTATTCAGCAGTCAAACATCGACGCACTTATTACGGAATCAGTAAAGAATCAACTGTTTCTGATGAGCGTATTCAAGAAGTGATCAGCCACGCAGTTCTATATACACCATCCGCTTTTAATTCCCAAAGCGCCCGAGTCGTTCTTTTGCTTGGCGAGCATCATAACAAATTGTGGGATATAACGAAAGAAACGTTGCGAAAAATTGTTCCAGCGGATCAATTTGCTTCAACAGATGAAAAAATAAATTCATTCCGAAATGGATACGGTACTGTATTGTTCTTTGAAGATGACCGCGTTGTTCAAGGGTTGCAGGAACAATTCCCATTATATGCGGACAATTTCCCGATTTGGTCACAACAGTCTTCTGGAATGCTGCAATTTGTGATTTGGACTTCGTTGGAAATTGAAGGATTGGGCGCCTCGCTGCAGCACTATAATCCGCTCATCGATGATGAAGTGAAGAAAGAATGGAATATACCAAATGAATGGAAACTAATTGCTCAAATGCCGTTCGGAAAACCGACAGCTGAGCCCGGTGATAAAGAAATAAAACCAATAGAAGAGCGATTGAAAATATTTAAATAAGATGCTTATGTTTTCAAATTGTTGTCACCCCCTTTTCAAAAAAATAAAGCTGAAAAGGGGTTTTGCATTTGAAACAATTCAAACCGAAAGAGAAAAAACGGCTGTTCTTTTTTTTATATTGGAAGGAGTGATATTTTTTTCTTTGACACTCATGATGTAAAAATTTTTTCAAACGTTTCCTTCTTAATTATCAAAAAAGAAAATAAAGGTGAGCGAAACAATTGCTTTTTTCTTCATCTTCCTTCACTATGGTAATGTACGCTAATATATTTATAAAGACAACAATTGCTTCATTTATTTATGGAAAACACTCTTCAAGTTTCATCCTCATCAAGTGTATATTCTTCCTATTTACAAAGAAAAAATATTACAATAACATGTATTAAGCAGTCTATTTGTATCGCTAAATAATATAGAAAAATTGTTAGAAAGAAGGATTTATATGGGAGAAGAACGAGACCTGGCACAGGAAACCTTCAATAAAGTGCCGCTCATGATTGTGTTAATGTCCGGTGCTTTTGTTGCCATTTTAAACCAAACGTTGCTTGGAACTGCTTTGCCGCATTTAATGATGGATTTCAAAGTTGATGCCAATACAGTTCAATGGCTGCAATCGATTTTTATGCTTGTTAATGGGATTATGATACCGATCACCGCGTTTTTGATTGGTCGTTTTACGACAAGAGGACTGTTTCTTACAGCCATCGGAATTTTTGCTGTTGGAACTGCAATTTGTGCAATTGCTCCCAATTTTTCTGTTTTAATGGCAGGGAGAGTGGCGCAGGCTGCTGGTGCCGGAATTATCATGCCGCTGATGCAGACAATCTTGTTTTTAATTTTTCCCGTTGAAAAAAGAGGAACGGCAATGGGGATGTTTGGACTCGTTATTGCATTTGCGCCGGCAATTGGTCCGACTTTATCCGGTTACCTTGTAGAGCATTTTGCATGGAGAAGCTTGTTTTATGTGCTCTTACCTATTGTAGTCATTGATCTTTTCTTAGCTTTTTTCATCCTAAAAAACGTTACGCGGCAAACTTACCCAAAAATCGATATTTTATCCATCATCCTTTCAACGTTAGGCTTTGGCGGTTTATTGTATGGATTCAGCGCAGCTGGAAGCAGCGGCTGGGGGAGCGGTCAAGTTATTTTATCGCTCTTCATCGGTTTGACCACTCTTACTTGGTTTATAATTAGACAGCTGCAATTGGATGAGCCGATCCTGGAATTCAAAGTATTTAAAAGCAAGACATTTTCGATCACAACTGTTTTAGGCATGATTGTGTTTATGTCTATGATTGGCGGAGCAGTTATTTTGCCGATGTTTATGCAAAATATGCTGGGATTTTCAGCATTTGAGTCCGGACTGGTGCTCTTGCCAGGCGCACTTGTCCAAGGGGTGGCCAACCCGATAACAGGCAGATTATTTGATAAATTCGGTGCCAAATGGCTGGCGATTATTGGATTTTTTACCTTAACGATCACGACGTTTATGCTGTCACACCTCACCTTACATACAACGTTTACATATTTAGCGGCAGTAAATGCTTTCAGGATGGTCGGTGTTGCGATGGTCATGATGCCGGTGACAACCGCTGGTTTAAATCAACTGCCTACATATTTAATTTCACACGGAACTGCGATGAACAACACAATGCGGCAAGTAGCTGGTGCAGTTGGAACAGCTTTGCTTGTGACAGTCATGACAAATACAGCGTTGCCTGAAAAAGGTATTGAAGGAATGATACATGGAGTAAATATATCTTTTGTAGTGGCAGGTATATTCTCTGCGATCGCTCTCATCTTATCGTTTTTTATGAAAAATTCGCAAGCGGCAAAAGACGAAAGTCTAAAGGAAAAAGAAAACAAGCAAATTGTGAGCGAAAGCTAATTTTTTCTTGGCAATAGCTAAAAAATAAAGCAGAAGCAGGGTAAGCCCTGCTGCTTTATCGTTTTATGTCTGCTGATTGTTCATTTGATTGCCAGCCGGTTGATAATGATTGATGATCGCTTGAGCAGTATTTTGCTGAAAGACCGGCACTTGATAATAACCTTTTTGGTTCATATATTGCCAAACTTCATAAGCTTGCTCTGCGCAATTTTTCGCCCCTTGGAGCACGACATTTCTTAATTCCGGATCTGAGCATTCCAATGCAGCATGCATCCTTAATGCTGCTGACGCTTTTAAACATCCTAACATTCCTGACGCAACATCATGGTCGTTCATCTCGTTTATTGAGCTGTTGGGAGCTTCCGGTGTTCCGCCTGAGGTGCCAAAGGAAGGGCTTGCATTTTTCAATGGGCGGTAAGTGCTGAAATTTTGCTGACTGCTCTTGTTTCTTACTATTTGAACGATTGAATTGTATTCATTTGTCATAAAAATGATTTGATTTTGCAAAATGTTTTGCAGCTCTGGATCTTTGCAATGGGGCTGATAAAGTTGAAATTGGTTAATTCCATCAATTGTGTTTGTTAAAACTTCATGTACTTCCATTAATTCATGAGCACCTAATTGATTCATACCTTCAATCCCTCCTAAGTAATTTTTTAACAGTTAGTATTATGTTTGAAATTTTTCATTTTATACAAAAAACCCCTCAGTCTGCGATACTGAGGGAAAACTTTTAAGAAATTATTTTTACACGCTCTTTTCCAGAAAAGCTTTTACATACTAGCATCTGACTAAATCTATTAGAATAATTTGTACGTGCTTGTATCGTTCCTTGTTCATCCATTGTGAGGATCCATCCTGCAGGCAATTCTCCTTCAAAATATTCAATGAAAGATTGAAGCTTTTCAGTCGATTCAGGGATCGTTACATACCCTTCCGTTAGTTGATACCATAAATCTCTGACAGAACGAAGGGCTTCTTTTAGTTTATATTCTTTTTCCAGTTGTTTGACACTTCGATAGATCATTTGATATTCACTCCCTAATAAAAACTTATAACATTGAAGAGTGAATCACTATGAAAAAAATTTTCCAGTTGAAGGTAAAAAAGCCAGACAATTTGCATCTATAGCCTAGTTGTGCGTGTATCTATTTGCCATCTTCTTGTCATTTGTTGTATGCCCAGCCGATGCTTCGAATCCAGCTATTTTTGCATAGATGTAACTGTCCATTTTGTACTGAAGCTTTCTTTTTATTTTTCTAAACCTCTTCAATCTTTTGGGCAGCCATCAACCGAGCGGAAATTGACTTTCTGGCAAAGCAAGCTTTTTGGCCATTATGCAGTGATTTTCTTGTAAACAGGAAATCTTTACAGCGATCAGGACGATTTTGATAAAATAGGTAAGAGAAAAATAAGAAGTTTCTTTATTATTTTAAAAAAAGAAAGGAATTGGGATGAGGATATGAAATGTTTTTCAATTGATTTAGATGGCACACTATTAAATTCGCAGCATGAAATTTCACATGAAAATTTATCAGTTTTACATGAATTGAAAAAGCAAGGACATGAAGTCATTTTAAATACGGGACGTGCATTTCCGGACGTCATCAAGATTAAAGCGGTTGAAGAGCTCCAAGTGCCGATTTTTTGTGTTAATGGGGCTGTATTATATTCCGATAAAAGAGAGCTGATGTATGAAGCAACAATAGATGAAAAAACGTTTAAAGAAATTTTTGCAGCAGTAAATGCTCTGGATGTCGGAATTCTCGTTTACACCAATCAGGGTGGCTTTCCATCCACTTTACCGCCTTTGCATAAGCTGAGCTGGAATGAGATCGAAGAGATGTTTCGCCAATTTGATTATGACTCTATTTTCAAGCTGGAAAATGTAAAAATCTATAAGCTGATTGGATTAGTGAATCATGATGAAACGGAAAAAATCGATCGAGTGAAGGAAGCTTTAAGCGAAAGAAGCGACCTATCCATTGCCTCATCATTTCCGAATAATATTGAAATTACCTCCAGCGAAGCACATAAAGGAAAAGCGATTTTACGCTATCAAAAAATGAAGCAGCTGACATTTGAAGAAATTTATGCGTTTGGCGACGGAGGCAACGACATTTCCCAATTCGAGATCGCGACCACATCGGTTGCAATGGGAAATGCTCCAAAGGAAGTGAAAGAAAAAGCCGATTTTGTCACGAAAACGAACGATGAGAACGGCTTTGCCTATGCGGTAAAAGAACTGTTGAAGGCTGTATCAGTTTAAGCAATGCTTCATGCTGCCCGAAAGAATTCATGTAAAGCAGGAAGCCGCTTATTTTACTTATTTATATAAAATATCACTAGCGTTGCATTAATTTAATTCGAAAATTCCGAATTGAAAAAAGTCCATAAAAAAATCCTTTATAATGGATGGTACAGGTGGTCCCTGTCCAAATCCAATATAAAGGATGAAGCCTATGGACAAGGATACACTATTTTCTTCATTTGGTAAATGGGTCACTCCTCTCAATTCTGTTAAATTTACACAAAGAATTGAAGAGATGAAACAAGATAAATATACGAAAAAATTAACCACAAAAGCGTATTTACTTTTGTTTTTGCATGCTCAACTTCAACAACGAGAAGGACTGCGCGCCATCGCCGATGATGCGTTACTGGATGATTTTCAGCGAGAATTAGGATTGACATCTATTAGTGCTTCACAACTTTCTCGAAAACATCGCCAAGTAAAACCCGAATTGCTCGCAGAAATCTTTCTGGATTTAGTGAATCAAATCCGCCAGATGTCCACGAATTCCTCCAGTCAGGTGAGTGGCTTAAAAATCGTGGATTCTACGACCATTTCACTGAATCTGAAAAAATATCAATGGGCTACGTTTCGCAAAACGAAGTCGGGAATTAAGGTTCATTTACGACTGGTGTTTGTCAATGAAGATACGGTTTATCCGGAAAAAATGGTCATGACCCCAGCAGGGAACAATGATCGAACACAAATGGAACAACTGATCGACGAAACAGATGCCATGTACGTGTTTGATCGTGGTTATGTAGACTACGAAAAGTTCGATTATTACTGTGATAAAGGCCTCTTTTTCGCCTCCCGTCTGAAAAAGAATGCCTATGTTCGATTTCTTGAATCGTTCTCTGTCCCATCCAATTCCTCTATTTTATCTGATTCGATGGTGGTCATTGGGACACCACAAAAACGAACGGAAAATGTCTTTCGATTAATCGAAACATTCGATTCGGACGGGAATCGAATTCGAATCATTACGAACCGATTCGACCTAGATCCAGAAGAACTTGGTGATATCTATCGTTCTCGATGGGCCATTGAACTATTTTTTAAGTGGATTAAGCAACGTTTAACACTCAAACATCTTTATGGAACGAGTCCAGAAGCTGTAGAAAATCAGGTTTACTTAGCTCTGATTTCTTACTGTTTACTCATTCTTATTCAACTTGAAATGAAATCGAAACATTCTCTCACCCAGATTTATCGTTGGCTTCGCGTTTTTCTTTGGAAACCAAGTACCGTGTGGGTGGAACGAATTCAACGGGAATGAGTTGAAAAAAGTCGGCGAAGCGCAGTAGCCATGTAACAATAAAACAAATACATTTATTACCAAATGGATAGTGATCACCTTTAGTTGGTTACTGCCTTGTTTTTCGTTTATTATAAAATATTTTATTCAGAAAATTCTGCATAAAATGTTTTTATTTTTTATGCAACGCTACTGATAAAATATAGAAAACGATTTTTTTTCCATTTTTGGCTTAAGTCAATATATTGTTTGAGCGGGGATAAAGACTCGCAAAAAAGGATTCTAAATTTAGTGAAAGCTTATCAAGATATGTCAGATATTTATTCCTTGTTTTAGCAAATGTAGTGGAATCTGCCTTCTATTTTGACTTGTATTAGAGAAAAGTCCGCATTGGAAAACTAGCTTAATAGTTTTCCTTGCTGGAAGGCAAATTTTTTTAGGAAAATATTATCGAATTTTGCAAAAAAATAATGAACGTTTTGGACATATTGCTAAATAATTTGTTACTATATGTTATCATAGAACTGTTAACTAATGATGGGGGAGTGATACATGTGGCGATGCCAAAATATATAACAAACATCGACAAAATTGAACAAATCCCAAAAGAGGAACGGGAAAAGCTGAAGCCGATCACAGAAAAATATGTGTTTCGGGTCAATGATTATTATTTAAGCTTGATCGACTGGAATGATCCAAACGACCCTATCAGAAAATTAGTTATTCCAAATGAAGGAGAAATGCGAGAGTATGGGAGGTGGGACGCATCAGATGAAGATACAAACTATGTCGTTCCTGGCTGCCAGCATAAGTACAAAACAACAGCATTGCTGCTAGTTTCTGAGGTTTGCGGAGCATATTGCCGCTATTGCTTTCGAAAAAGATTATTTAGAAGTGATGTAAAAGAAGCGATGGCAGACGTACAGCCTGGTATTGACTATATTCGCAAAACTCCTGAAATCAACAATGTTCTTCTAACTGGAGGGGATCCTTTAATCCTTGCTACGAAAAAATTGCGCATGATCATTGAAAGCTTACGAGAAATCGAGCATGTAAAAATTATCCGCATCGGCTCCAAAATGCCTGTCTTTAACCCTATGAGAATTTATGAAGATGAATCTTTACTCCAACTCATTAGAGAGTTTTCCTCTCCTGAAAAACGAATCTACATTATGGCTCACGTCAACCATCCGAGAGAAATTACAAAAGAAGCAAAAAAAGCTTTTGAAGCGCTCCATGACGCCGGAGCAATAGTGGTCAACCAAACTCCAGTATTAAAAGGAATTAATGACGATCCTGTTGTTTTAGGCGAATTATTAGATAAGTTATCATGGGCGGGAGTAACACCTTATTATTTCTTTGTGAATCGACCTGTTGCTGGCAACAGTGACTTTGTATTAACATTGAAAGAAGTTTACGATATCGTTGAACAAGCAAAAGCAAGAACATCAGGACTAGGCAAGCGCGTCCGCCTGTCAATGAGCCATACCTCTGGGAAAATCGAGATTTTAGCTATCGAAAACGGAAAAGCGTATTTGAAATATCACCAATCTAGAGATGGCAATTATGGACAATTTATGGTGCTTGATTGCCCTGATGATGCAACATGGTTTGATGATCTGCCTGGCAACGAAAAGTATTGGAAAAAACCGAAAAAGAAAACAGACCAAGTTGTTTCAGTCAATGAATTGCCAGATCATCCTAAAAAAATAGCACAATAAAAAGTGATGGACAGGGGCTGTCTAATAAGTCGATTTTCCGGCTTATAGACGCCCCTTAATGTTTTAGAGACGTTGATATATCGACGTTTATGATTTTTTGTTTTCGATAGGGATTTGACTTTCTGGATAACCACTTTTAAAAAAATACATTATAAGAAAGGCAATTTATGACGTGAAAAAAATAACGAAAAGAAGGTACAGGTTGTTCTTGTGAATGAAGTGGAGCTGATGAGAATTTTGTTCAATAATAGCATGTATGATGCATTTGTATACAATAGAAGATTTTACCCCTTGGTATGGCCGTTCAGATATTATAGCAAGAGAATTTTTTTGCAAAAATTAGGAAGGCGATAAATTGAAGGGAAGTCTGTGCAGAACAGCACACCGATTCATCAGTTTTAATCGAAAAGAATTGAAAAACGATGAAATTTGCGGTTGTTTTTATTGTTTAAAAATATTTCATCCTTCTAAAATGGTGCGATGATGAAAAGACTGCCATTTGCCCTTTTTACGGCACCGATTCAATGATCGAGCAAGTTCCGGTTATCCTATCACAAAAAGTTTTTGAACCGCATGTGTAAGAAATGGTTTTAGTCTATTAAATTATTTATCATTTGGAATGAATTAGAAAGTTGAGGAAATGAATTTGAAAATCGGAAAAATGGCTCGAATGTACTTTTAGACCGAGTAAGTGTCCTGTAATTTTTTTCTACAAGACTTTTTACATCATTTTAAACACCGTCATCTCAGAAGTAATGGAGATTTCGAAACGGCGCCAAGCGTTTTATATGAATTAACGAACATTTGTAAAACTAAACGGAAGCGATATTGTAAAGACAATAAGACCCTTTTTTTAGCAGCTCCACAAATAAGCGGGGGATGAGTTGTATTTGGAAAAGAAACAGCTTCTCCCATCATCGTTACAAAGAAAATTCCAAAAGATAAAAGCTTTGCTTCTTTGTCATACGTGTATGATTTCTTCAGAACTTTTTTAAAAATAATCTGAATGGATTGCGGCTGCACAAAGGCGCCGGAAGAGAACGGTGCAAATGTCTGTAACCGCCACCCATTATTTAGTAAATCCTGATTATTTCCTCATAATTTTTCTTCAGTTTTCCTGAAAAACACCGAACTCCATTTGTATTCAAGCAGAATCATTCCTCTTTTCATATGTCATCTTATATACGAGAATATTGAAGGGAAAAGTTGCAGTTATAGACGAAATACCGCTTCTTTCAATGAAAAAAGAAGGGTTTTCGGAAAATTTTGCGAATACTGGAAGAGAAATTTTTTTATGAAAGGATGTGCCTGTCTGTATGGAGAAGGAAAACGAAATATTACGGCATTTGCCAAGAGGGAAAAAGTCAATGTCAGATATTTCAGGCTACAGTTATATATCATTGCTGAGAAAAGGAAAAAAAGCTTCTGTTTATCGGGGGATACGCGATCGTGATCATCAATGCGTTTTGCTGAAAGTTTTAACATCACAATCCCCATCGATAATTGATCATGCATCTTTTTTGCACCAATATGACTTCTACTCGCAGCTGAAGATGAAGGAAATTGTGACGCCTATAGAAGTTGAGCAATTGGGGAACACGTATGCACTTGTTTACCGAGATCCTGGGGGAATGTTATTAAAAGAATATATCAAAATTCATCGTCCACGAATTAGCGAATTTCTTCAAATTTCTTTACAACTTGCAGAAAAATTAATCGTCCTTCACGAACAAAACATTTCCATCACTATACTAAGTCCAGCTCACATTTTCATTCATCCTGAAAAACTAGATGTGCAATTTTTTGATATTGGAGGAGCCGAAGAGGATGATGAAATTTACGATATTTATCATTCGCCGGAACAGAGCGCACAAATCAATCCATCCTCCAGCCATCTCAGCGATATTTATTCGCTTGGTGTCATTTTCTATGAACTATTAACTGGCCGTCTGCCTTTTGACGTTGACTCTGATTTTGAATGGATGCATGCTCATATGACAAAAAAGGTCATTCATCCGTCTGAAAGACGTCAAGATGTGCCGAATGTGGTTTCCGACATCGTTTTGAAAATGCTTGCAAAAGCACCTGAAGATCGTTATCAGTCGGTTTTCGGACTGAAAGAAGATATTTTCCATTGCTTAAAGATGCTGGAACAAAACGGAACAGTCCAATCATTTCAGATTGCCCGATACGACTTTTCTTCACAATTTCAAATTACAAGCAAGTTATACGGAAGGGAGAAAGAAATACAAAGCTTAATGGAAGAACTGAAAATGGTTCGATTTGGTTTGACGAAAATGGTGCTTATTTCAGGAAGCGCCGGAACAGGAAAAACAGCGCTTGTGAATGAAATTGAAAAGTTATGCGCAAAAGAAAATGGTTATTTTGTTTCCGCAAAATTTGATCAATTTCAGCGGGATATTCCATATGAACCGTTTATTCGCGGATTTCGTCAGCTGATTAATCAATTATTGGCGGAAAGCAGAGAAGAACTTCAACGTTGGAAAAGAGAGCTTCTTGAACATTTAGGTTCAGGAGCGGCGGTTATCACGGAGGTCATTCCTGAACTGGAACTGTTGATCGGCAAACAAGACGCTGTACCTTTATTGCCTTCTTCCCAATCGAAGCTTCGTTTTCATTGGGCATTCAGGCGTTTTATGCAAACATTTGCGAAAAAAAGCCATCCATTGTTATTCTTTTTAGATGATCTTCAATGGTGTGATACAGCATCGCTAGAATTGCTGCAATCCATACTGAACGATCCAGAGTTTGAAAGTTTGCTCATCATTGGGGCTTATCGCGATGATGAAATGAAAGAAGGACATCCTTTCTTAACGAAATTAAAAGAAATGAAAAGAAGCAAAGAAAATATTAGGGAATTTCCACTCGGCATGCTGAATGTTGATCATATTAACCAAATCATTGCGGAAACGTTGGGATGCAGCCCGGACGATGTTCGCGAGCTTGCCATTGTACTATATGAGAAAACAGCGGGAAACCCATTATTTTTTAAACAGCTTTTCCAAACAATATACGATGAAAAGTTTCTATGGTGCAACTTAAAAAGAGGAAAATGGGAATGGAATCTCAACAAAGTGAAGGAGCAGCCCGAATACGATGAAATGATCGGATTCATTGTCAGCAAAATTGAAAAACTGTCGCCGTTAACCCGAAAACTTATCTTGACAGCTTCCTGTCTTGGACATCGCTTCGATTTTCAGTTTTTGTCTTTTCTTCATGATGGAATCAATACGGAGAAAATGACCGACGCATTGTCCGAAGGAGTCCAGGAAGGGATGATAATCCAGGTTTCAGATCAAGGAAGGTATCAGTTCATTCATGACCGTGTCCAGCAAGCTGCCTATTCATTGCTTGATCACAGGGAAAAACAAGAAATTCATTATAATGCAGGTCAATTTCTTTTCAAAAGAACTAGTAAAGAAGAACATGAAAAGTTTTTTGAAATGATCAACCATCTTAACTTGGGCAGAAGGTTCATTCAACATCCCGAAAGAAAAGCAGATTTGGCTGAGCTCAATTGGTCGGCGGGTGAAAAAGCGAAAAACGCAGCATTATTTGATAAAGCATTGAATTATTTTAAAACGGGGATTGAATTGCTTCCCGAAAATTATTGGGAAGTCAGTTATGAATTAAGTTACAAGCTTTTTCTAGGAAAAGGGGAAAGCGAATATTTAAATGGACTTTTTCTTGATTCGGAAAGGACATTTAATGAAATATTAATCTATGCCAAAACAAGGGAAGACCAATTAAAAGTCTACAATATGAAAACTTTGTTGTTTTCTCATCAACAGCAGTTTGAAAAAGCGGTTGAGGCAGGGTTAAAAGGCCTTCGATTATTCGGATGGAAGCTGCCGCGTCATCCGAGTAAGTTTAAAGTGATTCTCGAGATGATCCGAACGAAAAAAGCGGTCGGAACTCGTTCCGCAAATGATCTCACAACTTTGCCGACGATGACAGACAGGAATACACGTTTACTAATGGAGATTTTAATTAATTTGAACAGAGCCAGCTACCAGTATGATCAATATCTTGTCAGCATTCTCATGCTCCGGGCGCTCCGTCTTACATTACGACATGGAACGACTGATGTGTCCGCACTTGTTTACAACAATTATGCACTATTTTTAAGCGCCGGTTTTCAAGATTATGAGGGAAGCTTTCAATTTGGACAGCTTGCTTTACACACAGCTTCTCGATTTCAATCAAAACACCTAATGGGGCGGGTCGATTTCGTTTTTGGCACATTTGTGAACCACTGGAAAAAAACGATTGAGGACAATCTTTTTTATATAAAACGTTCACAAAAACATTGCGTTGAATCCGGCAACCTTCATTTGGCCGGGGAATCGAGCTCATTTCTGGTCATTACAATGTTGATTAAGGGGGAACCGCTCAATCAGTTGTTAGTAGAAATTGAGAAGCAGCTAGAGTTTGTTTTGCAAATTAAAATGGAACATTCCATTATGTTTTTAAAAGCGGTGAAAACTTGGCTGCAATGTCTCGTTCATCCTCATGCGAAATTTACTATGTATGAAGAAAGAGAAAATCTAGATGAATCATCGATTATCGTTTATGATACCGTTCAATTGAAAATCGCATTTTTGTTAAAAGAAGACGAGCTGGCATATCAACTGGCGGTCCGTCTTGAAAAATTGGTCACAAAATCTCTCGTATTGATCATTTCGCCTGAATTTTACTTTTATCATAGTTTATTGTTAATCAGGCGTTGCGAACAGAAAGACAGGAAAAACATGAAAATAGTTAAAAAACAGCTGAAACGGGCTTTGAATCAATTTAAAAAATGGTCTGAGCATTGCCCTGACAATTTTCGACATAAACAGCAATTACTTTTGGCGGAATGGGACAGATTGCAAAAAAAAGAGACAGAAGCCATGAAATGGTATGATGAGGCAATTCATTCCGCAAAAACTTCTTCTGACATTCAGATTGAAGCACTCGCTAATGAATTGGCAGGGGACTTCTATGCCAAAAAAGGCATGCATCGCATTGCGCAAACATACTTACGTGAAGCGCATCGATGTTATCGGCTGTGGGGGGCGCACAACAAAGCGGAACAGCTGCAGCACGATTATCCTGAATTTACTTTGATTGAGGAAACAAATCAAACAAAAAACGATCATAAAAGCATGATAACGTGGGAAGGGACCAAACGAACAAAAGGTGAGGAACGGGGCTTGTCCGCCATCATTCAAGCAGCAGCCTCTTTGTCTGAGGACATGAACTTAGAGCAATTGCTCGGGAAATTATTAATGCTCATTGCCAGATTTAAAGGGGCTGAAAAGGTATGCTTCATCAGGCCAAATGGAAAAGAAACCGTTTTTTCGATTGAAAAAGTCATTTCCACACATGGCGAAACAAACGAAATGGATCAAAACGTTGGCGAAAACATTCCGATTTCTGTTATCCAGTATGTGCACCGTATAAAAGAAACGATAAAGCTCCAGGATGCAGTAAATGATTTTACTTTTTCAAAAGATCACTATATTCAAAAAAACAAAGTCAGGTCAGTGTTATGTTTTCCTGTCGTCCAACAAAAAACGGTCAAGGGGATCTTTTATTTAGAAAATAATCAGTTAAAAAACGCCTTTGAATCCGAGAATATGGAAGTGTTGACAACCATCGCATCACAGGCTGTCTATGTACTTGAACTGCTGTATTCATTTGGAAAAGAAACAAAAATCGCAGTCGAGAAAAAAGCAGAGACGATCAAGAATGAGTTGGTTGATCCGTTGACAGAACGCGAATTGGAAGTGTTAAACCTTGTTTCAATCGGCTTAACGAATAAAGAAATTGCAGAAAGACTTGGTTTGGCTGTCGGAACGGTAAAAGTCCACTTAAACAATATTTTCAGCAAATTGCAAGTAAATCGCAGAACAAAAGCAGTGGTCCAAGCAAAGGAGTTAAACTTGTTGTAAGAAATGAGCAAAAGTGGCTCATTTTTTTTTGCGAAATTTGCCCATCTATAACTTTTGATATATGACAATTTCAAGAAATCAATGTATTGTGTTTTCAGTGACAGATGGAAAGGAGGATGGAAACATGAACAATAAAGAATTGGAAGAACAACAAATATTGGATATAGAATGGGTTGAGCTTATATTAGAAGCTAAAAAACTCGGATTAACAGCTGATGAAATTCTTCATTTTTTACATAACAGTGAATTTTATAAATATTGGATGAAAAAAGATATATCTACAAAATAATTAAAATAAACTAGAGTATGCATCCATGAATATTTTTAACTGTCAATTTAAATCACTACTTTCAACAAGATGATAATACAGAACGTATTATTCTAATAAATGAAATTACATAAAGCATATGACTAAAAGCCAAGAAATGGTGGTACTGTTCATTTAGTAAATAGTTATGTACGTTTTGATCGAATGACAGGAGATGGATCGTGAAAAATGCCTAATATGCACTTATTCACACGTAAATACGAGTGACTTCATGAATTTGAAAATTGTTCAATTGTTTGGGCTGGCTATTACAAATGCAATGGACAACCCCATTTACGCTATAATCCCTTTTATAAAGAAATAAAAAGGGCCTTATGTGAGACAAAGGGAACAAACTCAAAGTCTAGGCAGAAGGAGTGTTCAGTTATATTAAAGGCATCGGTGCTTCAGCCGTTTTTCGCTAAGATTCTGGAAAAAGCGATATTGTGTTTTATCTAAAACGGCAAGGCTCACAACTTCCTAAAGATGGAAGGGAAATGCTCCTATTACTGTAAAAAACCACAGAAATTCATTGAAGAGTTCTGTGGTTTCATATTTTTTAAGGAGCTTTTAAAAAGAACCCGTTAACTAACGGCATTATGTCGAGTAGACATGAAATGGAGAATACTTCAAGTTTTCATTCAAACTCAATGTCCGGCCTTTTCCTCGTTGCAAAAGTCTCTTCAGAAAATATCCACAAAGTTCCGCAAATGCCGTTATCATCACAATTTGCTTTTCGTCTCTTGCTTGTTGGCCCATCCTTTGCAAAATACCTTGTTACAAGATGTGTTTTGTTAAAAAACATTTTCCCAAAATTTGAATGTCCGTCAGCAATTACGAATATGATAGAAAACGATATATGACATTTATCATATTCTGAATATGACATATATGACTTCACAGATCGATTTCCCTCTTATATGATTAGAAATATCAAATAAAGAAGGGAATCAAAAAATGACGAAACAAATGCAAAAAAATTTGAGAAAGCAAATGGCTCCTTATGAAAAACCTCACACTATGAATAGTGTTTGGCAGTTAGTCAATACAACTGTGCCGTTTTTTCTGTTATGGTTTTTAGCTTATCAAAGCTTATCCATTTCTTATGTTCTTACTTTCGCTATTTGCATGATCGCAGCTGGATTTTTAGTTCGACTTTTCATCATTTTCCATGATTGCTGTCACTATTCCTTTTTTAAAAACCGCCTTGCCAATAAAATTTTTGGAACAATAGCTGGTATTTTAACGTTGTTTCCGTACAGCAAATGGCAGCACAACCATTCAGTCCACCACGCAACCAGCTCAAATTTAGATAAGCGCGGAACAGGGGATATATGGGTTTTGACAGTTGATGAATATTTGTCAGCACCGCCTTTAACTAAATTCGCCTACAGGATGTATCGAAATCCGTTCGTGATGTTTGGGCTAGGACCGATTTACGTTTTCCTTATTAAAAATCGGTTTAACAGAAAAAATGCGAGGTTAAAGGAACGCATCAACACATATATAACAAACATATCAATCGTTGCCTTAGTTGGGCTGCTTGGTTGGACGATCGGATGGGAGCCGTTTCTTATCATTCAAGGCACAATCTTTTTCATTTCAGGCTCTTTAGGCATTTGGCTTTTTTACGTACAGCACACATTTGAAGATTCTTATTTTGAAGAAGATGAAAACTGGGAGTATGTGAAAGCAGCTGTTGAAGGGAGTTCATACTATAAGCTTCCAAAACCGCTGCAATGGCTTACTGGAAATATCGGTTTTCACCACGTCCATCATTTGAGCCCAAGGATACCTAATTATAAGCTGGAAGAGGCACACAATCAAACGTATCTTTTACAGAATGTACCAACCATCACTCTAGCGACAAGCTTAAAATCTCTCCAATTCCGCTTATGGGATGAGCAAGCGAAAAAGTTTGTCGGGTTTAAAGACTTATCGAAAAAGAAGGAAAAAAAGTCGAAAGTCCATATTGAATCTGAATTGTAAAATCTTTAGAAAATTGGGCAAAGTTTTCAAGACGCAGTCTACCTTTTTATGATAAGATAACATGTAAAACAAATTTTTAGAGGATTTGACCATGCAAAAAAAGTATATGATCTTAGAGAAATTCTCGGGAATTACTCCTTATATATGGAGCGTTTTTAGCATATTGCCGTTTTATTTTATTTTTCAATCTTCCTCCACTAAGGAAATCATTGCAGGGATCGTGCTGACACTTATATTTTTCTTTGTATATCGTTTAGCTTTTATTTCAAAGAAGTGGCCTGTCTACTTGTGGACATCAATTTTAATTGGGATTTCTATCACGATGACGATCCTTTTCCAATTTATCTATTTTGCTTTTTATATTGCTTACTATAACGGTCATATCAAAAACCGCATTGCTTTTTTAATATTGTACATCATTCACTTAGCTGCAACGACCATCTCGATCAACTATAACGTGGTTCTACAGGAAAAGTTATTCTTAAAGCAATTGCCATTTGTCATCATCATTTGGATTAGCGTCATCCTTCTTCCATTCAACATTTATAATCGAAAAAAGCAAGGGCAGCTCGAAGAACAGCTCCAAGATGCCAACAAAAGAATTTCCGAGCTCGTGAAACAGGAGGAGCGCCAGCGAATTGCCCGCGATCTTCATGATGCGTTAGGCCAGAAGCTGTCCCTTATCGGTCTAAAAAGCGATTTGGCTAGAAAATTAATTTACAAAGACCCTGAACAAGCCCGCAGCGAATTAAAAGACGTTCAGCAAACGGCCAGAACTGCATTGAATGAAGTAAGGAAAATAGTTTCACAAATGCGCGGGGTTCGATTGAAAGAGGAAATCATACATATAAAACAACTACTCCAAGCTGCTGAAATCAAGTTGGTAAGTAATGAAGAAGAATTCACACTATCAAACGTATCCCCGTTTATTGAGAACATTTTAAGTATGTGTTTGAAAGAAGCAGTAACAAATGTCGTCAAGCATAGCAAAGCTTTCACTTGCCGGATTGCCATTCAGAAATCTTGGAACGAAATATGTATGACGGTGCAAGACGACGGAATCGGCATTAAGGAGGAACGGGATCTTGCAAAAGGAAATGGACTGATCGGAATAAAAGAACGTTTGGAGTTTGTAAACGGCAGTCTGGATATTTATTCGGAAAAAGGGACTACATTAATCATGAAAATACCGAATGTAGTAAAGCAGACCGTTAAGGAGGGACTGAAATCATGATTCGAATTGTCATAGCTGAAGACCAGCGTATGATGCTCGGCGCCTTAGGAACATTGCTCAATCTGGAAGAGGATATGGAAGTGGTGGGGCAGGCGACTAACGGAGAAGAAGCTGTTTCTCTTGTGAAGCAATATCAGCCTGATGTTTGCATCATGGATATCGAAATGCCCAAAAAAAGTGGACTTGAGGCAGCTGAAGAGCTGAAAGATCTGGAATGTAAAGTGATCATTTTAACAACGTTTGCCCGTGCCGGTTATTTTCAACGGGCCTTAAAAGCTCGTGTAAGCGGCTATTTATTGAAAGACAGCCCGAGTGAGGAGCTGGCAAGCTCGATTCGAAGCATCATGGCAGGCAGGCGAATCTATGCACCAGAACTAATGGATGATGTATACAGTGAAGAAAATCCTCTCACGGAACGGGAAAAAGAAATATTAGAACTTGTAGCCGATGGGAAAAACACAAAAAAAATCGCGGACGAACTGAAACTAAAAACAGGCACGGTCCGAAATTATATTTCAACGATTTTGGAAAAGCTTGAAGTAACGAACCGGATCGAAGCGATAAAACAATCCAAAGAAAAGGGATGGTTTAAGTAGATGTGGAAAAATTTGTTTTTTAACGACAAAACCAACACATAAGGGACGGAACAGAAACCTTCCAGGGTGTTTAAAATGAACAGTACTGAACACTTTTTCCCCTAAACTCGATAAGTTCCTGAAAATATCCTCCTGAAATCATGAGATTCACGTTCCGCTTGCCAATGAACCATTCCCATCATTATTAACCATATTTAGGGTACCCTATTAGAATTTATACTTTTCTAGAGAAAACGATTTTTATATGATGCTTGTTTATGTGTTTTCAAGTATCTCGATCCAAAAACATCTCTTCGTGAGCGTCAAGTTTCCAAGTATATGGATTGTAGCATCCTATTGTTTTTCATAGATAGGTTTATTGCATAAGATCTGACATGTTTTTCGCGTTTCCCCGCTTTCTATTGCTTGATATTATCAACCATTGTACCAGCAAAGCCGCCAATACTAGACAACCTGCAGCGAACGGAAGGGAGGAAGGAGTTAATCCGGCAAGCAACACAATCCCTCCAAGAGCAGAACCTACCGCACTTCCTAAATAATTAGCGGAACTGTTTAAAGCGACAACAGCAGCGCCGTGATTAGGCTGCAAACGTAGCAGTTCATGTTGTTGCGGGGCTTGCGAAGCCCAGCCCATCGCCCCCCATAGAACAAAAGGCAAAAAGGATAGGATCGGAAAAGGGAGTGCAAATGGTATGCAGAACATAGCGAAAGCCATGATGGTTAAAATGCCGGCCATAAGCATTTTCGGTCTTGCTGTCCGGTCAATGAAATACCCAACGGAAAAGCTCCCGATGACGCCCCCAATGCCCCATGCCCACAAATAAGGTGCAAGGCTGGGGGTGTCTTTTAAGTTATCCAAAATGGTTGAAATATACGTATAGAGTCCCAAGCTGGCAATGCTTGTTATAAAAGTTACGCTGATGATTGCGGCAACTCGTCCTTTTGCCATCATGGCAAAACGTTGCTGCAGCGATGGCGGTGCCGAAGCAGGAAAGTCTGGAAACGAGATGATAATCCCGATCATAGCGACAAAACCTAGTGCAGTGATGAACCAAAGAGTTGTTTGCCAATCTAAATGTTCAGCAATGAACAATCCAAGGGGAACACCAGCAACTGTTCCCGTGCTCATGCCGCCAAGCGTTATGCCAAGAGCTCGGCCGCGCATCTGTCCGGGAACAAGGGATGCGGCAGCAGCTGCTGCCAACGGAGAATAGAGACCGGCTCCGATGCCCGCAATTGCACGAGCCATCAACAGCGTGGAAAAAGTCGGCGCTAATGCGCTGGCTCCATTGCCTATTGAGAATACGGCAAGTGCCAGCACTAAAATGTTGCGCATAGGTTTACCAGCCAATATTGTCGCAAAAACCGGAGCCGCCAGTGCATAGCAAAAGGTAAAGATACTTACTGCCTGACCTGCTTGTGAAGCGCTAATTTTAAACGTTTCTTCCATTTTCGGCAGCAAACCGGAGATGACATAGGCATCAAACCCGAGTGCGAACATTCCTATCGTGAGCAGAAGAACTTTCCTCATCATAACCTCCAGTTTCACTAAATCTTTTCATATGAAAAAATTGTTCTTTATTTTCACTTTACAAAACGAACTTTAATATGTCTAATATATATTTAAATCATTATTAATATGTTAAAAATATTAAAAAGGAGAGGCATTACGTTGGAACTTCGCCATTTGAAATATTTCATCACAGTCGCAGAAGAATTGCATTTTGGCAAAGCTGCTGCCCGCTTAAATATAGCGCAGCCGCCATTAAGTCAGCAAATTCGCCAATTAGAGGAAGAAATAGGTGTGCCGCTTTTCCAGCGGTCGAAAAGAAAGGTAGAGCTGACGAAAGAAGGAGAGGTGTTTTTGGAAAAAGCTTATCAAATTTTGAAGAATGTAGAGGAAGCTGTCGAAACAGTAAAAATGGTAAACCGTGGAGAAGCCGGGCAAATAGTGATCGGTTTTATCGCCTCAGCTGCCTATGATCTTCTTCCTGTTATTTTAGAGCACTATCGAAAACAATACCCAAATATTCATATCGATTTGCAACAGTTGACGACAAGAGAGCAATTGAAAGCTTTGCAAAAAGGCCTTATTGATATAGGAATACTTTGCCATCCTTTCAACATACAAAATGACAGCATTCAGGTCGAAGTCATTCGACAAGAACGAATGGTGCTAGCATTGCCAAAGGATCATCCGTTAGCTGCCAAAACCTCGCCGATTCAACTGGAAGATTTAGCAAACGATCCATTCATTTTAACAGGAAGAAAGGCGAATCAAACTCATTATGATGCAGTAATGAATTGTTGTTATCATGCGGGATTCCATCCGAAGGTAGTACAAGAAACGCAAGAATTGCCTACTGTCTTATCTCTTGTTTCCTCAGGAATGGGTGTGGCGATCGTACCGGCTTCTATCCAACGGGTATTAAATAATAATGTAGTCTATCGTGACATTCAGAATAATCCAATTACCACTACAACGGCCTTTGCGTGGAAAAGCGGCAATTTATCTCCAACTGTCCATGCATTTCTCGATTTCATGAAAAAGTCTGTCATCCCACTTTTTCATGGATATGACATTTCTTAGATCCCTTGCGGCTAATTGGGGAAAGCATGCTTTTTTTAAGTCCAAAGAGAACATAAAAAAGCGGCAAATTGTTTCCTTTCCTGCTCCTATAGTAGACAAAGGTCCGCAAAACGGGACTATTGGCGAAAATAGGTTTCAGTCATGCAGTGAGGATTTACAATGTCAACTCGGCTTACCTTCCATTTGAGCGGAAAGTGGTTGTTTCTTTCGATGGGGTTCCAACATCTTTTTCCTTTTTAGAAAATGGGGCAGGAATGTTTCAAGAAAAAGAGATTTTAGCGCCCAAAAGGTTGGAACAATTGGTAAATTCTATTTTTACATAAAGATCATTGTAGGCAAAAGAGATGGGAGAATTCTACCATTATCAATTATGAGAACAATACGGCAAAATGAAGGAAGTGATGAAATCAAAAATTAAAAAGCGTTGACTTTTAGAGAGATTTTAAGTAGTATTAAAACTATAAATACCCATACAGGTATATGTAAAACAAGAAACTAAAAATACAGGAGGAATGAATGATGAAAGTTGCGATCATTGCAGCAAACGGTAGTTTATTTGATGCGTACAAGGTATTTAATATTGCCACTGCGGCAGCGGCAACAGAAGCGGAGGTAGGGATTTTCTTTACTTTTGAAGGATTGAACCTTATTCACAAAGAAGAGCATAAGCATTTGCCGATACCGGAAGGGAAAGAACGCTTTCAAGAAGGTTTTCAAAAAGCGAACGTACCATCGATTGAAGAACTTGTCCAAATGGCTCAAGAATTTGGTGTGAAATTGATTGCCTGTCAAATGACAATGGATGTTATGGGGCTGGATAAGGAACATTTCATTGATGGCATTGATGTTGCCGGTGCAGCAACATTTTTAAACTTTGCCAAAGATGCGGACATTACATTAGCGTTTTAAACAGTGAAAAAGCAATAAAAAAGTAACCGTGTATACAACAACATGCCCATGTTGTTAAATCATTTTCTGTTGGAACAAGGCATTTCGCTTAAAGAGGTAAATGGCAACGCGATCCTGCCGTAGCCTAAAAACTAGTTGAAACAATTGGACAATTGGTGTGCGGCAAACAGAAATGAGGGCCGATGGGGGTTAGGTTTTGACCCGGTATTACAACATTAGATAGGAGGAAGAAGGGAATATGTCTGTAAAAACTATGACTGTAAAAGAAATTGCAAACAAAATCATCCAAGGGGAAGACTTGTTTATTGTCGATGTCCGCAATCCAGAAGAGTTTGCCGATTGGAGAATCGAAGGAAAGAACGTACAAGTTATGAACATTCCTTATTTTGAGGTTCTTGATGGTGTGGATCCATTCCTCGAACAATTGCCGAAAGAGAAAGAAAACGAAATTTATGTGGTTTGCGCCAAAGGCGGATCTTCGCTATTTGTTGCTGAGCAACTTGAACAAGCAGGGTTTTCTCATGTATATTCCATTGAAGGCGGCATGAAAGCGTGGAGCGAGCATTTAGAACCAGTCAAAATCGCCGAGCTGAAAAACGGCGGTGCCATTTACCAATTTGTCCGTCTTGGGAAAGGCTGCCTTTCCTATTTGATCGAATCAAACGGAGAAGGCGCGCTCATTGACACAAATCGCATGACCGATGTATACATTCAGTTTGCGAAGGAACGCGGGATTGTCATTAAACATGTAATCGACACCCATTTGCATGCCGACCATATTTCCGGCGGCCGCAAGCTGGCTGAACAACTTGGAGCGATATACTATTTGCCGCCGAAAGATGCAAAAGAAGTGACCTTTCCCTATGCACCCATTCAAGATGGGGGTCGTATTCAGGTCGGCCATACAGTGATCGAAGCTCTGTATTCACCGGGACATACAATTGGCAGCACTTCGTTTATTGTAGATGACCAATTTTTATTAACTGGAGATATTTTATTTATCGATTCCATCGGCCGTCCGGATTTGGCTGGAAAAGCGCAAGATTGGGTCGGGGATTTGCGCAAGACATTATATGAACGCTATAAACAATTAGCAGATAAGTTGTTGGTTTTGCCTGCACATTTTATGGTACCGGGTGAAATGAATGACGATGGAAGTGTGGGAACTACATTAGGTAGGCTGTACACAAAAAATCATGGTCTAAATATCCCGAGCGAAGAAGAGTTTCGAAAAACGGTGACGGAAAACTTGCCTCCCCAGCCGAACGCTTATCAGGAAATTCGGCAAACAAATATGGGAAAGCTACATCCAGATGAACAGCAGCAGCGCGAGATGGAAATCGGTCCAAACCGTTGTGCAGTCCGGTAATGACTAAAAAAAGGGGAGACTTGAATCATTCATACCGAGTCTCCTTTTTCTCCCTCCGCAAATATTTTTTAAATTAAGGAAATGGAGGAAGGCTATATTGATAGCTAACAAGTATAGACAATGCCTCTGTTCCAAAATTTGTTTAGAAAAATAAATCGGTTGATTATATACTTATACATGTATATAATTGTTCATAAATAAAAACAATGAATGAGGTGAAAAGAAAAATTGGAAGGAATACTGCTTTTGGCTTTATTTATTTTGTTATCAATATCTGTCTATCGGCGGTATTATCCAGTAAGAGGAGTTCCGTGTGTTGACTACCGCGATGAAAGTATAAATTCTTTAACAATTCTAGATCTTCGTGATTACAACGAAAAAACGAATCATCATCCCATTGCGAATTCCTTGCACATACCGTTTGCTTATTTAAAACGGCATGTTTATGAAATTCCTAATAAACCAATCCATGTGATTGTAAGTGATGAAGCAGGAAAAAATTTAGGCATTCGCTTTTTGCGCAGCCGTGGCTTTAAAGTGAAGAGCTATTCAATGGCCGATTGTCCTTGCAAAGAAAGGAGAAATGCCAAATGGAATACAGCAAAGAAATCAAAAACCGCCTAAAACGAATTGAAGGACAAGTAAAAGGGATTATTGGTATGATGGAACAAGAAAAGGACTGCAAAAGCGTGATTTCCCAACTTTCTGCTGCACGAAACGCTATCGATCGCGCTATTGCCGTTATTGTTAGTTCCAACTTAGAGCAATGTATCCGTGAAAGTTTAGAAAATGGAGAA